>NZ_CP101283.1:930000-1240000 GCF_024298925.1 Phenylobacterium sp. LH3H17 | reverse complement strand
CCTCGACCACTGCGGCTTCATCTTCCAGGGCTTCAACCTGTTCGGGGCGCTCTCGGCCCTGCAGCAGGTGACGACCATCCTGAAGTACAAGGGCTTCTCCCCCGAGGAGGCCCGCGACCGCGCCGCCGTGGCGCTCACCGAGGTGGGCCTGGGCGCACGCCTCAACCAGCGGCCGGCCGAGCTTTCCGGCGGCGAGAAGCAGCGGGTGGCCATCGCCCGGGCGCTCGCCAAGGAGCCGCGCCTGTTGTTCGCCGACGAGCCCACCAGCGCGCTGGACGGCGAGAACGGCCAGATCGTCATCAAGCTTCTGCAGCGGGCGGCGAAAGAGCACGGCGCGGCCGTGATCTGCGTGACCCACGACCCGCGGCTGGAGGCCTATGCCGACCGCATCATCCATATCGAGGACGGCCTGATCCTGGACGACCGGCGTACCGACCACGCGCCCGCCCAAGCCATCGACCGCCAACCCGAGCTCATCGGAGCCTGAGACCCAAGATGTTCGCCTTCCTGAAATCCCACCGCATCAAGCTGACCTCCCTCCTCCTCCTGGTGGTGCTGGGCGGCGGCGGGTTCGTCTATTCCAGCCAGGCCAAGGCCAAGCAGGAGGCGGCCGCCAAGGTCGCCGCGGCCAAGGCGCCCAAGAGCCCCTATGTGGCCATCGCCAACGGCAAGGCCGACGTGGAAGGCGGCATCATCCAGGTCGCCGCCCGCCGCGCCGGCATCGTGCGCGAGGTGCTTGTCCAGGAGGGCGACCGCGTCGTGAAAGGCCAGATACTCGCCCGCCAGGAAGACGACGAACCGCGCCTGGCCGCCGCCCGAGCCGCCGCCGCGGTCCACCAGGCCCGCGCCCAGATCTCCATGCTCAACGTCCAGCTCACCTCCGCCCAGCGTGAGCACGCCCGCCTGCAGGGCCTGGTCTCCACCAACTTCGTGGCCGGCCAGCGCATGGACCAGGCCGCCGACAAGATCCGTGAGGCCCAGGCCAATCTCGAAGCCCAGCGCGCCGCCGTGCTGACCGCCCAGGCCGCGCTGGAAGAGGCGCGCTACAATCAGGAACTGACCATCATCCGCGCCCCGGCCGATGGCCGCATCGCGCGGCGCTACGCCAATCCCGGCGCCGGCGCCTCGACGCTGAACGTCTCCAACATGTTCGACCTGGAGCCCTCGGCCCCGCGCATCGTCCGCGCCGAGATCGCCGAGAGCTCGCTCGCCCACGTTTCCATCGGCCAGGCCGTGCAGATCTCGCCGGAATCCGACCCCAAGAAGGTCTTCTCCGGCCAGGTGATGCGCCGCGCCGCCGTCTTCGGCGCCCGCAAGCTGCAGTCCGACGACCCTAGCGAACGCACCGACGACCGCGTGGTCGAGGTGGTGGTCAGCGCCGATTCGGCGCCCTTCCTGATCGGCCAGCGCGTGCTGGTGAAGTTCATGCGACCGGGCGCGACGACGCTGGCCGCGCGGTAGTTCGAAGGGCGGCGCTTGACGTCCCCATCGCCGCGCCGCACAACCCGGCCGATTTTCAAACCCCTGTTCGGACGGGAGACTTCGATGGCGGACATCCGCTTTGACGGCAAGGTGGCGATCGTCACGGGCGCGGGCGGCGGTCTCGGCCGTCAGCACGCCCTGGAGCTGGCGCGGCGCGGCGCCAAGGTGGTGGTCAACGACCTGGGCGGTTCGATGGACGGCTCGGGCGGCTCCTCGGCCGCGGCCGACGCGGTCGTCGCCGAGATCAAGGCCTTCGGCGGCGAGGCCATCTCCAACGGCTCCTCGGTCACCGACGACGCCGGCGTCGCCCTGATGGTCAAGCAGGCCATGGACGCCTGGGGCCGCATCGACATCCTGATCGCCAACGCCGGCATCCTGCGCGACAAGTCGTTCGCCAAGATGGAGATCGCCGACTTCGAGCTGGTGCTGAACGTCCACCTGATGGGCACCGTGAAGCCGACCAAGGCCGTCTGGGAGATCATGCGCGAGCAGAACTACGGCCGCATCGTGGTGACCACCTCGTCCAGCGGCATGTACGGCAACTTCGGTCAGGCCAACTACGGCGCGGCCAAGCTCGGCATCATCGGCTTCATGAACACCATCAAGCTCGAGGGCCAGAAGAACAACATCCACATCAACGCCATCAGCCCCGTGGCCGCGACCCGGATGACCGAGAACCTGATGCCGCCCGCGGTGCTGGAAAAGCTGAAGCCGGAATATGTCACCCCCGGCGTGGTCTACCTGGCCTCCGAGGAGGCCCCCACGGGCGCCATCCTGACCGCCGGCGCCGGCGCCTTCGCCATGACCCGGCTCTACGAGACCGAGGGCGTCTATCTCGGCGAGGGCGGCCTGTCGGTGGAAGAGGTCCGCGACAACTGGGCCAAGATCTCCGATCCCGCCGGCCAGCAGGCCTATGTCAACGGCGGCGAGCAGAGCGGCAAGTTCTTCCGCAAGATGCAGGGCGGCTAAGCCCGGCTCCAGATTGCGCTTTCGGCGGGCGGCGGCTTCGAATGAGGGCGCCGCCCGTTTTGTTTCAACGAATTCACTTGCGACGTCCTAGGTTATCGCGCGTAACCTGACCCTCCGAACGCGCCCGCCAGAGGCGTGGCAGACCTCATGGGAGAAGCTCTACCTTGACCCAGGCCTCCAAGGCACGAACCGGCCTCCTACCGCTGTCCACCGCCCTGGCCTTCGCGGCCACGAGCCTGCCGATTTCGGCCGTGGCCATCGCGGTCTCGGTCTATCTCCCCCGTCACTACGCCAGCCATCTTGGCGTCGACCTGGCCCTGGTCGGGGCGGCCTTCTTCATCGTGCGGATGATCGACATTCCCATCGATGGCCTGCTGGGCTGGACGATGGACAAGACGCGCACGGCCTGGGGCCGCTACCGGGTCTGGACGATCCTGGGGGTCCCGGTCCTGATGGCCGGCATCTACTTCCTGTTCATGCCGCCCGAGGGGGTCGGCCGCGGCTATCTGATCTTCTGGCTCCTGGTCATGTACCTGGGCAACTCGATCCTGACCCTGTCCCACGTGGCCTGGGCCGCGACGCTCGCCCCGCACTACAACGACCGTTCCCGCCTGTTCGGGATCATGACCGCCATCGGCGTGCTGGGCGCCGCCTCGGTGCTGGCCATCCCGATCATCAACGAAGCCATCGGGGCGTCGGACGCCGGCAACATCTCGACCATGGGCTGGTTCATCTTCCTGCTGACCCCCATCGCCGCGGCCCTGGTGGTCTGGCGCACGCCCGAGAAGATCGCCCCTGAGATCGAGGGCCACTCGTTCCGGCTTCGGGACTACGGCGCCCTGATCGTGCGGCCGTCCTTCGCGCGGATCCTGCTGGCCGACCTCTGCCTGTCGCTCGGTCCCGGCTGGATGAGCGCGCTCTACCTGTTCTTCTTCACCGACAGCCGCGGCTTCACCACCGGCCAGGCCAGCATCCTGCTGGCAGTCTACATCCTGGCGGGCTTCGTCGGCGCGCCGCTGATGGGCCGGCTGGCCACTATGGTCTCCAAGCACTGCGCGACCATGGTCGCCACCACCGGCTACTCGCTGACCCTGGTCTCCCTGATGGCCATCCCGCAGGGCAACATGGCCATCGGCATGATCCCGATGTTCGTCGCGGGTTTCTTCGCCGCCGGCTTCAACGTCCTGACCCGCGCCATGACCGCCGACGTGGCGGACGAGGTTCGGCTGGAACAGGGCAAGGAGCGGGCGGGCCTGCTCTACGCCATGACCGTCATGACCACGAAGATCGCCGGCGCCTTCTCGATCGGCCTGACCTTCTTCGTGCTCGACAAGGTGGGCTACATCGCCAAGGAGGGCGCGGTGAACACGCCCGTGGCGATCCACAACCTGGAACTCGCCTACCTGATCGGTCCGGTGGTCTTCGTCATGCTCGGAGGCGCCTGCATGATCGGCTACAAGCTGGGCGCCGTGCGTCATGCCGACATCCGCCGCCAGCTCGACGAACGTGACGCCCTCTATGACGAGGCCCCGATCATCGAGAGCGTCACCGGCGAGGCCGCCACCGTGACTCCCGCTGGACGAACCTGACTATTTTCTTTTCCCCGGTCCCAGGGAAACCTGGGACCGATATTGACGACTCGGCGCGGTGTCGCCGCCCGAGAATTTGATCTCCGGCCCGGACCATTTTTCCCGGGCGAACCATTTGAGGCGCTTATGGCAATTTCCGCCGACAGCCGCCGGCTGTCCCTACCCGTGGTCATGGCATTCGCCTCGACCGCCCTCCCGATCGCCGCCATCGGCCTGGTGATGGGAGTCTACCTGCCCCGCTTCTTCGCCGGCCAGATCGGCCTGTCCCTGGCCGCGGTGGGCGGCGCGTTCACCATCGTGCGGCTGCTGGACATGGCCCTGGACCCCCTGCTCGGCATGGCCATGGACCGAACCCGCTCGCGACTTGGCCGCTACCGACCCTGGCTCATCCTGGGCGCGCCCATCGTCATGCTGGCCGTCTACATGCTGTTCATGGCCCAGCCGGGCATCACCGAGCTCTATCTGATCGGCTGGCTGCTGGTGCTCTATATCGGCATCTCGATCCTGACCCTGGCGCAGGCGGCCTGGGCCGCATCGCTGGCCACCGACTATCACGACCGCTCCCGGGTCTATGGGGTGATCCAGGCCGTGGGCGTCATCGGCGCCATTCTCATCCTGTTGCTGCCGCTGGCCATGGGCCCGAAGGCGGCGGGCGCGAGCGGCGTCCACGCCATGGGCTGGTTCTGCATCATCGCCCTGCCGCTCAGCCTGGCCCTCTGCACGCTGATCACGCCCGAGAGGGTCAATCCCGAGACCGCCAGGGACCGGGTGACGCTGGCCGACTACTGGGCGCTGGTGAAGCGCCCGGAGATGGCGCGGCTGATCTTCGCCGACCTGTTCATGGCCCTTGGGCCGGGCACCACCGCGGCGCTCTATCTGTTCTTCTTCCACGATGCGCGGGGTTACAGCGCCCAACAGACTGGCGTCCTGCTGGTGTTCTTCATCACCGCGGGCCTGCTCGGCGCAGCCTTCTGGGGTTGGCTGGCGCAAAAGATCGGCAAGCACAGGGCGCTGATCGCCTCCGCCTTGGCCTACGCCGTCACCCAGTCGGCCCTGATGCTGATCCCGCCGGCCACCATGGCGCTGGCCATACCCGGAATGATGTCGGTGGGCTTCGTCTCCTCGGCCTTCATCCTGATCGTGCGGGCCATGGTCGCCGACGTGGCCGACGAGGTCCGGCTGGAAACCGGCAAGGAGCGGGTCGGCCTGCTCTACGCGCTGGTCACCACCACCCAGAAGATCGGCACGGCGATCACGGTGGGCATCAGCTTCACGGTCCTCGATCTGGTCGGCTACAACGCCGCCGAGGGCGCGGTGAACACGCCCGAGGCCATTCGAGGCCTTGAGCTCTGCTACGTCTTTGCGCCGGTGATCTTCGTCTTCTTCGGCGGGGCCGCCTTCGTCGGCTGGAAGCTGGACGCCAAGCGCCACGCCGAGGTTCGCCGCCAGCTCGACGAACGCGACGCCCTCTATGACGAGGCGCCCATCATCGAGAGCCTGACGAACAACCCGGCGACGGTCGTTCCGGGTGGCCGCGGCGATTAGGGTCGGCTGACCCCGGCCACCGGCGTCGTCTCGAACCGGTGGCCGAAGCCGGCGATGATCGGCCGCGCCTTTCCGATGGCGGCCTGGACGGCAGGCAGCTTCAACGAGGCGGCGTGGCTCTCCTTGCCGTCCCAGACCTCGGTGATCCAGATCGCGTCGGGGTTCTCGCCATCGTTGGCGACGACGTAGCTTAGGCAGCCCGGCATGGCGTCCGTGCCTTCGGCAAGGATCGCGACCAGGGCGTCGCGGTTACCCGGCGTGGCCATCATCTGGCCGATCAGTCCGTACATGGGGGCGGTTTCCTTTGCCGCGAGAGGGAGCGGAACCGTCGCGAGCGCCAGAGCCGCGCCCGTCAGGTTCACGATGTCGCGGCGATTGGGGGTCATGGGTTTCATCACAACGATTGGAGTCGCCTAGGCTGACAATGCCTTGGCGGCCGCCAGGAAGGCCTGAGCCGCGGCGCTGCCGGGCGCCGTCGCCACCAGGGGTTTGCCCTCGTCGCAGGCCTGGCGCAGGGCGATCTCCAGGGGGATCTCCGCCAGCAGCGGCACGCCCAGCCGGCCTGCCTCCGCCCGCGCCCCGCCCGTCCCGAAGATCGGGATCGGCGCCCCGCCGGCCGGATCGGCGAACCAGGCCATGTTCTCGATCACGCCCAGGATCGGGGTGGCGGTCTTCTGGAACATCGCCGCGGCGCGGCGCGCGTCGATCAGCGCGATCTCCTGCGGGGTGGAAACGATCACCACGCCGTCGGTCTTCAGCTTCTGGATCATGGTCAGCTGGATGTCGCCGGTGCCGGGCGGCAGGTCGACCACCAGCACGTCCAGGGGCTCGGCCTCGGACCCCCAGGCCACGTCGTGCATCATCTGGCGCACCGCCGAGGAGGCCATCGGCCCGCGCCAGATCATCGGCGCCCCCTCGTCCACCAGGAAGCCGATCGACATGACCTTCATGCCCCAGGCCTCCAGGGGCTGCAGCTTGCCGTCCATGAAGGCCGGCTCGCCGTCGATCCCCAGCATGCGCGGCGCCGAGGGCCCGTAGACATCGGCGTCCAGAAGGCCGACGCGCAGGCCCTGGGCGACGAAGGCCGCGGCCAGGTTGACCGCGATGGTCGACTTGCCCACCCCGCCCTTGCCGCTGGCCACGGCGATCACTTTGCGGACATGGGCTGGGCGCACCGCGTCCGCCGGCGGCCCGGGGGCGGCCTGCGGGTCGTTGGAGAGCCGGGCGCCCTTGCGCACACGGGTGACCCCCGCGGCGGGCGGCGCCGACGCCTCGGCCTCGGCGGTCAGCACCACCTGGGCCTTCAGCACGCCGGGCACGGCCGATAGCGCGGCCTGGGCGGCGTCGCGCACCGGGGCGTAGAGCGCCGTGTCGGAAACCGGCACCTCGAGCATGAAGCCCGCGCGGTCGGGGCCGATGGACAGTCCCCGCACCAGGCCCGCGGCCGCCAAGCCCTTGCCGGACTTCGGATCGATGATCCGATCGAGTGCGGCCAGCACGGCGCCACGTTCCGGAGCTTGCGGCTTCATATCGCCCTTTGGCTTGCTTTAACCTGCGTTGGGCCACATATCCGGCTGACAGCGCCGGTTTACAAGCCCGAGCACGGGCGAGACGACGCGGCCGCGCCGAGACGAAAGCAAGACGACGCGACCATGCCTTGGAATGACAACGCCAACCCCGGTCCCTGGGGCGCTCCGCCGCCCAACGACGGCGACGGCAAGAAGCCACCAGGGCCGCGCAGACCGCTCGGCGGCGGCGGCGGCCCGCGCGGACCGCGGAGGCCCGACGGTCCCGAGCTGAACGCCGCCCTCGAGCGCATCCAGCGCCAGATCCGCGACTTCTTCAGCGGTCCCGGCGGCCAGGGCATTCGTCCCAGCGCCCTGGCGGCCGTGGCCGGCGTCGGCTTCGGCCTCTGGGCGCTTTCGGGCGTCTATATCGTCCAGCCCAACGAACAGGCGGTGGTCACCACCTTCGGCGCCTATTCCCGTTCGGAAGGCCCCGGCATCCGCTACCACCTGCCCGCGCCGATCGAACAGGCCGAGAAGGTCGCCGTGACCTCGCTCAACCGGCTCGACATCGGCGGTGTCGGCGAGAACGACATGCCCGAGGAGAGCCTGATGCTCACGGGCGACGAGAACATCGTCGATCTGGACTTCAGCGTCACCTGGCGGGTGGCCGACGCCAGCAAGTATGTCTTCACCCTGCGCGATCCCGAGGTGTCGGTGAAGGCCGCCGCCGAGAGCGCCATGCGGGAGGTCATCGGCAAGTCGCAACTGCAGCCGATCCTGACCACCGGCCGCGGCCGGGTGCAGGCCCAGACCGCCGAACTCATGCAGCGGACCCTGGACTCCTGGGGCGCCGGCATCAGCGTCGTCGAGGTCCAGATCCGATCCGCCAATCCCCCCAAGGAAGTGGCCGCCGCGTTCCGGGACGTGAACAGCGCCGGCCAGGACCAGGAATCGGCCCGCAACGAGGCCAACACCTACCGCAACCGGGTGATCAACGAGGCCAAGGGCGACGCCGCCCGGCTCATCCAGTCGGCCCAGGGCTATCGGGAGCAGTCCGTGCGCGAGGCCACCGGCGACGTGGCTCGCTTCGACCAGATCTATACCGAGTATCGCCGCGCCCCGGGCGTGACCAAGGAGCGCCTGTACATCGAGACCATGCAGCGCGTGCTCGCCAATTCGAACAAGGTGGTGATCGACGGCAAGGGCGCCAGCGCCCCCATCATCCTGCCGCCCGACGTCTTCCGTCCGCGCAGCAGCACGGCGCGGGCGGCTCCCGTGGAAGCCGCGGCCCCGCCCGTGGCCGCCCCCGTCCCGGGAGCGACCCGATGAACCGCAGCCTCACCGTCCTCGGCGCGATCGCCTTCGCCGCCTTGATCACCCTGTCCCAGACCTTCTTCATCGTCGATCAGCGCAAGCAGGCGGTGATCGTCCGCCTGGGGGAGCCGGTACGGGTCATCAACGCCCCCGGATCGCCCGCCCCCGGCCTGAAGATCAAGGTCCCGTTCGCCGAGAACGTGGTGCTGTTCGAGAAGCGCAACCTCGCCATCGAGGCCGCCCAGGAAGAGATCACCGCCTCCGACCAGAACCGCCTGGTGGTGGACGCCTTCGTCCGCTACCGGATCTCCAATCCGCTGCTCTACTACCGCACCCTTCGCGACGAGCAGACCGCCAGCGACCGCATCGAGCGGCTGGTGAACTCGTCCCTGCGCCAGGTTCTGGGTTCGGCGACCTCCAACGAGATCATCTCGGGCCGCCGCGGCGCCCTGATGGCCCAGACCAAGGCCGACGTGACCACCCGCGCGAAGTCGTCGGGCCTGGGCATCGAGATCATCGACGTGCGGATCAAGCGCGCCGACCTGCCGCCGCAGATCCAGGAGTCCGTCTACCGGCGGATGCAGACCAGCCGCCAGCAGGAAGCCGCCCGCATCCGCTCGCAAGGCGAGCAGGAGAAGCGCGAGATCATCGCCGGCGCCGACAAGGAAGTGGCCATCACGCTGGCCACCGCCCGCCAGGAGGCCGAGACCACCCGAGGCGAGGGCGACGCCCTGCGCACCCGGCTCTTCGCCCAGAGCTATGGCCGGGACCCCGCGTTCGCGGCCTTCTATCGCTCCATGCAGGCCTATGAGGCCTCGCTCGGCCAGGGCGACACCACGATGGTGCTCTCCCCCGGCAGCGCCTTCTTCAAGTACTTCGAGCGTGGCCCCAACGCTCGCTAAGGCGACCCTCGTCGCCCCCGCGCTCGCCTACATGCCCTCGTTCATCGATGCGATGCGCGAGGGCTTTTCCCGCGACACCTTGCGGCCTGAGACGCCGGAGACCATCGCCGCCGTGGCGGCGGACCCCGGCGCCTATGTGGCCAGCTTCGACAATCCGCCCAGCCACATCACCCTGCCCGACGGCAGTCAGGGCGAGATGGTTCCGGCCACCACCCTCTGGTGCGTCGAGGGCGAGACCTTCCTGGGCTCGGTCGGAATCCGGCACCGGCTGAACGCCAATCTCGAGCAGGTGGGCGGACATGTGGGCTACGCCGTGCGCCCCTCGGCCCGCGGACAGGGCCTGGCCAGCGCCATGCTCGCCGAAACCCTGGTCTGGATCGCCGCCAACCTGCCGTTGAAGCGCGTCCTGCTGACGGTCAGCGCTCAGAACCTCGCTTCCATCCGGGTGATCGAGAAGAACGGCGGCGTGCTGAGCGGCTCCGTCCCGCACCTCTGGCATGGCGGCGAGACCGCCCTGCACTACTGGATCGACATCCAGGGGAACCAAGCTGCAGCTTGAGGCGCTTTGGCGGGAGCCAAATCGTCCGGAGCAAGCCGATGCGCACCCAACAGCTTCTTCTCGCCGCCGCGGGGGCCATCGGCCTGATCATCCTCATCCTGCTGATCGTGGCGTTCTCGCGCGGCGGCGACGATGACGGCGGCGGCCGTGTGAAGCCTGGCGTCGGTTTCGTCAGCGCCGTCGAGAAGGCCCAGGCGGCCACCGTGATGCTGAGCGTCTCGAGTGACGGCGAAGCCATGCCCATGGGGTCGGGTTTCGTGGTCACCACCGATGGCCTGATCGTCACCGCCGCCCATGTCACCGGCGGCATGCCGGTGGTCAACGCCGTGTTCGCCGACGGCAGCGTCGCCCGCGCCGAACTGGTGGGAGTGGACGAAACCGTCGACGTGGCGGTGTTCCGCACCACCCCAGGGAAGCCGATGAAGGCGCTCTCGTTCGCCGACAGCAACCTGGTCCGCGCCGGCCAGCCGGTGGTGCTGATGGGCGCCCCCTTCGGCCTCGCGGGCACCGCCACGTCGGGGATCGTCTCGGCGGTCAACCGCCAGATCGGACGTCCGGCCAGTCCGATGGGCGAGGCTCGGTTCGCCGACGGCGCGCTGCGCGGACCCGTGGTGGCCTATATCCAGACGGACGCGGCCCTGACCACCGGCGGCTCGGGCGGCCCGCTGCTCAACGCCGGGGGCGAGGTGATCGGCCTGGCGTCCTCCCGCGAGAGCCGGGGCGACCCGGGCGCGGGCCTCTCCTTCGCCATTCCGTCGAACGTCGTGAAGGCGGTGGTCGAGCGCTTCAAGGCTGCGCCTGGACCCGGCGGCCAGGCCAGCTCCAATCCGGCGCCCTAGCCTTAGTGGCGCGCCAGCAGGTCGCGGACCTCATGCAGGTCGCGGGCGATGCGGATGCAGAGGCCCTCGATCTCCAAGGTGGGGTCGAGCAGGTCCGGGACCATGATGGTCATCATTCCCGCCGAGGACGCCGCGCGCACGCCGTTGTGGCTGTCCTCCAGGGCCAGGCAATGCTCGGGCGCGACGCCAAGCCGCCCGGCGGCGGTGAGGAACGGGTCGGGGTGCGGCTTGCCTCGCGCGTAGTCGCCACGGGCGACGATGGTGTCGAATCGCGGGATTACGCCGCTGTGGCCCAGATGGGCCTCGACCGACCGGTGGCTGGATGAGGTGGCGATGGCCCGGGGCAGGCCGATCTCATCGAGATGGTCCAGCAATTCGAGCGCCCCGGCCTTGAGCGCGATCCCGGTCGCGCAGGCGGCGTCGACCAATTCCGTCACGCGGCTATTGAACTTGAGGATCGGGAAGTCGGCGCCGAAGTGGTCGAGCACCTTCTGGTCGCCGGACGGCCCCGGCAGGCCGATCATGCTCTGGAACAGGCTGAGCGGCATGTCATGGCCGTGCTCCGCGGCCACCGCCATCATGGCGTCGCGATAGACCACTTCGGTGTCGCAGAGCAGGCCGTCCATGTCGAACACGACGGCCTTAGGTGTGCGGGGCAAGCTCATGGGCCCTCCCCTAACGGACTTCGAGCGTCGCGGTGAAATCAAACCCGGCTTCAGTCCGTAACGAACTCGGACGCCGCATAGCCCTGGAAGTGCAGTACGGCCGTCAGGTCGGCATGGTCGACCTTGGCGTCGGCCTGGGCCGCCACGATCGGCTTGGCGCGATAGGCCACGCCGAGGCCTGCGGCCTCGATCATCGCCAGGTCGTTGGCGCCGTCGCCGATGGCCAGGGTCGCGGCCATGTCGAGGCCCAGCGTCGAAGCCTCCTCCCGCAGCGCCGCCAGCTTGGCCTCGCGTCCCAGGATCGGCTCGCCCACCGTGCCCGCCAGGAGATCGCCGGCCTCGACCAGGGTGTTGGCGCGGTTGGCCTGGAAGCCCGCCGCCTGCGCCACCCGCGAGGTGAAGAAGTTGAACCCGCCCGAGACCAGGAAGGCCTTTGCCCCGTTCGCCGTCATGGTCCGCACCAGGGTCCGCGCCCCAGGATTGAGCCGCACGCGCTCGTCATAGGCCCGCTGCAGGTCGGCGAGGGGCAGGCCCTTCAGCATCGCGACCCGCTCGCGCAGGGCCGCCTCGAAGTCCAGCTCGCCGCGCATGGCCCGCTCGGTGATGGCCGAGACCTGATCCTTCACACCGGCGAAGTCGGCCAGTTCGTCGATGCACTCGCAGCCGATGATGGTCGAATCCATGTCGGCGATCAGCAGGCGCTTCTTCCGCCCGTTCCAGGGCTGGACGCAGATGTCGATGGGCCGGTCGGCGAGGGCGGCCTCGGCGGCGGCGCGCACCGAGGCGACAGCGTCGGCCTCCACCAGCAGGTCCACGGCGCCCGGGCCCAGGATCCTGGGCTCCTTGACGCGAGCGTGCGCGCCTGCGAGCGCTGGGGTCAATGTGGCGACGGCGAGCGAGGCCGCGTCTGGGTCGGGACTGACGAGGGTAAGGGCGATCTGCATGGAGCCCCGCATCTGGCTGATCGCCGGGCCCACGGCAAGCGGCAAGTCGGCGCTCGCCCTGCGCCTGGCGCGGACGATCGGGGCTGAGATCGTCAACGCCGACGCCCTGCAGCTCTACGCCGACCTGCGGGTCCTGAGCGCCCGCCCGTCGCCGGAGGAGGAGGCCCAGGCGCCCCACCACCTGTTCGGGATCGCCGACGCCGCCGACGGCTGGTCGGTCGGTCGCTGGGTCCGCGCGGCGACCGGGGTGCTGGACGAGATCGCCGCGCGCGGCCGCCCCGCCGTGGTTGTCGGCGGCACCGGGCTCTACTTCACGGCCCTGACCGATGGTCTTGCCGACATCCCCACGATCCCCGCCGCGGCTCGAGAACAGGCCCAGGCCGAGTTCGACACCCTGGGCGAGGACGCCTTCCGCGCCCGGCTGGGGGAAGCCGATCCGGCCGCCGCCGGTCGTATCGCTCTCGGCGACCGCCAGCGCCTGGTCCGCGCCTGGGAGGTGTTCGCCGCCACCGGGACGGCGCTGAGCGACTGGCAAGCTCGGACCTCGCCGATCCTGGCGGCCGACGCCTGGAATGCGGTCGCCCTGGAGCCGCCGCGCGAGGCCCTCTATGCCCGCTGCGACGCGCGGCTAGAGGCCATGATCGGCCAGGGCGCGCTTCCGGAGGTCGCCGCCCTCGCCGCCCGCGACCTCTCCCCCGACCTGCCCGCCATGAAGGCCGTGGGCTACCGCGAACTGGCCGCCCACCTGCGCGGCGAGACCAGCCTTGAGACGGCGATCGACGCCGCCCAGCGCGAAACCCGACGCTACGCCAAGCGCCAATCGACCTGGCTGCGGGGCCAGATGGCCGGCTGGCCGCGCATCGACTCCATGGCGGCTCAGGACCAATGGGGGCAGTTTCTTGCGCTCCACCCTGTCTTGACGGCCTGACGGGGGCATGTCATGACGCCGTCCAATCCTTTCGGAGAACGCGCGTGCGCGAGATTCTTGTACTCCCCGAGCGACCCGTAGCGGCCTGACCTCGTCGTCAGCCCGTAAAAGGTCGCTTGCACCAGGCCCCTCGCGGGCCTTTTTTAATGGCCCAACCAAGGTCCCGCCGAAATGACCGCCCACCAGACCATCGAAGCCGAAGCCACCGTCGAAACCCTGACCGGCGCGGAGATCGTCGTCCGCTCGCTCATCGATCAGGGCGTGGAGGTGCTGTTCGGCTATCCGGGCGGGGCGGTCCTGCCGATCTATGACGCCCTGTTCTCCGAGCCGCGCCTGCAGCACGTCCTGGTCCGCCATGAGCAGGGCGCGACCCATGCCGCCGAGGGCTATGCCCGCTCCACCGGCAAGCCCGGGGTGGTCCTGGTCACCTCCGGCCCCGGCGCGACAAACGCGGTCACCGGCATCGTCGACGCCCTGATGGACTCGATCCCGCTGATCGTCATCACCGGCCAGGTCGCCACCCACCTGATCGGCACCGACGCCTTCCAGGAATGCGACACCATCGGCATCACCCGGTCGATCACCAAGCACAACTACCTGGTCAAGGACGTGGCCGACCTGCCGCGGATCATGCACGAGGCCTTCCACATCGCCACCTCGGGCCGTCCGGGGCCGGTGGTCATCGACATTCCCAAGGACGTCCAGTTCTCGAGGGGCGTCTATCAGGGCCCCAAGGACGTGGTCCACGCCCACGACTATCGCCCGCGCACCAAGGGCGATCCGGCCAGGATCGCCGAGGCCGCGGCCATGATCGCCGGCGCCCGGCGGCCGATCCTCTACACCGGCGGCGGCGTCATCAACGCTGGCCCCCGCGCAGCCGAGCTGCTGGCCGAGTTCGCCAAGCTGACCGGCGCGCCGGTCACCTCCACCCTGATGGGCCTGGGCGCCTTCCCGGCGTCCGATCCGGCCTGGCTGGGCATGCTGGGCATGCACGGCTCGTTCGAGGCCAACAACGCCATGCACGACTGCGACGTCATGATCGCCGTCGGCGCGCGGTTCGACGACCGGGTGACCGGCCGCCTGGACGCCTTCGCGCCCACCTCGAAGAAGATCCACATCGACATCGACGCCTCGTCGATCTCCAAGAACGTTCGCGCCGATATCGGCATCGTCGGCGACGCCGGGAGCGTGCTGGAGGACCTGATCGCCGCCTGGAAGAGCCGCAACCTCTCCACCGACAAGAGCGCCATGGACGACTGGTGGCGGCAGATCGAGGCCTGGCGCGCGCGCCAGTCGTTCCGCTACAAGCCCGACGCAAACCTGATCAAGCCGCAGCACGCCGTCGAGCGACTGTACGAGCTGACCAAGCACCGCGAGACCTTCATCACCACCGAGGTCGGCCAGCACCAGATGTGGGCGGCCCAGTACTACCACTTCGACAAGCCCAACCACTGGATGACGTCCGGGGGCCTGGGAACCATGGGCTACGGCCTGCCGGCCGCGGTCGGCGTGCAGATGGCCCACCGCGACGCCCTGGTCATCGACATCGCCGGCGACGCCAGCGTCCAGATGACCATGCAGGAGATGTCGACGGCGGTTCAGTACGGCCTGCCGATCAAGATCTTCATCCTGAACAACGAGTGGATGGGCATGGTCCGCCAATGGCAGCAGCTGCTGCACGGCGAGCGCTACAGCCACTCCTATTCGTCCAGCCTGCCCGACTTCGTGAAGATGGCCGAGGCCTTCGGCTGCCTGGGCCTGCGCGCCGAGCACCCCGACGAGCTGGACGCCAAGATCGTCGAGATGGTCGAGTATGACGGCCCCGTCCTGTTCGACTGCCGGGTGACCAAGGAAGAGAACTGCTTCCCGATGATCCCCTCGGGCAAGGCCCACAACGAGATGATCATGGCCGAGGAAGCCCGCGACCTGGGCTCGATCATCGACGACGCGGGCAGGCGCCTGGTCTAAGCGGCCGCACTGCCTATGTTGACGTTTTGTTCTCTCAACAGCAAGTTGAAGCTATGCTGTTGGGAGAACTTGAATGTTCAAGTGGTTTGGCTTGTGGTCATACCGGCGGAGGCTTCTTAGCGCCGTAGCCAAGCGCGGTTGGGTCGTGATTCCGGTCGAGGGGCCCGAATCCTGGAGCTACTCCGTCGGCTTGATGCCTACGCTGGGCTCTCCCGAAATTGTCGTGTCGGGCGTTCCAGCGGATCTTGCCGATCGCTTGATGGCCGAGGCGTTTCGTCAGATTCAAAACGGAGAGCTCGCCCTTGCGGACAGGGAGACTTGGCGGGTGGACGACTGCAAGATGACATGGCGGGAAATCGATCCGTATTGGATTGGCCACGGACGTCTGCACTTCGCGCTTTGGCATCGCCGGAAGACCACCGGCCAGAACAGTGACGTGAGGGCCTTCCAACTGGTGTTTCGCGACGTGGAGACCGGCCTCTACCCCTGGGAAGCCGGCTTCCCGGAAAAGTGGTGGGACCAGCAGGTGAACTTCTACGGTCCCGCGCCCTCCTGATCAGGCCATCGTTCAGAGAACTTCGATCCGCCGGTCTTGCTTGCCGTGCGGCGAATCCGGACGTCCTAATCCTTGCGCTCAAATCGCCGAGGGACTGGGATGTCGAACGAACGCATGGCCGCTGGCCCGATCCACAACCGCCGCGCTCTGCTGGCCGGCGGAACCGCCGCGGCGCTGTTCGCACCCGGCCTGACCTTCGCCGCCAGCGGCGACCTCGCCGCGATCCGCAAGGCGGCCGAGGCCGGGTACGACGCCTCGGTCAAGCGCATCCAGGACTGGATCGCCCTGCCCTCCATCGCCGCGGAGAACCGCGACATGGACAAGGGCGCCGACTACATGATGGCCCTGGCCAAGGACGCCGGCTTCCAGCACATCGAGAAGGTCCCCACCGACGGCCACCCCGGCGTCTTCGCCACCCTGGACGCGGGCGCCAAGCGCACCATCGGCATCTACTTCATGTACGACGTGAAGCAGTTCGACCCGGCGGAGTGGAGCTCCCCGCCGCTTGAGGCGCGGGTCGTCGACAAGCCGGGCTTCGGCAAGGTGATCGTCGGCCGCGGGGCGGTGAACCAGAAGGGGCCGGAGGCCACCTTCCTGGCCGGGCTGCACGCCATCCGCGCCGCGGGCAAGAAGCCGCCGGTCAACATCGTCCTGGTCTGCGAAGGCGAGGAGGAGATCGGCAGCCCGAACTTCCGCCAGATCGTCACCAAGCCCAACGTCCTGGCCGCGCTGAAGACGTGCGAGGGCGTGGTCATCCCGGCCGGTTGGCAGAGCCCCAGCAATGGCGGGGTCAGCGTCAATCTGGGCGCCAAGGGCATAGCCGAGCTCGAACTGGTCGCCAGCGGGGCGAAGTGGGGCCGCGGGCCCAAGACCGACATCCACTCCAGCGAGAAGGCCCGGGTGGACAGCCCGGCCTGGCGGCTGGTCCAGGCCCTGCAGACCCTGGTCACGCCCGACGGGAATACTCCGGCGGTGGACGGCTATTTCGAGAGGGTCCGGCCGCTCACCGCGCGCGAGAAGGAGCTGCTGGCCATGGCGGCCCAGCAGCTCAACGAGGCCGACGCAAAGAAGGCGCTGGGGGTCGACCACTGGATCGACGACCTGGCCTGGGACAAGACCCTGGAGCGCCTGGCCTCCCAGCCGACCATCAATATCGAGGGGCTGGTCTCCGGCTATACGGGCCCCGGCGGCAAGACCATCCTGCCCGGCCGGGCGGTGGCCAAGATCGACACCCGCCTGGTGCCGAACCAGACCATGGCCGACTCCGTGGCCAAGATCCGCGCCCACCTGGACAAGCGCGGCTTCCAGGACATCGAGGTCAATGTCACGGGCGGCTACGACCCCACCGAGACCGACGAGAACAGCCGCCTGATCAAGGCCGAGATCGCCACCTACAAGCGCCTGGGCGCGGCGGTGACCGTCTATCCGCGGCTGGCGGGCTCCTGGCCGGGGGCGGTCTTCACCTCACCGCCCGTCAGCCTTCCCGCCGGCCAGTTCGGCCTGGGCCACGGCAGCGGCGCACACGCGCCCAACGAGTACTACGTGATCGAGTCCAGCAATCCCAAGGTCGAGGGCCTGGTCGGCGCGACCATGAGCTATGTGGACTTCCTCTACGAGATCGCGGCGATCAGGTAGCTGCGGCTCAGGCCTTGAGCCGCAGCTTGCCCATATAGTCGCGCTTGCCGATCGGCACGCCCTTCGTCCGCAGGATGTCGTAGGCCGTGGTGGCGTGGAAGTGCAGGTTGGGCATGGAGAACGACAGCAGGAAGCCCTCCACCGTGAACGGCATCCGTCGCTCGCCGAACTGGAAGGCCATGTCGCGGCCTTCCAGGGCGTCGACCTCCGCCGGCGTCAGCGCCGTAAGCGCGGCGATCGCGTCGGCGACCAGCTTTTGCAGATCGGCGTAGCTCAAGGGCGTGGTCGGCGCGGCCGGCGAGAACACACCGGCCTTCACGGCTTCCATGGCGCCTCGCGAATGGTGGGCGACGGAAAAGACCTGGAACGCAAACGGCGCCATGTCCGGGAACAGGCGAGCGTCGACGATCTCCTGCGGATCGATCCCGTTGTCCTGGCAGTGGGCCAGCCCGCGCTCGAGGAAGCCGGAAACCCCGCCCAGGGTCTGCAGGAATGAGACGACGGTCGCGTCGTAGAGTGAAATCGCCATGGGGTCCCCGGTCTTATGGTTCAGCTAGCCGGAAACGGACATAGGGCCCCGGCAGGCGAATACAAGCGACGTCGAGCCTCTGGCGCCCGCCCTCAGTAGAAGAACCGCTCCTCGACGATCTTGCCGTCGGCGACAGTGTAGACCCCGACCTCGTCCATGGTCATGCGTTCGCCGCTGGCCTTCTGGGTCAGGTCCATCCTGAAGCGGACCGCGAACTGGTCGCCGTTGACGTATGGCCCCTCGACCTCCGAGGAATGCACCTCGTGGTTGGCGGTCCACCACTCGCCCTTGCCGCGCACGCCGTCCTTGCCGCGGACCTCGGCCATGTCCCCGGGCATCGCCTCGTAGCTCACCACGTCGTCGGCCCAGTACTTCTCGCCGGCCGCGTCGAACTCGCCGTCCTTGCAGAGCGCGACCAGGTCGTTGGCGATGTCTTGGGTGCTCATCTCAGGCTCCTTTAGGTGGGTTGAAAGGGTCGGCGGTCAGGGCCAGCCGGAGACCAGTGTTCATCCCAACTTCCCGTCAAGGCAAGTTAAATGTTGCCTTTTTGTTCCTGCAAAGTGACGCCGAACTTACTATGGCGAAGCCCAACAACCGAGTTGCAGCTTGACTGTGCCCGTGGTGGGGGGCCAGCGTTAACCAGGGTCGATCGACTTCGGCTGCCGCCGGCAGGAGATTCCATGCGCCATCGTTTGATCTTCAGCACGCTCGCCGTGTCTCTTGTGTTGTTCACGGGCGAAACCTCGGCTCAGACTCGTGGGCCGCCGAGGACCATGGCTGGAACCGTGCAGACCACCACCACCGCCACGACCGATACGTCGGTCGCCGCGTCCGCTGAGGTCCTGCTGGACCTAAGCCGGCGCCTCGAAACCCTGGAAGGCGCCCTGAGCAACCAGACCGGCGAAGCCGCCGCCCGGAAGCTGATATGGGTCAACGCCCTGCAGACCGAGCTGTTCGCCGACCCGCCGCCCTCGGCGACCCGGGCCGCCGAAATCGAGCGCGAGATCATCTCCCTGGAGGGCTAGCCTCCGCGCACGCCCCCGTCGCCCGGGGTCTCGGCCTCCAATTCGGCGCCAGGGCGGTGGCGGTCGCGAAGTCACGGCGCGCGTCGGCACACCGGCCCAGCCTCTGGTGCGCCTCGGCCGACACGGCCGCCGCGTCCGCCCATCGCGGTGCGACTTCCCGGGCGCGCTTGGCCAGGGTCGTGGCCTGCCTGGGATCGCCGGACAGGAGGGCGAGCCGCGCACGCTCGACATAGGCGAACGGAAGCGACGGCGCACTGCTGATCGCCCGATCCAGCCAGACCTGCGCGGCGCGCCGGTCGCCGCCGGCGGCTTCTACCAGCCCTCGCGCCCTCAGGCAGGGATAGCAGTCGCCGGGGGTGGCCGCCGCCAGCGCCCTGGCCTCCGCCAGCCGACCGCTCCGCGCCAGGGCGTATGCGCGCCAGGGGTGGACCTGGGTCGCCCAGATGGACGGACTATAGGCGTCCGGCCCGCGCCCCTGGGCCGTGCGCTCGATGGCCTCGAGCGCCGTCACCGTGCCGGCCCAGTCGTCAGTCACCGTGGCGCGAGCGATTTCGGCCTTGGCCCTCAGGAGCGGGCCATAGGCGGTAGGATCAGCCAGATCCCATCTCTTCGCGTCGTCCAGTTCCGCCAGGTCGTGATTGAAGGCCAGGTCGATAGCCTCCCGCGCGCCGGCCTCGGCGCTGATCGCCCGGTTGCCCGCTTGCAGGGCCGCGTCCGACCAGGCGCGGCTGGCGCGTGCGAAGTCCCCGACGGCCTCGGCCTGAGCCGCCTCGACACGCAGCCGGCCCTGGGCCGCGGCGACGGGCGAGGTGCCGCCTGCGCCCCGGAGGGCGAGAAGGTCGCCAGCCTTTCGCAGGGCGGCGAGGGCGGCCTCGTCGTGACCGAGGTTGCCTTCCTCTTCGGCGAGCGCCGTCCATCCGGGCGCGAGACGCGGATTGAGCGCAAGTCCCCGCCGAAGCAGGGTCAGGCGTTCCTGTGGATCGGCCGCGAGGGAGCCCAGGCCGATATAGGCCCAGGCTCGCTCTGTCGGCGGACCTCGCCGCGAGAGCGTGTCCAGAACATCGCTGGCCTCGTCGGTTCGACCGTTGCGGGCCAGGTAGACCCCGTAGCGGTAGGGCTGGGCCTGGGCGTAGACGGCCGCGGCCGCTGTTCGGATGAGGTCGCCCAAGGCGGCCTCGTCGCCCGTGACGGTGACGGCCGGCGATCCGTTCACGCGGCTCGTAACGGTCAGCCCCGCCGGCCCCTTCACCACGTCTCCGGAAATCCGCGTCTCATGTCCGAGCCATTTTCGAAGGACCTGCAGCAGTTCGCCGAGCGAGACGCCGGTCTGGGGGATCTCCACCTTGATCTCGTCATCCAAGGCGCTGCGGAAGGTGTTGGCTGCGCGGGCGGAGTCGGTCTGCGACTGCAGCGCCGCCAGTTCGTCCAACAGGCGGTTGGCCAGCACCTCGCCGGACAGGCCGCGGGCGACCAAGTCCGGCGGGGCGGAGAATGGCGCGATCACCACGCCCCTGGCGTTGCTTGCCTGCCAGAGCAGGAGGCCGAAGGTCGCAACCAAGCCGACCCCGACCAGGACGGTCAGGCCACGAAGCCCCAGGCTGAACCAGGAGATCCAGCGGCGCAGGCGAAGGTGGGAGATCTGGAGCTGCCGCTGCTCATGCATGTCCTCCATCTGGAGGTCGAGCATCTGGCTCTGCTTGACCAGCAGTTCGGAGGCTCGCTTGGCGATTTCGCGATCGCCGGACCCGCGCAGGCCGAGTCCCAGCGCGATCTGGGCCGCAGCCAAGACGGGCGCGCCGGCCTCCTGCGCCGCGTCATCGCCGGACGAAGGTCCCTCGATCATGGGCTAGCTCCCCGGCAAAGCTTACGCCCGACGGGAGCGCCTGGCTATGGGCGAGCCGTGCGGCGCGCGCACGCCGACTTGCCCCGGCCGCGCGCATGTGAGACCTGCTCGGCGACCCGAACGAGACGCACAGCCATGACCACCGACACCCAGCCCGCCTCCGTCTACGATCTCGCCCACGAGGAAGAGGCCGAGAACCTCGCCACCTTCGCCATCCTGGTGGACAACGAACCGGGCGTCCTGCACCGGCTGGTCGGGCTGTTCGCCGCGCGCGGCTACAATATCGAGAGCCTGACGGTGGCCGAGACCGACCGCCGCGCCCACACCAGCCGCGTCACCATCGTCACCCGCGGCGCGCCGCATGTGCTGGCTCAGATCGAGGCCCAGCTCGAGAAGATGGTCGCCACCCGCCACGTCCAGGACGTGACCCGCGACCCCAACGGCCTGGAGCGCGAACTGGCCCTGGTGAAGGTCAAGGGCTCCGGCGCCGAGCGCGTGGAGGCCCTGCGGGTCTCCGACATCTTCCGGGCCAAGGTGATCGACACCACCCATGAGAGCTTCGTCTTCGAACTCACCGGGGCGCCCTCGAAGATCGACAGCTTCGTGGACCTGATGCGGCCGCTGGGCCTGGTGGAACTCTCGCGCACCGGCGTGCTTTCCATCACCAGGGGCGCGAAAGCCATGTGAGGAGGGCTGGATGGTCCGACCGGCCGCACTGCTCCCCTTCCTCCTGATGCTCCTGGCTTCACCCGCCCTTGCTCAGGAGGCGGCCCAGCCCGGCGCCGACTGGCCCTATCCTCCCCCCGACCCCAAGACCTGGTGGGACGACAAGCGGCCGAAGCTCTCCGAGGCCGCAGACCCCCTGGCTGGCCGCCGGCTCGGTCGCGGCGACCGCTTGGTCGCGATCGACAACGGCTATGACCCCCTGCTCTACCGCCTCTGGGGCCTGCAACCCCTGCAGAACCAGATTCTGTTCGGGGGCGAGATGATCCTGGAGGTGGCGGTGCGCCCCGCCTCCTCCACCCGCCAGACCCTGATCCGCGTCACCGTGCGCCGGACGGGCGACGTCTTCGTCCAGGGCCGGGCCGGACTGGGCTGCTGCGAGGCGGGGATCGCGCGGCGGGTCGGTTTCGACGCCCAGGCGCCGGGCGACTCGGCATCGCGGCTCCTGGCCCTGCGCGAACATCCTATCTGGAACGCGCCGCGCGAGGTGCGGGTCGACGACGGCTCGGGCGCGGCCGACGCCCTTTGCGTCGACGGCACCTCCTACGACCTGACCCTGATGGTCCCGGGACGCTCGCGCGCCGTCCGCCGGGCCTGTGACAGCGCGGAGGTGGGTGAGGCCGCCGACATCCTGGAGGCCGCGTTCAGCCTGGCCCTCGGCCATGAGCCGCGCTTCGACGTGATCTGGCCCGGCGGGGCGGACTTCTCCGCCGCGCGCCGGGCCTATCAGGGGCTGATCGCCGACGGGGGGCGCCTGAAGCCAGCGCCCAACGCCCGACCTCAGGCCCCGGCCTTCGAACCGCCGCCGGCCGAGGGGGAGACGCCGCCTACGCCGTGATCTCGGCAGGCTGGGCGCCGCCGCGGATGTGTCGCACGGCGATGTGGCGGAACAGCAGATACTGGCCGGCGAACAGCACGATCTTCGAGACCGGCGACCACGCCGCCATGACGCCGGCGGCGGTCTTGGCGTCGACGGTGAGGGCCAGGGCCAGGTTGAGCGCGGCGCTCAGGAACATCAGTCCGGCCCAGGCATAGCCGGCGCCCACGATCAGGCCGGCCGGGATCCGGCCGGCGGAGATCGGCGGCATGTAGCGGCTCATCCAGCCCCGCTGCAGCATGGCCGCGCCGATCACCGCATAGATGATGGTCGGCTTGATCAGGATGAAGCGCGCGTCCTTCGTCAGCAGGGTGGCTCCGCCCATCACCACGACCAGGCCCAGGCTCGCCCACTGCATGCCGCTGATGGGCATCCCGCGCAGCTTGAGGGCCGCCACCTGGGCGATCCCCAGGGCCACGCCCAGGGCGGTGGCCAGCGTGACGTTCCCGGTGGCGGCGAGCACGCCGTAGAAGAGGAAGGTGGCGGCCAGGTCGATCAGGATGGGACGGGCGGCGTGCAGAAGCGGGCTCATGTCAGGGTCCTCTTGGGGTGCGAAAACGTTGCCCAGAGGCTAGCGGAAGGCCTTGCCCAGCCCCGAATCCGTTGGCGAAGGCCGCGCGGCGACTGGCGAAATCGCCGCGTCCGTCCGCGCTTCGCGAACGGCGGATTTCCATATGGTCTTCAAAACCCGACCCATCGCCCCTATATTGGGGGTGTCGGGCTTCGGCCCGACTATGGAGATAAACGCGCACGTAATAAGCGGACTGGACCCGGGTGCGATTCCCGGCGGCTCCACCAATCTTCCCCCGGGGTTATCGCCGGAAAGTGCGGGGCCGATCAGCATCGACAGACGTGTAAAGGTGTTGCTTTCTCTCGGCGTGGCTCACCGTTTCGGGCCTTTAAACTAAATGCGAACGATAACTTCGCTGAAGAAGTCCGTTTGGCCGCGTAAGCGGTTCGATAGATTTCGACATAAACTCCTAGCGTCTTAGCAGCGTTAGGCGGGGCTCGGAGGGGGCCTTGCAACAGAACCCCTCCACTTCCTTTTCGGCGAATTCAATGCGCACCTCCGGCGCGAGCCGCCTTGCGCCCCAGCGCCGAAGCGCTACCCTCCGCGCCACAAGTGATTTCCGGAGATCCCATGGCTCAGGAGCCGCCGGCCCAAGACCAGATGCACTACGAGGCCATGGCCCAGGAGGCCCTGCGCGGCGTGGTGAAGACGGCGCTGCGCCGCGCCGCGGCGCCGGACGGCCTGCCGGGCGCGCACCATTTCTACATCACCTTCAAGACCGAGGCCCCGGGCGTCTCCGGCCCCAACGACCTGCTCGGCAAGTACCCCGATGAAATGACCATCGTCCTGCAGCACCAGTACTGGGACCTGGCGCCGGGCGAGACCTTCTTCTCCGTCACCCTGAAGTTCGGCGGCCAGCCCAAGCGGCTGTCGGTGCCCTATGCGGCGGTGACGCGTTTCTACGATCCCAGCGTCCAGTTCCTGCTGCAGTTCGAAGCGCCCGCGGGGGTCGCGTCGAGCGAGGCTCCGGCGGCCGCGCGCGGGGCCGAAAAGACTGCCGATGCATCCAATGTCGAAGTCGACCCCGACGCGCCCAATGTCGTCTCCCTCGACACCTTCCGGAAAAAGTAGGCCGCATGACCGACGTCGCCGCCGAGCCCGAAGCCCTAACCGACGAGGCCATCCTCGCGCGCTTCCAACGCACGAAGAACCAGCCCACCGGCTCCCAGACCCTGGGGTTCCGGCTAGTGGCGGTGAGCCAGGCCGAGCGCTCGGTTGAGGTGGAGTTCGACGCCAAGGCCGAGCTCCTGCTCAACCCCATGCGCCAGATCCAGGGCGGCTATATGTGCGCCATGCTGGACGAGGCCATGTCCGTGGCCTGCATGGTCGCCTCGGGCATGACCCACGTGGCGCCCACCGCCGAGATGAAGACGACCTTCTTCCGCCCCGGCGCGCCCGGAAAGCTGACAGGGATCGGCCGTGTCGCCAAGTGGGGCCGGACCATCGCCTTCACCGAGGGCGAGCTCTACGACGCCGAGGGCCGGCTGCTGGCCAAGGCCACGGGGACCGCGGTGCCCACCCCCTTCCAGCAGTACAAGAAATAGGATGGCGCCGCGCGCGGGCCTGGCCGGCGCGTTTGCAGCCCTGCTGCTGGGCTGGGCCGCGCCGGCGCTCGCCAATCCCTTCGCCGACTGGGCCGCCGTGGTGGTGGCCGGCGACTATCACGGCAGCGCCGGCGGCCCCACCGAGGCCTTCGACAACGCGCGCCGCGACGTCTCCCGGGAACTGCGGCGGATCGGGTTCGCCCAGGGCAACCTGCGCACCTTCTCGGTGCGGCCGGACCGCTACAAGGACAGCCCCCAGAAGTCCGATCCGCGGGCGATCTACAAGGCGCTGGAAGAGCTTTCGGGCAAGGCCAGGTCCGGCTGCCTGATCTACTTCACCTCGCACGGGGCGCCGCAGGGCGTGGTCATCGACAAGCAGATCCTCAGCCCCGGAATTCTCAACGCCATGCTGGACGCCACCTGCGCCCAGCGGCCGACCATCGTGGTGATGTCGGCCTGTTTCTCCGGGGTCTTCGTGCGGCCCTTGGCCGCGCCCAACCGCATGATCCTGACCGCCGCGCGACCCGACCGGACCTCGTTCGGCTGCGGCGAGGACAGCGTCTATCCGTTCTTCGACGACTGCGTGCTGAAGACCAGCCCCCTCTCCAAGGACTTCGCGGCCCTGGCCTCGTCGGTGAAGAGCTGCGTGGCCCTGCGCGAAATCCAGGAGGGCATGAAGCCGCCCTCCGAACCACAGCTGTCGATCGGGGCGGAACTGCGGCCGATGCTGCCGCTCTATTCCTTCCCCAGCGGACCGCCGGACGCCGACTAGCGCTGTCCCAAGAGGGCGCCTACAAGGGGACTTACCTGCATGAACCGGTGGGCGGAAATTCTTACATGCGTTTGACGATCAAGGCCGTTTTGGCGGCCGCCCTCACCCTGTGCGCTGGCTCCGCCGCCCTGGCGCAGGACCAGGCCGCGCCCGCGGCGCCCATCCCCGCCGCGCCCATCCCCGCGGCGCCCATCCCAGCAGCGCCGGCGCCCTATACCAGCCTGCAGCGCCCTGCCCGCCCTGCCGCGCCACGCCCGGCGGCGACCCGGCCGGCGCCCGCCGCCACGGCGGCGGCGGCGACGCCCACGGCCCCGATCGGCGTGGTCCCCGCCTTGCCGGTCACCCCCAGCGGCGCGCGCCTGGCCCCCGCCGAGACCCTGCCCCCGGCCGAACTCGAGGCCTTCGTCGACGGCGTGGTGCGCAGCGCCATGGCCCGCGACCACATCGCCGGCGTCACCGTTTCGGTGGTGCAGAACGGCCAGGTGGTCCTCAAGAAGGGCTACGGCTTCGCGAGCCTCAACCCCGCCCGCAAGGTCGATCCGGACGCCACCCTGTTCCGCGTGGGTTCGATCTCCAAGACCTTCACCTGGATCGCCCTGATGAAGGAGATCGAGGCCGGCCGCATCCGCAAGGACGCCCCGGTCAATCTCTACCTGCCCGAACGCCTGCAGATCCGCGACCAGGGCTTCCGCACACCCGTGCGGATCGTCAACCTCATGGACCATTCGCCGGGCTTCGAGGACCGTGCGCTGGGCCACCTGTTCGAGCGCAACTTCGCCCGCGAGCGGTCGATGGACGAGTATCTGCGCCAGGAACGGCCGCGGCGCGTCCGCGCTCCGGGCGAGGTCGCCAGCTATTCCAACTACGGCGCGGCCCTGGCCGGCGAGGCGGTGTCCTATGTCTCGGGCAAACCCTTCGAGCGGCTGATCGAGGAGTCGATCCTCATGCCCGCCGGCATGCGCAACACCAGTTTCCGCGAGCCGCACGAGCCGAAGTCGGGCATCGCGGGCGCCATCCCCCGCCGCCTGGCGGGCAATATCTCCGAGGGCTATCGCTGGACCCCGAGCGGCTTCGAGGCGCGGCCGTTCGAACATATCGGCCACATCGCCCCCGCCGGCTCGGCCTCGTCCACCGCGGCCGACATGGCCCGCTACATGCAGCTCCTGCTGAACGGCGGCGTGATCGACGGCGCGACCATCTACGGCCCCGGCGCGGCCCAGGCCTTCCGCACCCCGCTGCGCAAGACCCCGGCCGGGATCAGCGGCTGGCGCCACGGCTTCATCGAATACAGCCTGCCCGGCGGGCGCACCGGCTTCGGCCACGCCGGCGGCACCCTGTCCTTCCTGTCGAACATGGTGGTCGTGCCGAATCTCGGCCTGGGCGTCTTCGTCAGCACCAACACCGAGACCGGCGGCGATCTGGCCATGGGTCTGGCCGGCCAGGTGGTGGGCCAGTTCTACGCCCCACCGCAGGCCTATCCGCGTCCCGGTTCGGAGGCGTTGAAGGACCAGGCTCGCGCCTTTGAGGGTTACTATCTGGGCACCCGCCGCGCCTATCGCGGCCTGGAGTCGATCGTCGGCCTGGCCACGGGCGGGACCACCGTCAAGGTCGACGGCCGGGGCCGTCTGGTCACGACGAACTTCCTCGGCGCCAAGACCTGGGTCCCCGAGGGCGATCTCGCCGAGGGCCGCTTCATCTCCACCACCGGCTCCGAACACCTGGCCTTCAAGATGGGCGACGACCGCGCCAAGAGCTTCCAGGGCGCCTTCGGCGACCAGACCTTCGAGCGGGCCGGCTTCTGGAAAAATCCCTCCACGGCCATGACCTTGGCGATCCTGACCGGCGCCGCCGCCGCCGCGACCCTGGCCGGCATCTTCCTGCGCAACCGCCGGGAGTTCCGCGAGACACCGGTGCAGAGCCGCGCCAGCCTGATCCAGAACATCCAGGCCGCCCTGTGGCTGACCATGCTGGTCCTGTTCGGGCTGTGGGCCTCGCGCACCGGCGACATCGCCAATGTGATGTACGGCTGGCCGGGACCCTTCCTGTTCATCGCCTCCGCCTGCGCCCTGGTGGCCGCGGCGCTCACCCTGGCGACCCTGCTCCTGCTGCCGGCCATCTGGCGCGGCGGCCGGCGGGTGGATTCCTGGACGCCGCTGCGCAAGCTCGCCTTCTCGGTGACGGTGCTGCTCTATTCCGCCTTCGCCGTGGTGCTGTGGTTCTGGGGCGTCCTCAGCCCCTGGAGCGGCTGATTCGGCGCCTGGGCGGGAATTCATGAACACGGGCCCGCGCCGCCCGAGGCGGAAATAAAGGTTACTGAATAAATTCAGTACGATTTGCCGCCGCCTTCACCACGGCTTTAAACGCGTCGTTTACCAAGCACTGGGTAAATCCTGCCTAGCGGCGGGCGGCTTTCTGCGTTCGTCCCGCGTATCTCGGGAAGGACGCCCGCGTTGAATAGCTTCGTCGCCGCCCTGCAGAAGTTCGGAATCGGACGGCTGGCGGCCATCCTGGGGATCGGAGCGGGCGTCGCCGCGGCGCTGTTCGCCCTGACCATGGGATTGGGCGAACCCAAGGCGCTGCTCTATTCGAACCTCGACCTGAAGGAAGCCGGCTCGATCACCGCGGCCCTCGACCAGGGCGGCGTCAAGTACGAGGTCAAGGGCGACGGCTCCACCATCATGGTCCCGCGCGACGAGGTCGCCTCAACGCGCCTGATGCTGTCGGGCAAGGGCCTGCCGACCTCGGGCTCGGTGGGCTACGAGATCTTCGACGGCGGCAACACCATGGGCCAGACGGACTTCGTCCAGCAGCTCAACCGCCAGCGCGCCCTGGAAGGGGAACTGGCCCGCACCATCCAGAGCCTGGACGGCGTGGCCTCGGCCCGCGTCCACCTGGTCCTGCCCAAGCGCCAGCTCTTCGAGGAAGAGGCCGAGCAGCCCTCGGCCTCGGTGAGCATCGGGGTCGGCGGGCGCGAGCCCAGCCAGGACCAGGTCCAGGCCATCCAGAACCTGATCGCCAGCGCCGTGCCGAACCTGAAGCCCGGCCGCGTCACCGTGGTCGACCAGCACGCCAAACAGCTCTCGGCTGGCGAGGACGGCTTCGCCGGCCAGGCCGCCGACGGCCGCCGCAGCGAGGTCGAGCAGCGCATCGCCAAGACCGTCAAGGGTCTGGTCGAGGGCGTGGTCGGCGCCGGCAAGGCGCGGGTCAATGTCACCGCCGATCTCGACCTCGCCCGGGTCACCGTCCAGCAGGAGACCTTCGACCCGGACGGTCAGGTGATCCGCTCGGAATCGACCAACGAGGAGAGCGCCAAGGAGAACGCGGCCGACGCCAACGGCGGGGTCTCGGCCAGCGCCAACATCCCCACCGGCGCCGGCGCCAATGACGAGGGCCTGACGGGCTCCACCAGCGCCACCACCACCTCGACCACCAACTATGAGATCTCCAAGACCACGCGGACCGAAGTCAACGAGCCCGGCCAGGTGAAGCGCCTGTCGGTCGCCGTGGCCATCGACGGCGCCACCGCGCTCGGCGCCGACGGCAAGCCCGGCGCCTACACCCCGCGTTCGGCCCAGGAGATGGCCCGCATCGAGCAGCTGGTGCGCACCGCCGTCGGCTACAACGCCGACCGCGGCGACCAGGTGACCGTGGTCAATGTCCGTTTCCCTACCGTCGCCGACGCGGGCGGCACCGAGGCGGCCAATCCGCTGATGGGCTTCGACAAGAACGACATCATGCGCGCCGTGGAGCTGGCGATCCTGGCCCTGGTCGCCATCCTGATGATGCTGTTCGTGGTCCGCCCGCTGCTGCGCAACAGCGGTGGGGGCGGTGGCGGCGGCCGCTCCCTGTCCCACCTGACCGCGGCCGGCCCGGGCATGACCCGGGTGGTGACCACCAATGACGGCCAGCAGATGCAGGTCCAGGTCGATCCCGCCACCGGCCAGGCCCTGGCCCTTCCCGGCCCGGGCAACGAGCTGGAGCAGCGCATCGACATCGCGCGCATCGAGGGCCAGGTGAAGGCCTCCTCGGTCAAGCGGGTCGCCGAGTTCGTCGACAACCATCCCGAGGAGTCGGTCTCGCTCCTGCGCACCTGGCTGCATGAGACCACATGAACGCCAGGCTCAAGACCATCAGCGATCCAGCCCGATTGAGCGGCCCCGAAAAGGCCGCGGTGATCCTGCTCGCGCTCGGCGAGGATCACGGCACGATCTGGCAGCAGCTCGACGAGGAGGAGATCAAGGAGATTTCCCAGGCCATGGCGGGCCTCGGGAATGTCTCAGCCTCGGTGGTCGAGCAGCTCCTGGTGGACTTCATCTCCGGCATGTCCGGCGCCGGCGCGATCATGGGGTCGTTCGAACAGACCCAGCGCCTGCTGGCCGCCTTCCTGCCGGCCGACAAGGTCGACACCCTCATGGAGGAGATCCGCGGTCCGGCGGGCCGCACCATGTGGGACAAGCTCGGCAACGTGAACGAGGCCGTGCTCGCCAACTACCTGAAGAACGAATACCCCCAGACCGTCGCCGTCGTGCTGAGCAAGGTGAAGTCCGAGCACGCCGCCCGCGTCCTGGCCGCCCTGCCCGAGGATTTCGCGCTGGAATGCGTCACCCGCATGCTCCGCATGGAGCCGGTGCAGCGCGAGATCCTGGACAAGATCGAACAGACCCTGCGGACCGAGTTCATGTCGAACCTGGCGCGCACCTCCAAGCGCGACAGCCACGAGATGATGGCCGACATCTTCAACGCCTTCGACCGCCAGACCGAGGCGCGCTTCATCGCCGCCCTGGAGGAGCGCAACCGCGAGAGCGCCGAGCGCATCCGCGCCCTGATGTTCGTCTTCGAGGACCTCAGCAAGCTCGATCCCGGCGGCGTCCAGACGCTGCTGCGCGGCTGCGAGAAGGACCAGCTGGCCCTGGCGCTCAAGGGCGCCTCGGACGGCCTGCGCGAAATGTTCTTCTCCAACATGTCCGAACGGGCCGCCAAGATCATGCGCGAGGACATGGAGAGCATGGGCCCCGTGCGCCTGCGCGACGTCGACCAGGCCCAGATGGCCATGGTCCAGGTCGCCAAGGACCTCGCCGCCAAGGGTGAGATCATGCTGGCCGGCTCCGGCGGCGACGATGAGCTGATCTACTGATGGCCGACGCACCCCACCAGAGGTTCGGCTTCGACACCGTCTTCGACGGCGCCGGCGACGTCGCCTACGCCCCGCCGCGGCCCAAGCGCCTGTTCACGATCGAAGAGGTCGAGCAGGTCCGCGCCATGGCCTTCGGCGAGGGCGAGGCCCAGGCCCTGGCCTCCATGGCCGCGCTCCAGGCCCAGGCGCTCTCCAGCGTCGCCGCCTCGGTCGTCGCCGCCTTCCCCAAGCTGGCGGGCGTAGCCCACGACCACCGGGTGGCCTCGGCCGAGCTGGCGCTGGCCTGCGGCAAGGCCATCGCCGACGCGGCGCTCGCCAGGTTCCCCGAGGCCCCGATCCGGGCCGCCATGGAGAACCTCGCCCGCGAGATCGAGGCCGCGCCGCGCCTGATGGTCGCCGCCGCCCCCGACCTGGCCGAGAACCTCCAGGCCGTGCTCGAAGAGGCCGCCCAGGCCATCGGCTACGGCGGCGCGATCCAGGTGCGCTCGATGCCCGGCATGGCGCCCGCCGCCTTCACCCTCGATTTCGGCGACGGGGCGGCGGCGTTCGACCCCGCCGCGGCCGCCGTCCGCGTCGCCGCCGCCCTCGACGCAGCCCTCGCGGCCGAAGGCCTGCACGCCGAACCCCTCATTCCCGGAAGCGAGAGCTGACAGCCATGTCCGACACCGAACTCAAGCTCGACGAATTCGCGCCTTCCGAAAACCCGATGGCCGAGATGTCCATCGAGATGGAGGAGAAGACCGGCACCGATCTGCAGGCGGTATACGACGTCCCGGTCTCGATCTCCGCCGTGCTCGGCCGCGCCAGCATGTCGGTGGCCCAGCTCCTCCAGCTCCAGTCCGGCAGCGTGCTCGACCTGGACCGCAAGGTCGGCGAGGCCATCGACATCTACGTCAACAACCGCCTGGTCGCCCGGGGCGAGGTCGTCATCGTCGACGACCGCCTGGGCGTGACCATGACGGAAATCATCAAGGACGGCGACGCCCAGGTCTGAAGCCTAAGCGTCGAAGGGAGATACGAGTATGCGGCTTCTGGTCGTCGGTAAATTGAACGGACAGCTCTCCACCGCCGTGAAGATGGCGATGGCGGCGGGCGCCAAGGTGAGTCACGTCGAGACCATCGCCGCGGCCACCCACGCCCTGCGCGCCGGTCAAGGCGCCGACCTGCTGCTGGTCGACTACGAACTGGACATCGCCGCCCTGATCGAGGCCAACGAGGCCGAGCGCATCCGGGTGCCGGTGGTGGCCTGCGGCGTCGACGCCGACGCCAAGAAGGCCGGCGACGCGATCCGCGCCGGCGCCAAGGAGTTCATTCCCCTCCCGCCGGACGCCGAGATGATCGCCGCCGTCCTGGCCGCGGTCTCCGACGACGACAAGCCGATGATCGTGCGGGATCCGGCCATGACCGCCATCCTCGCCGTCGCCGACCAGGTCGCCCCGTCCGAGGCCTCCATCCTGATCACCGGCGAGAGCGGGTCGGGCAAGGAAGTCGTCGCCCGCTACGTCCACCAGAAGTCCCGGCGCGCCAGCCGGCCGTTCATCTCGGTCAACTGCGCCGCCATCCCCGAGAACCTCCTGGAGAGCGAACTCTTCGGCCACGAGAAAGGCGCCTTCACCGGCGCCGTGGCCCGCCGGATCGGCAAGTTCGAGGAGGCCTCGGGGGGGACCCTGCTGCTGGACGAAATCTCGGAGATGGACGCACGCCTGCAGGCCAAGCTGCTGCGCGCCATCCAGGAGCGCGAGATCGACCGCGTGGGCGGCTCACGGCCGGTCAAGGTCGACATCCGCATCCTGGCCACCTCCAACCGCGACCTGGCCCAGGCCGTGAAGGACGGGACGTTCCGGGAAGACCTGCTCTATCGCCTGAACGTCGTGAACCTGCGCCTGCCGCCCCTGCGCGAGCGCCCCGGCGACGTGGTCGCCCTGGCCGAGTTCTTCGTGAAGAAGTACGCCAAGGCCAACGCCGCCCCCGAGCGGCCGCTCTCGGCCGAAGCCAAGCGCCGCCTGGCCGGCCATCGCTGGCCCGGCAACGTCCGCGAGCTGGAGAACGCCATGCACCGCGCGGTGCTGATGGCCTCGGGTCCGGAGATCGAGGAAACCGCCATCCGCCTGCCCGACGGCCAGCCCCTGGCCCCGCCGGACATGGCCAGCCGCGCGGCGTCCCACGCCGCGGTCGCCGCCGAGGCTGTCACCCGCTCCTTCGTCGGCCAGACGGTGGCGCAGATGGAGCAGCAGCTGATCATCGACACCCTCAGCCACTGCCTTGGCAACCGCACGCACGCGGCCAACATCCTGGGGATCTCGATCCGCACCCTGCGCAACAAGCTGAAGGAATACACCGAGGCCGGGGTCTCCGTGCCCGCCCCGCAGATGGGCGCGAGCGCGGCCTAACCCATGGCCAACGCAGGATCATACGTCGCCGAGCGGCCCTCCCCGCGCCAGATGCTGGGTTGGCTGATGAAGGGCGAGGTGGCGATGGCCGTCGGCGTCATCGGCATCGTCATCCTGCTGATCCTGCCGATCCCGCCGTTCCTGCTCGACATGCTGCTGGCCATCTCGATCATCACCTCGGTGCTGATCCTGATGACCTCCCTGCTCATCAAGAAGCCCCTGGAGTTCACCGCCTTCCCGACGGTGCTGCTGGTCACCACCCTCTACCGGCTGGGGCTGAACATCGCCTCGACCCGGCTGATCCTCGGCCATGGCCACGAGGGCGCCCACGGGGCCGGCAAGATCATCGAGGGCTTCGGCAATCTGATGATGGGGGGCAACTTCGTCATCGGGGTGATCGTCTTCGCCATCCTGGTGATCGTGAACTTCGTGGTCATCACCAAGGGTTCGGGCCGGATCGCCGAAGTCGCCGCCCGCTTCACCCTCGACTCCATGCCCGGCAAGCAGATGGCCATCGACGCCGACCTGTCGGCGGGGCTGATCGAGGAAGACGAAGCCAAGACGCGCCGCAAGGAGTTGGAGCAGGAATCGACCTTCTTCGGCGCCATGGACGGCGCTTCGAAGTTCGTGCGCGGCGACGCCGTCGCCGGCCTGATCATCGTGGCCATCAACATCATCGGCGGCATCCTGATCGGGGTGGTGCAGCACAAGGTGCCGCTCGGCCAGGCCGCGGCCACCTACACCCTGATGACCATCGGCGACGGCCTGGTCAGCCAGATCCCGGCCCTGATCATCTCGATCGCCGCGGGCTTCCTGGTCTCCAAGGCCGGCGTCGACGGCTCGGCCGACAAGGCCCTGGTCACCCAGCTGGCCATGAACCCCATCGCGCTGGGCATGGTCGCCGCCTCGGCGGGGGTCATCGCCTTTATCCCGGGCATGCCGATCATCCCCTTCGCGGCGCTGGCCGCCGGCGCGGGCTACCTCTCCTGGCGCCGGTCGCAGGACGCCCAGGAGGCGGCCTACAACGCCGTCGAGCTGGTGCCGACCACCGCCCCGGTTGCGCCCGAGGACGAGCCGATCAGCTCGTCCCTGGCCATCGACGAGATCAAGATCGAGCTGGGCTACGGCCTGCTGCCGCTGATCAACGACATGGAGGGCCGCCGGCTCACCGACCAGATCAAGGCCCTGCGCCGCACCCTGGCCGCGGACTTCGGCTTCGTCATGCCCGCGGTGCGCATCCTCGACAACATGCGCCTGCCCTCCCAGGGCTACATGATCCGCATCAAGGAGATGGAGGGCGGCCAGGGTGAGGTGCGCCTGGGCGCGCTCATGGCCATGGACCCCTCGGGCGGCCAGGTGGAGCTGCCGGGCGAACACATGCGCGAGCCGGCCTTCGGCCTGCCCGCCACCTGGATCGACGACAACCTGCGCGAGGAGGCCACCTTCCGCGGCTACACCATCGTCGACCCGGCCACGGTGCTCACGACCCACCTGACCGAGATCCTCAAGGAGAACATGCCCGACCTGCTCTCCTACGCCGAGGTGCAGAAGCTGCTGAAGGAGCTGCCGGGCGAACAGAAGAAGCTGGTCGAGGACCTGATCCCCAGCGTGGTCACCGCCACCACCCTGCAGCGCGTCCTGCAGGCCCTGTTGCGCGAGCGGGTCTCCATCCGCGACCTCCCGGCCATCCTGGAAGGGGTCGGCGAAGCCGCCCCGCACACCCAGTCGATCGTGCTGCTTGTGGAGCAGGTCCGCTCGCGCCTGGCCCGCCAGATCTCCTTCGCCCACCGCGGCGACGACGGCGCCCTGCCGATCATCACCATGTCGGCCGAGTGGGAGAACGCCTTCGCCGACGCCCTGATCGGGACCGGCGACGAGAAGCAGCTGGCTCTCGCCCCCTCACGCCTGCAGGACTTCATCCGCGGCGTCCGCGAGAGCTTCGAGCGCGCGGCCCTGGCCGGCGAGAGCGCGGTGCTGCTGACCAGCCCGCAGATCCGGCCCTATGTCCGCTCGATCATCGAGCGCTTCCGCGGCCAGACCCCGGTGCTCAGCCAGAACGAGATCCATCCCAAGGCCCGGCTGAAGACCGTGGGTTCGATCTAGGCCCCAGTCCTTGTCAGGCCATCGGCTTGACGAAGACGAACTGGTCGCCGGCGCCCTCGTCATGGCGGCGGCCGGTGTCGACGAAGCCGATCTTCCGGTAGGCGGCGATGGCGGCGGTGTTGCGCTCGTTGACCGCCAGCATGAGCTGCGGCTGAATCGGCCGCTCGCGGGCGAACCAGTCCTCCAGCAGGGCGATGCAGCGGCGCCCGACGCCCTGGCCCTGCATGCCGGGCCGGACCCGGAAGTTGTGCAGGCTGACCGTGCCGGGCGGCGCCCAGGGCGGCCGGCGCAGGCCCTCGCGCAGGACGAAGAATCCCACCACGCCGCGGTCGTCGGGGGCGATCACCGCGAAGCCCTGCTCCAGGCCCACCGCGTCGGGCTCGTTCAGCCGGCCGAACACCTCGTCCAGGGTGCCAGCGAACTCTTCCTGTTCAGGCGGCAGGCTGATCTGCTCCACGAGCTCGCGATCCGCGCCGGAGATGGGCTCCAGACGCCATTCGGCGATGTCTTTGGTTGTTGTTTCCTCTCCCATGGGGCGGAGGCTAACACGCATTGGGCGACAAATGTCAGGCGCCCCGCGACGTCTGCCCCGTTGCAGGTCGGCTTGGCGGCTGGTAGCGGTTTGGCCCCAGGGTGACGATTGTCCGTCGCCGAGCGTTGGATGACGAATGCGGCCACCTGCTTTCAAGACCCGGAACGGCGTGGGCGGGACCATCTTCTGGGACCTGCTGACCTTCGAGAAGCTGATGACCAACCAGGTCATCCACCTGATCTATTGGGCGGGCCTGGGCGTCATCGCCCTGGTGGCCTTCGGCATGGTGGGCGCCGCGGTCGGCGTGGCCCTGCGCGAGGAAAGCTGGATCGGCGTGATCCTGGCCATCCCGGTCCTGGTGGCCGGCGTGCTGGTGGTGGCGGCCCTGGTGCTGCTGTGGCGCTCGTTCTGCGAGCTCTATGTGGCCCTGTTCCGTCTCAGCGACGATCTGCACGCCATCCGCCAGGCCACCGACGCCGATCAGGCGCGCGGCACGACGCCTAGGCCCTGAGCCCGCCGATCCAGGCGGCCGCGGCCGCCTTGGGCCGGCCCGCGTCGTCGAACAGCAGCGGCGCGTCGGCCGGGTTCTCCCGCTTCAGCCACGAATCCTTGTCGCGCAGCCCCCAGTGGGTGAAGGCGAAGCGCTGGGCCGCGGGCAGGCTGGAGAAGGCCTCCGCGGCCTCGGCATAGAGCCGCGACTGGCCGGCCGGCAGCTTGTTGCGATCCTTCAGCACGCCCCGCGAGCGGGTCAGCGAGACGTCCATCTCCGAGACGTGGACGGCCAGGCCCAGGCTCGCCAGGTCCTTCAGCGCCCTGGTGATCTCGCCGGGCGCCAGGTCGGCGGCCAGGTGGGTCTGGGTGCCCACCCCGCCGATCGGGGCGCCCGCCTTCAGCAGCGCCTCCACCAACTTCATGAAGGTGGCGCGCTTCTTCGGCAGATTTTCGAGATTGTAGTCGTTGAGGAACAGCACCGCGTCCGGGTCGGCCTCGCGGGCGTGCTGGAACGCCAGCACCATGTGCCGCAGCTTGCCGAGCTTCTTCGACCACAGGCTGTCGCGCCAGCCGTTCCCGTCCTCGGCCACCGCCTCGTTGACCACGTCCCAGCCCACCGCCTGGCCGCGATAGCGTCCGGCGACCGCCAGGATGTAGTTGCGATAGGCGTCGGCGAATTTCGCGCGCTTCTCGTCCAGCCGCTCGAAGGCGCCGGGAACCTGGGCGTACCAGATCAGCGTATGGCCGAAGAGCCGCATGCCGTTGGCCTTGGCGAAGGCCGCGATGCGGTCGGGCGCCTCGAAGCGGAAGGAGCCGTCGTCCTTGACGATGTACTCCATCTTCATCTCCCACTCGGGCGTCACCTGGGAGATCTGGGAGGCGATCAGCGGCACGAGGCTGGGATCACCCAGCTGCTCCTCCTGCACGCAGACCCCCACCGGGAAAGCCGCGGCGCTACGCAGGGGCGGAATGGCGACCGGGGTCTGCCCGCCTGGAATTTGGGCGTCGGCTCGGCGGTCGCAGGCGGCGAGCGCCAGCCCGCCGCCCAGCACGATCCGCCGATCGAGGGTCACCGCCCGCCTGCCGCGGCCCGGCGCAGGCCGAGCTCGTCCATGGCGGCGGTCTCCAGCCGGGCGCGTTCCTTGAGGTCGGCCAGGCGCATGCGCTCGGCCACCTGCTCGTATTTCTTCTGTTCCTCGAAGGCGAGCGCCAGCGCGTCGCGGGCCCCCTCCTCCTCGACGGCGATCCGGTCGATCTCCGCCTGGGCCAGCCCCTTGCGGGTGCGCAGCCCCTCCAGGAAGCCCAGCTGGTACCAGCCGTGTTCGGCGTCCTGGCGGCCCTTCTCGGCCTCAGCCTCGCCCTCGGCCTCCAGCAGGACAAGCTTCATCTCCGCCTGCATCCGCCGGTCGGCGATCTCCGCCAGGCGCTTCTGCAGCACCTCGACCTCATAGGTCGAAAGCTTGATCAGGGATTGGGCCCAGCTCATGTCGCTTCACTCATCAGGATCTGCGACAGGGCCTCGAAGCTCTCGTCGATGGTCGAGCTCTCGTCCTTGTCCTGGGCCAGGAAGGCTTCCAGCGCCGGATTGAGCTGGATGGCGCGGTCCACCTGCGGGTCGGCGCCGGCGCGATAGGCGCCGATGCGGATCAGTTCTTCCATGTTGGCGTAGGCCGATAGCGACTGGCGGGCCAGCTTCACGACCTCGCGCTCATGCGGCTCGTGGCAGCCCGGCATGGTCCGGCTGATGGACTTCAGGACATTGATGGCCGGGAAGCGGCCGCGCTCGGCGATGGCCCGCTCCATGACGATGTGGCCGTCGAGGATACCGCGCACGGCGTCGGCGATGGGCTCGTTGTGGTCGTCCCCGTCCACCAGCACGGTGAAGAGGCCGGTGATCGGCGCGGCCGTGGTGCCGTCGGGCCGCACCGGCCCCGGGCCGGCCCGCTCCAACAGCTTGGGCAGCTCGGTGAAGACGGTCGGCGTATAGCCCTTGGTGGTCGGCGGCTCGCCGGCGGCCAGGCCGATCTCGCGCTGGGCCATGGCGAAGCGGGTGACGGAGTCCATCAGGCAGAGGACCTCCAGGTCCTGGTCGCGCAGGAACTCGGCGATGGCGAGCGTCATATAGGCGGCCTGGCGGCGCTTCAGCGCGGGCTCGTCGGAGGTGGCGACCACCACGATGGCGCGCTTCAGGCCCTCCTCGCCCAGGGTCTCCTCGATGAACTCGCGGACCTCGCGGCCCCGCTCGCCGATCAGGCCCACCACGACGGCGTCGCAGTCGGCCTCCTTGGCCAGCATCGACAGCAGCACCGACTTGCCGACCCCGGAGCCGGCGAACACCCCTAGGCGCTGGCCGCGGCAGCAGGTGGTGAAGACGTTCATCGAGCGCACGCCCAGGTCCAGGCGCGCGCCCACCCGGCCGCGTGCGTGGGCGGCCGGCGGCGCGGCGCGCAGGGCGTAGGGGACGATGCCCTGCGGCAGGGGGCCCTTGCCGTCAATGGGCTCGCCGAAGGCGTCTATGATGCGGCCGAGCCATGCGGTGGTCGGACGCACGGCCGAACCCATGGGCTCGATGCGGATCTCGGCGCCCGGCGCCACGCCCTCCACCGGGCCGAAGGGCATCAGCAGGGCGCGGGTCTCGCGAAAGCCCACCACCTCGGCGGCCAGGGGCTTGTCGGCGCGGCGTTCGATCTCGGCGCGGGCGCCCACGGCCAGGCGGGTCAGTCCGCCGCGGGCCTCGATCAGCAGGCCGTTCACGGCCGCGACGCGGCCGGAGACGGTCAGGGGATCGATCCGCTCGACGGCGGCGACGAGGCTACGCAAAGGCTGGAATCCCAGGGCGGAGTTGAGCAGGCCGAGAATCCGCCCAACGCCGTTAACCCGTGATGAAGATTCAACCGCGACTGTGCCGCGCAACGTCTGGGACGCGTTAAAATCGCAAGCTTGGCCGGAAGAGCCATTCGTTAACGATGTCTAATCACAAAAGATTCAACGCCCCTGCGACTCCCTGTCCAACGCCCGCCCTTGCTGGCGATTCCCAAAACGCGTTAACGATTCTCGCAGAGGCCTTTCACTATTAACCGGTCTTAAATTAACTCGCTGGCAAGTTAACGGCGAGGGTCGAGGCGGATTCCCAGATTCCCGGGGAAACTAGCGCTACCGTTCGAGGAGGAACAGATGCGCGTACTATTGATTGAGGACGACAGCGCCACGGCGCAGAGCATCGAATTAATGCTCAAGTCCGAAGGCTTCAATGTTTACACAACGGACTTGGGTGAAGAGGGCGTGGATCTCGGAAAGATCTACGACTACGACCTGATCCTTCTAGACCTTAACCTGCCCGACATGAGCGGCATGGACGTGCTGCGCACCCTGCGGGTGGCGAAGATCAACACCCCCATCATGATCCTGTCAGGCACCGCCGAGATCGACACCAAGGTGAAGACCTTCGGCGCCGGCGGCGACGACTACATGACCAAGCCGTTCCACAAGGATGAGCTGGTCGCCCGGATCCATGCGGTGGTCCGTCGCTCCAAGGGCCACGCCCAATCGGTCATCAAGACCGGCGACATCACCGTCAACCTCGACGCCAAGACCGTCGAGGTGAACAACAGCCGCGTCCACCTGACCGGCAAGGAATACCAGATGCTGGAGCTGCTCTCGCTCCGCAAGGGCACGACGCTCACCAAGGAAATGTTCCTGAACCACCTCTATGGCGGCATGGACGAGCCCGAGCTGAAGATTATCGACGTGTTCATCTGCAAGCTGCGCAAGAAGCTGGCCGCGGCCGCCGACGGCAAGCACCACATCGAAACCGTCTGGGGCCGCGGCTACGTGCTGCGCGACCCGCAAGAGGGCCAGGTCGCGGCCTGAGAGCCCCGCCCACACCTCTGAAAGACCCGAACGCCCGCCGCTCCTTCCGGCGGGCGTTTTCTTTTTGGCTTCCCCGTCCCCGGGCGCCGCGATCACGTCCCCTCCCCGCTCGGGGCAGGGTGATCGCGTGTGAGGGACTTGAAGATGCTCCCCCTCTGGGGGAGCTGGCCCGAAGGGTCTGAGGGGGACTTTGACTCCTGCTGAGACCAGTCGAACCTCCGTAGAAGCGCATTCTAGTCCCCCTCACCCGGCCATTCGGCCGGGAGCTCCCCCAGAGGGGGAGCATCTGACCACCGTGCCGCTCCGACCCTCGGCCATAGGCCTGCAATTCGAGGAAGCAGACGAAGCCGAGCCGTATGAGGCTCTCTTCTCCGCCCTCGCTTCGCTTACGGGGAAGGAACCGCTAGGTTGCCGCCCAATGACATCGCTGGGGAGGCGAGGCCGTGGGAAGACTGATCGCGCTGGCCATCTGCCTGGCCGTCGCCCTGGGCCTGGCCTGGCGTTCCGAGCAGACGCCGTCGCCCGCCCCGGCCACCGCGCCCCAGGCCGAGTTCTCCGCCTCCCGCGCCCTGCCCGACGTGGTCGCCATCGCCGCGACGCCGCACCCCATCGGCTCGCCGGCGAACGCCAAGGTGCGCGACCACCTGCTCCGCCGCATGTCCGCGCTCGGCCTGGAGACTGAGGTCCAGGTCGCGGACGCCGCGGCCCGCCACCAGTTCGGCGAGGAGGTCTATGTCATCGGCGGCCGGGTGGAGAACCTGATCGGCGTCCTGCCAGGCGCCGACCGCACCGCCCCGGCCCTGGCGATCATGGCCCACTATGACAGCGTCCCGGGCTCTCCCGGCGCGGCCGACGACGCCACCGGCGTGGCCACGGCCCTGGAGGTCGTCCGGGCCCTGAAGACCATGGGCCGGCCCGCCCGCGACGTGGTCCTGCTGATCACCGACGGTGAGGAGGCGGGCCTGCTGGGCGCCGAGGCCTTCTTCGCCGACCACCCGCTGGCCAGGCGCATCGGCTTCGTCATCAACATGGAGGCGCGCGGCGGCGGCGGCCGGGCGCAGATGTTCCAGACCGGCGCTCAGAACGGCCAGGTGATCGACCTCTTCCGCAGGACGGCGGTCTCGCCCGCCTCCTCGTCGCTGACGGTGTTCCTGTATGAGCAGATGCCCAACGACACCGATTTCACGGTCTCCAAGGCCGCCGGCGTGTCCGGCCTGAACTACGCCTTCATCGGCCGCCAGTTCGACTACCACTCGCCGACCTCGACACCCGAGAACCTGGACAAGGGCTCGCTGCAGCACATGGGCGTCCAGGTGCTCTCGGCGGCCCGGGAGCTGGCCTTCGCCGAGGCCCTGCCCGGCAAGGCGGCCGACCTGGTCTACGCCAACACCTTCGGCGACCACATCCTGGCCTATCCCCAGCCCGTCGGCTGGGCGATCCTGGGCCTCGCCGCCCTCCTGCTCGGCCTGGGCGTTTGGCAGGCCCGGCGCGCCGGCGCGCTGCCCTGGCTGGACGTGGCCAAGGGCTTTGGCGCCGCCCTCTACCTGATCGCGGTGTCGGGCGCGCTGCTGCGCCTCGGACGCCGGGCGACCGGCGCCGATTTCGGCTTCATGGAACAACGGGTGCTGCTGGCCCAGGTCAGCCGCTGGGAGGTCGCCGTGCTGATCCTGGGCGCCGGCGCCCTGATCACCGCCGCCGCGGCGGCTGGACGCGGGCGCATGCGGCTGGCCGCCGCGGTCCTGGCCCTCGCCGCGGGCGTGGGATGCTCGATCTTCGCGGGCTGGGACCCGATCGGCGCGGGCCTGGGCGCCGCGGGCGCCGTGCTGGCCCTGGCGAGCTTCGGCCGACCGACCGGGGTGGCCGGCGCCTGGACCGGCCTGCTGGTCAGCGGCCTGCTCGTCGCCATCGGGCTGCAGGTGGTCGCCGCCCCGGCCGGCTTCCTGGTCGCCTGGCCCTTGACGGTCGGCGCCCTGGCCGGGGCCGTGAGCGCGCTCGGCGTGCGGCGGTCGGGGGCCAGCTTGACGCTCATGGCGGCGCTCGGGGCCTTCGCGCTGAGCTGGCTGCTGGGCTTCGGCCACGGCATTTTCCAAGGCCTGGACCTGCCCGAGCTACTGGCCTTGATCGTCTGGCTGGCGGCCATGGTGATCTGGCCCCTGGTCCAGCCGCTGGAGAATGAGAAGAACGCCCGCACCCTGGGCCTGGCCGTCCTGCTGCTGGGCTTCGTGGTGGTCGCCGTGGCGCGTCACGACCCACCGTGGAGCGCGCGCCATCCACGGGCGAGCCAGGTGCTCTACTATGTGGACCTCGACGCCAAACGCGCGCTGCGGGTCAGCCGTACGCCCGACATCACGCCCTGGGCGGCTCAGGTCCTGGCCGCCGACGGCGGCGAGATCAGCCGTGAGAAGCTGCCGCTCATCTATCGGCGCGAGCTGCGGGTCGCGCCGGCCAGGCTGGTCGAAGTGGCCAGCCCCACCCTGGCCTTCACGGGCGGGGCCGACGGCGGCAAGACGCTCAGCCTGACCCTGCCTCCCGGCGCGCGCGTTGCATCCCTGGACCTGAAACCCTCCACGGCGCTGACCGGGGTGAGCGTGAACGGCCGGCCGGTCAAGGCGATGGAGAAGGCCGGTCAGTGGACCCGGATTCGCTGGCAGAACGCGCCGCAGGGCGTGAGCATCGGCTTCCGCGCCGCCGGCCCGGGCGGGGTGGAGGTCCGCTACGCCACGATCACCGAGACCTGGCCGGCGGACGCTAAGCCGCCGCCGCCCAGGCCGGCGGACGTGATGGCCTTCGACATGGACGGCGCCACGGTCGCGGCGGCCTCTCGGCGGTTCACCTGGTAGGCCGGGCGGGCTAGAAGGGGCGGATGAGCGACATCGTCATCTATCACAACCCCGACTGCGGGACCTCGCTCAACACCTTGGCCCTGCTACGCGACAAGGGCCTGGAGCCCACTGTCGTCGAGTACCTGACCGCCGGCTGGAGCCGCCAGCAGTTGGAGGCCCTGACCCGGAGGATGGGGGTCAGCGCCCGCGAAATCCTGCGGGAACGCGGCACACGGGCCGTGGAGATGGGTCTGACCGACCCCTCGACCTCCGACGAGGCGATCATCGCGGCGATGATCATGGACCCGATCCTGGTGAACCGCCCGATCGTCACCACGCCCAAGGGTGCGGCGCTGTGCCGTCCTGCGGAACTGGTCCTGAGTCTGCTCTAAATGGTCCGCGCGAATCCGTCGCGCCGGTCACGAAAAAGACTTACCGGGAATTAACCAAACCCGTTGACGATGTGGAGGCCCGGGACACGCTACCCTGCCGCCGGACACATCGTTTTCGACACCCGTCTTGAAGGCCCCGCATTCGTATTCGGGCCTTGGGCGTCGTCAGTATTGTGGGGGCTTAGATTGCAAGAGTTCGATCCGCGACGTCCGACCCTTCGGGTCACGCCTCGCCTGATGATCGGCGTGGCCGGCCTGGCCGCGTTGGCCCTGGGCTGGCGCCTGACCGCCACGGAATCCCTGGCCCCCGCCAAGCCGCCGCTCGATCCCGCCGCGATCGTGGCCTTGCAGCACGCCGCCTTCACCCAGGCCGAGGCCCAGCCGGGCTTCACCCGGCCCGAGAGCATCCCGGTCAAGATCCAGAGTGGCGAGACCTTCGAGGACGCCGTCCAGCGCGCCGGGGTCGCCCCCGACGAAGCCCGTCAGGCTGTCGAGGCCCTCGGCGAGGCCATGGACACCGTCCACATCAAGGCCGGCATGGCCTTTGACGCCGCCGTCGCCCATCCGAGGGGCCAGCGCGGCCCCGCCCGTCTGGTCGGCCTTTCCCTGCGGACTGGTCCCGCCAACTCCATCACCCTTTCTCGCACCTTCGACGGCGCCATGCGCCTGCGCGAGATGGAGGAGAAAATCCGCGACGAGCAAACCGTGGCCCGCGGCGAGATCACCGGCTCGCTCTATGAGAGCGCCTCGCGGCTGGGCGCCAACCCCTCCATGGTCGGCAGCATGGTCAAGCTGTTCGCCCACAAGGTGGACTTCGACCGGGACCTGAAACCCGGCGATGACTTCACCCTGGTCTTCGACCGCACGGTCACCGAGAGCGGCCGCACCATCGGCACGGGCGACCTGGAATATGCCTCGATCAAGGGCATCGAATTCTACCGCTTCGAGCGGGCCGGCGGCGAGGCCCAGTACTTCGACGCGACCGGCAAGAACATCAAAGGCTTCCTCCTGCGCACCCCGGTCGACGGGGCGCGGATGACCAGCCGCTTCGGCATGCGCCGCCACCCGATCCTGGGCTTCAACCGCATGCACCAGGGCATCGACTTCGGGGCCGGCTCCGGCACGCCCATCGTCGCCTCCGGCGACGGGGTGGTGATCGAGGCGCGCCGCTGGGGCGGCTACGGCAACTGGCTGCGCATCCGTCACTCGGGCGGCTGGGAGACCGGCTACGCCCACCTCTCGCGCTACGGCAAGGGCGTGCGGCCCGGCACGCGGGTCCGTCAGGGCCAGGTCGTGGCCTATGTGGGATCCACGGGCGCCTCCACCGGCCCGCACCTGCACTATGAGATCTGGAAAGGCGGCAAGCGGGTGAACCCCGTCGGCGCCAAGGTGCCCCAGGGGACGGTCCTGGCCGGCTCCGAACTGGCCGCCTTCCGCGCCCAGAAGAACCGCATCGACCGCATGGTCCGCGGCGAGGAAGCCGAGGCCGAAAACCAGGAGCTCGCCCTGGCCGAGACCGACCGCGTGGGCCTGCGCCGCTAGCGCGCTCCGCCCACCCACGGTAGGGCCGCCACAACAGGCTGTTGCGAAGCCCGTAACCCGGGAGCCACATCCCCCTGCGGCAGCTTTCAACCCGGACCGCGCCGAACTAAGGTCGCGCTTCTGGTGCTGTTTCCGGCGGAGAATCGAACTTGACCGCAGCCGTCCAACCCAAGGCTCGCGCGCGCTACGCGGCCAAGCGGGACGCGATCATGGCCGCCGCCACCACGGTCTTCAACGACCACGGGGTCAGCGGCTTCACCCTGGCGGCCGTGGCCAAGCGGATGGACCTCCACCCGGTCAGCCTGACCTACTATTTCAAGCGCAAGGAAGACCTGGCCGCCGCGGTGCTGCACGAGACCATGGCGCGCTTCAACGCCATGCTGGAGCAGGCCGAGGTCCACGCCACGCCGGCCGCGCGCCTGCGGGCCTTCGTCGCCGCCTATTACGAGACCCGCCGCCGGGCGGCGCTCGGCCAGGAGATTCCCCTGGCGCCGTTCAGCGAGATATCCCTGATCGAGGGCGAGCAGCACCAGCCGCTGATCGACGCCTTCACCGGCCTCTATATCCGCATCGGCCGGCTGATGAAGAGCCCCGACATGCCGTGGATCACCCCGGCCCGGCGCCAGGCCCTCTCGCGGTTGGTGGTCTTCCAGCTCACCTGGTCCGACACCTGGCTCGAGAGCTATGAGCCCGAGGACTACGGCCGCGTCGCCGCCCGCATCGCCGATGTGATGATCGACGGCCTGGCGGGCGAGGGCCAGGTCTGGCCCGACCTGCCGCTGCTGCCCCTGGGCTCGCCCGTGGCGCAGAACGACGAGGTGACCCGCGACCGTTTCCTGGTGGCGGCGACCAAGCTGATCAACCGCGAGGGCTATCGGGGCGCCTCGGTGGACAAGATCTCCGCCGAGCTCAAGGTCACCAAGGGCTCGTTCTACCACCACAACGCCGACAAGGATGAGCTGGCCGCCGCCTGCTTCGCCCGCACCTTCGAACTGGTCGACGACGCCAAGCGCCGCGCCCTGGCCGCCGGGTCGACGGGCTGGGAGCGCCTGTGGCTGGCCACCGTGTCCCTCGCCATGCACCAGGCCTCGGCCGAGGGCGGGCGGATGCTCCGCCACCCCGCCCTGGCCGCCGTGCCCCACGCCATGCGCCGCAGGGTGCTGATCCGCTTCCAGCAGATCGGCCATTCCTTCGCGGGCATGATCTCCGACGGCGTGGCCGACGGCTCGGTGCGCCCCGTGGATCCGCTGCTGGCCGCCCAGCTGGTGCTGGTGGTGTTCAACGCCTCCCTGGCCCTGGACTGGCGCAACCAGCCCGGCGATGTCACCGGGCTGATGGAAGCCTATGTGCGACCGGCCCTGCTGGGCTTCTTCGTCGAGTAGTCCTAGGCCGCTTCGTTGTACGTCCCGTCCATCACCGAGCGCATCAGTTCCGGATCGGTGAGGATGGGCGGCGGTTCGCCGAACCGCTCCTCCCACAGGCGTGCGAGCGCCAGTATTTCTTCGTCGTGGTCCCGTGACATATTCTGGGAAGTCCCCTTCGAGCGCCGCCACCGCGCATGGGGAACCCTCGGCGGGCTCGAGGGTTTCACCCCCTCACAGGTTTTTCTAGGGTTAACAATGGCTTAACCCTGAGGACCGCGCCAATTCGACAGTAATCAAACAAAAAACCCCCCGCCGAAGCGGAGGGCTTTTCCATATTCTTTCTATCGAATTCGATCAGTCGAAGACGATGACCGACCGGGCCAGTTCGCCCTTCTTCATGTCGGCGAAGCCCTCATTGACCTGGTCCAGCCGAATGCGCTGCGAGACCATCTCGTCCAGCTTCAGCTTGCCCGACATGTAGAAGTCGACCAGCCGGGGCATGTCGACCGGGAAGCGGTTGGAGCCCATCAGCGATCCCTGGATGCGCTTCTCGCCCAGGAAGGCGGCGCCCATCAGGGTGATGGTCTGGCCGACCGGGATCATGCCGATCACGTTGGCGGTGCCGCCGCGGCGCAGCATGTTGAAGGCCTGCTCGGCGGTCTTGGAAAGTCCGATGGCCTCGAAGGAGTGGTGCACCCCGCCCTTGGTCATCTCGATCACTTCCTTGACCGCGTCGGTCTGGGAGGCGTCGATGAAGTCGGTGGCGCCGAACTCCCTGGCCAGGTTGCCCTTGGAGCCGACCATGTCGATGGCGATGACCCGGCCCGCGCCGGCGATGGCCGCGCCGTTGATGGCGGCCAGGCCGACCCCGCCGCAGCCGATGACCGCCACGGTCTCGCCGGGACGGACGTTGGAGGTGTGGATCGCGGCCCCTACCCCGGTCATCACCGAACAGCCGATCAGGGCCGCCCGGTCCAGCGGCATGTCCTTGCGGATCGCCACGCAGGCATGCTCGTGGATCAGCATCTGCTCGGCGAAGGACGACAGGTTCAGGTATTGGATCATCGGGCCGTTGGCCGTCGACAGCCGCGGCTCGTCGTCGGCGCCGCGCTTGGTCTCGGGCGAGACGCACAGCGAAAGGTGGCCCGTCAGGCAGGATTCGCAGTGGCCGCAATAGGCCGACAGGCAGGTGATGACGTGGTCGCCCACCTTCACCGTGCGGACTTCCGACCCGATCGCCTCGACCACCCCGGCGCTCTCATGGCCCAGCACCGCCGGCAGCGGGTGCGGATAGGAGCCCTCCATGAAGTGCAGGTCGGAATGGCACAGGCCGGCGGCCTTGGTGCGGATCAGCACCTCGTGCGGGCCGGGCTTGTTGATCTGGACGTCTTCGATCTGAAGCGGCTTACCCACTTCGCGCAGCACTGCGGCCTTCATGACGGCGTTTCCCCTTACCGGCGCCCCCAGGGGGCTGATTTCTCGAAGTCGCGGTATGGCCGCAGCTTTCGCGAGCCGACCTTATCGCCGTTCAGATGGCGGGGTCCAAGAGATTTTCCGTGGCGCGCGCAGGATTCGGCCAAAACCAAAAAGGCCCTGGCGCGAGCCAGGGCCTTGGATTTCGTTAGCCGGCTGGGATTTACTTCGGACCCCAAATTTCGGCCTTGGACGCGCTCGAGACCAGGGCGCCGCCCGAGACGGAGAGACTGGAGGCCGGGACCGAGATGGTCTTGCCGCTGGCGCTCAGGGTGACCTGGGCCGCGCCGTCGGCCTTCTTGGTGACCTTGGAGATCTTGCCGATTTCCGCGCCCGTCGAGTCGGTGACGGTGGCGCCGGTCTTCAGATCGGCCTCGGTGGCCGAAATGTTGGCGGCCGTGCCGGTCTCAGCCTGGGCGGACATGCTCGCCGAGTTCGAGGTGGCGCCGGCGGTCGGGTCCGGACTGACCAGCGGCGTGGCGGCCGGCGGCAGGGCGCTCGTGGCCGAGGTTGCTCCGGTGAGGGGCGCAACCGCCGGAGTTTGAGCCATGGCCGGGAAGGCGAGCACGGCGAAAGCCGCGCCGGCCAGAAGAAGCTTGGTCGTCATTGAGATATTCCCTCGGTTACCCCGCCAACCGGGGGCACAACGAGAGGGTGAGGCCGGATGTTCCTCTCAGGCGGGTGCGGCCGTCTGACGCTGGCGCGGCGCGCGGGGCTTGAACCAGCCGAACGACGGCAGTTTCGGCAGACCGATCTTGGGCAATTTCAGAACCGGCGGCGGGATGCAGGCCTCAATGCAGGCCAGGAGTTGCTCGGTCGGCCCGTCGTTCATGAAGTGGTTCGCGCCGGCCACCCGCTCGAAGCGCATGGGCCGCCGCGTACGGGTCTCCGAAACCAGGCGTTCGGCGATTTCGATGGGCGCGAAGTCATCCTTGTCCCCATGGATCACGTGGACCGGAACCCGCAGGCGCCCGAGGGCGGCGCGCATGCTGTCGAGCTGGGCCGACTGATTGCTGACCTCGATCACCGCGTGACGCAGGTCGCGGGGGATCACCTTGAGCAGGCGGGATCCAACATCGAGCAGCCAACGGGCGGTCGGCCCGGACTCGCCGAAATAGCCCGACAGCAGGACCAGACCCGCCACCTTGCGCGGGTTCTCGGCCGCCATCAGCGAGGCGATGGCCGCCCCGTAGGATTGGCCGACCAGCAGCACCTTCTGGCCGAACTTGGCGTCCAGCAGCGGGGCCAGGGCCCGGGCCTGGACACGGATGTCGCCGACATATTCCACCGGCTCGGAGCCGGCATAGCCCGGACGGTCCACCACGGTCATCTCGCGGTCCAGCGGCAGGGCGGCCAGGGCCGGCGCCCAGTACTCGGCCCAGGACGGCGCGCCGGTCACCACCACGATCTTCCAGGGCGCGGTCTTGGCGCGCGGAGTGGTGATGGCCGAGATCTTCCAGCCAAGACCCGCGCCGGCGTGGAAATGCAAACGCCGCACCACGGTTTCCGGATAGTCGGCGGAGGTCGGCACGTGTTCCGTCCGGCCGGCCGCGGCCGCTTCGATCACGGCCCAGCCCATGGAAAGCACGCCCTTGGGTCTCTTACGCGCCACGGTCCGTAACTCCCAGATCCTGCCCTCTAGACGTGGGAGTTGAACGCGGCATCGCAAGCCGGGTTCGCTCCCAGCCAAGATTGTTTCAGGACAGGGTGGCGATCTGGTTACGCAATTCCCGTTTCAGCACTTTTCCGGTGGGTCCGATGGGCAGTTCGTCGACGATCCGCACCTCATCGGGAGTCCACCACTTGGCCACGCGTTCGGCCACATGGGCCTTCAGCACCTCGGGATCGACGCTCTGGCCGGGACGCAAGGTGACCAGCAGCAGCGGTCGCTCGTCCCACTTGGGATCCGGCACCCCAATGGCGGCGGCCAGCGCCACGGCCGGGTGGGAGGAGACCGCATCCTCAAGGTCGAGCGTGGAAATCCACTCTCCGCCCGACTTGATCACATCCTTGGCCCGGTCGGTGAGCCGTAGATAGCCTTCGGGATCGATCGTGGCGATGTCGCCGGTGTCGAACCAGCCGTCCTCCAGGAACACCTCGGCGCCGTCGTTCTTGTAGTAGGCCGAGGAGACCCACGGACCGCGCACCTGCAAGGCCCCCACGCTGACCCCGTCGCGGGGCTGGATCGTCCCGTCGTCCCCCATGATCCTGAGCTCGACCCCGAACATGCCGCGGCCCTGCTTCAATTTGCGGGCGTAACCGGCGTCCGCATCCTCGGCGGCGTGCCGAGGCAGAGGAGTGTTGATCACCCCCATGGGACTGGTCTCGGTCATCCCCCAGATCTGACGCACCGTGGCGCCGAGCTGATCTTCCACCCGCCGCATCAGGGTGGCGGTGGGCGCCGACCCGCCGATGGCGACATTGCGAACGGTGGTGAGCTTCTGGCCGGTCTTATCCAGGTGATCCAGCACGCCCACCCAGATGGTCGGAACTCCCAGCAGGAAGCTCGCCTGCTCGGCCACCGCCAGCTCGCAGACCGACGGGCCGTCCAGGTGGCGGCCGGGAAGGATCAGCTTGGCCCCCACCAGCGGGGCCGCGTAGGGCGTGCACCAGGCGTTGGCATGATACATCTGGGCGCAGGGCAGGACCGCGTCGCGGGCCGAAAGGTCGAAGGCGTCGGGCGCCACCAGGGCCATGGCGTGCAGCACCGTAGAGCGATGGCCGTAGAGCACGCCTTTCGGGTTGCCCGTGGTTCCCGAGGTGTAGCAGAGGCCCGAGGCCTGCCGCTCGTCCAGCTCGGGCCAGTCGAAGTCCGGTGAATGCGCCTCGATCAGCTCCTCATAGACCAGGGTCCCGGCCGGGGATTCCGGCTGCAGGTGATCGCGATCGGTCATGGCCACGAAGGTCTTCACCGTTGCGAGCTTGGGGGCCAGCTCGCCCACCAGCTCGCCGAAGCCGATGTCGAACAGCAGGACGGAATCCTCGGCGTGGTTGGCCACCCAGGCCACTTGGTCGGGATGCAGCCGCGGATTGATGGTGTGCAGGATCGCCCCGATGCCCGAGACGGCGTAGTAGAGCTCGAAATGGCGATAGGTGCTCCAGGCCAGGGTCGCCACCCGGTCGCCGGGCTTCACCCCCAGCGCCGTGAGCGCATTGGCCATCCGCTTGGCGCGGACCAGGGCGCCTGAATAGGTGTAGCGGTGGATCGGCCCCTCAAGAGTGCGGGTCACCACCTCGCGGTCGCCATGATAGGTCGCGGCGTATTCCAGGATCGACGGCAGGCTCAGCGCCCGGTCCATCATCAGAGCCAGCATCGGCGACCTTCTCGCTTATCGTTGTTCAGGTGAGGGTAGGACGCAGGCCTCGGCGGCGCTAGGGTTCAGGCCGCCATCCGGGCCTTGAAGACGCCGTCCGGGAGGTTGGGCGCGCGCGAGGGGTGGACGAAGAAATAGTCCTTCCACGGCACGTCGGGGGCCACGGTCGTGCGCTCCTCCAGCCGGTCGCCGTTCAGCGCGAACATCCGATAGCCGCGCGATCGGAACAGATCGACCACCGCGTCGGCCGAACCGCCGAAACGGCTCTCCAGCATGATCGGGTGGATCTCCAGCAGCACGTGGGGAAGGTCCCGGTCGATGACCTGCTGGGCGCCCTTCAGCGCCTTCTGCTCGGCGCCCTCGATATCCATGCGGATGAAATCGACCCGGGTCACCCCATGGCGGCGGCAATATTCGTCAAGGGTCACCACCGGTGTTGGCTGGATCTCGACGCCGGTGTCCTCGAGGTCGGGACGCACCTTGCCCTCGGGCGGCGCCTCGGCGACGAAGGCGTAGGCTCGGCCCATTCGGCCTGAGGTCTTCTTCGGCGTCACCAGCAGCAGTTCGCCCGGCATGTCGGAGACCGCGGCATGGATCGGCGTCACCTGGTCGGCGATGCCATGCCATTTCAGGCAGAGCTTCAGCACTTCGAAGGTGAAGGCCGAAGGCTCGAAGGCGTAGATGCGCGCATCGGGCGCGACCTGGGTCATCACATAGGAATGGCGCCCGTCGCTGGCGCCCACGTGCAGACAAACCGGCGATCCGGACAGCAGGTCGGCGAGGTAAGGCGTTTCGGGCTCGTGCTTGGCCCATTTCATATTGCGCCGCCAGGCGCGGAATGCGTGGCTGAGCACGCGTATCGAAGGCATGGATACTTCCCCTTGAGGGCGCTCTTTACGCCACGTCGCGGGTGACCGTCATCATGTAGTTGATGTCGCAGTCGGACGACCGGGACCAACGCCCGCCCAGAGGATCATAGGCGACGCCGAACGGCCCCTGCACCGCCACCGGCTCGCCCTCCAGGAAGCCGCGCAGCTCTTCGGGCTTGAGGAACTTGTTCCAGTCATGGGTGCCGGCAGGAAGCCAGCGCAGCACATATTCGGCCCCCACCTTGGCGAGGGCGAAGGCCTTCAGCGTGCGGTTCAGCGTGGCCACGATCATCAGGCCGCCCGGCGCCAGCAGCCGCGCGCAGTCGCGCAGATACGCCCCCGGATCGGCCACGTGCTCGATCACCTCCATGTTGAGGATCACGTCGAAGGCCGGCTCACCGGCCGCCAGCAGGTCCTCGGCGGTCGAGGCGCGGTAGTCGATAGAGAGCCCCTGCTCGTCGGCGTGGGCGGCGGCGGTGCCGATATTGCGCGGCGAGGCGTCGACGCCGGTCACCGCGAAACCCAGCCGGGTCATGGGTTCGCTGAGCAGGCCGCCGCCGCAGCCGATATCCAGCAGGCGCAGGCCCTCGAAAGGTCGTCGGGCGGCGGCGTCGCGGCCGAAACGGACCAGGGCCTGCTCGCGGATGAATGTCAGGCGCACGGGATTGAACTTGTGCAGAGGTGCGAACTTGCCCCGCGGATCCCACCATTCGGCGGCGATGCGGGAGAAGCGCTCGACCTCGTCCGGGTCGATGGAGGTGGCGGCGGCGGTCATGACCGCCCTTTTCCACCCGCGCGGCGCCGCGCGCTAGTCCCCAAGCGACGAAGGCTCGCGGGCGGGCGCCATCTTGCCGGAAAGCTCGGTTATCACCTGGGTGAAAGGCAGACATTGCCCCCTGCGGCCCGCGCCGCTATGAGGCGCAGCCCTTTCCCTCACGCGGAGCTCTCGCCCTGTCCCGGCTGGTGATGAAATTCGGCGGCACGTCCGTGGCCGACCTGGAGCGCATCCGGCGCGTCGGCCGCCTGGTCGCCGCCGAGGTCGAGGCCGGGCACCAGGTCGCCGTGGTGGTCTCGGCGATGTCCGGCAAGACCAACGAACTGGTCGCCTGGACCGACGGCGCCGGCGCCGCGGCCCAGGGCCTGAAGCCCTCCGACGACGAATACGACACCGTGGTCGCCTCGGGCGAACAGGTGACGGCGGGCCTGCTGGCCATGACCCTGCGCAACATGGGCCTGCCGGCCCGTTCGTGGATGGGCTGGCAGATCCCGATCATCGCCGACGACGCCCACGGTCGCGCCCGCATCGACGACATTCCCTCGGAGAACCTCGACAAGGCGCTGGACGCCGGGGAGATCGCGGTGATCGCGGGCTTCCAGGGCGTGACCCGCGACGGCCGCATCGCCACACTCGGCCGCGGCGGCTCCGACACCAGCGCCGTGGCCATAGCCGCGGCCGTGAAGGCCATCCGCTGCGACATCTACACAGACGTCGACGGGGTCTACACCACCGACCCGCGCATCGAGAGCAAGGCCCGCAAGCTCAACAAGATCTCCTATGAGGAGATGCTGGAGATGGCGTCCCTGGGGGCCAAGGTGCTGCAGACCCGCTCCGTCGAACTCGCCATGGCCCAGAACGTGCCGGTGCGGGTGTTGTCCAGTTTTGTCGAGCCCGGCGAAGCGCCCGGCCAAGGCACCATCGTGTGCGACGAGGAAGAGATCATGGAAAAGCGGATCGTGAGCGGCGTCGCCTATAGCCGCGACGAGGCGAAGATCAGCCTCTTCGGCCTGCCCGACCATCCGGGCGTGTCGTCGGAGATCTTCGGCGCGCTGGCCGACGCCAATGTGAACGTGGACATGATCGTCCAGAGCCACGCGCGCACCGCCGACACCGCCAATATGGAATTCACCGTCGGCAAGCGCGACGCGCAGCGCGCGGTGGAAATCGTCCGCGCCGCCCAGCCGAAGATCGGCTTCGACGACGTGCAGGTGAACGAGGACGTGGCCAAGGTCTCGGTGATCGGGGTGGGCATGCGCAGCCACACCGGCGTCGCCAAGACCATGTTCAAGGCCTTGGCCGACAAGGGCGTGAACATCCAGGTGATCTCCACCAGCGAGATCAAGATCAGCGTGCTGATCGACGCGGCCTATACCGAGCTGGCCGTCCGCGCCCTGCACGCCGGGTTCGGCCTGGACCAGCTCTAGGGACGGTCCGCGCTGAGCCGCCAGGCGGCCCAGACGCCCAGGATCGAGACGGGCGCGACGGTCACGAACACCCAGTAGCCGGCCGCCTGCGCCGTGACGTCGCTCAGCCCCGCCGAGAACCCGACCAGGTTGGCCACCGCCGCGGAGGCCGCCGCCCCCACCGCCGAGCCGGTCAGGCGCACTGTGGTCATGGCCGCGGCGCCGATGGCACGCTCGTCGCCCTCGGGCAGGCTGGCCAGCAGCCGCTGGCTCATGAACGCCCAGGACAGGCCGAACCCGCCGCCCAGGAACACGCCGGCCAGCACGACCCCGGGAACCGAGGCCCCAGGAAAGACCAGGGCGCTGCCGATGACGCCCAGGGTCGCCATGACCGCGCCGGCCCGGATCATCCGCCGGGGCCAGGGTCCGGTCAGGTGGGCCACGGCGAGGCCCAGCACCGTCCAGGCCAGGGCCTCGATGGCGATGATGTAGCCGGCGCCCAGGGCCGATAGCCCCGCCAGGGTCTGCAGGATCGCGGGGCCGTAGATCGAGAACCCCATGGAGGCCGCCGTCAGCAGGAACATGGCGGCGAAACCCGACCCGGCGATGGTCCGCAAGTCACCCGATCCCTTGGGCAGCAGGCGCACGGCCGCCCGGCCGTCCAGGGCGACCATGGCGATCAGCAGGCCGACGCCCAGGGCCGTCAGGCCGATGGACCGGGCGAAGTCGTGGACGATGTCGGCCAGGCCGATGGCGACCACCCCGGCGGCGATCAGGCCAAGCTGCGGCCAGGCCACGCGGCTGTCGCCCGCCTTGCCGTCAACCGGCAGCAGGGCCCAGGCGGCCCAGGCCACGCCCAGGGCCTGGAGCGCGAACAGCCAGAACACCCAGCGCCAGGCGTCCAGGTCGGCGAATAGCCCCCCGATAAGCGGGCCGAGCAGGCTGGCGATCCCCCAGATGCCTGTGACGGCGGCGTAGACCCGCGGCAGCAGGCGGTCGGGGAACATCAGGCCGATGGCGACGGAACAGAAGCCCACCACCCAGCCGCCGCCCAGCCCTTGCAGCACCCGGCCGAACAGGAAGCTGGCGATGTCGGGTCCCGCCGCGCTCAGGGCGCAGCCCACCGCGTAGAGCAGGGCCGCGGCGGCCGTGGCCCTGCGCAGGCCGAAGCGCAGGGCCAGCAGGCCGGAACTGGCGCCGGCCAGCACCGAGCCCAGCAGGAAGCCCGCGGTCGCCCAGCCGAAATAGGCATAGCCGCCCAGGTCGGCGCCGACGCTGGGCATGATGGTGGCGGTGACCAGGGAGTCGGCGGCGCTGATCCAGACGCCCAGGCAGATCAGGACGAAGCGCGGCAGACGGCCGTCGCCCAGCACATCGGCCCAGCTTCCGTCCGTCCGCGCCCCTCCCGTCATTTGACAAGCTCCGAGTTTACAAATCCGAGGTAGACCCGACCCGCAAATTTTGCAATGTATTGATTGTCAAATGCACACGACATCCGACCAGATCCTGTTGCAGCTCAAGACCAAGGGGCCTGTCCAGACCAAGGACGTGGCGTCGGCCGTCGCCGTGACACGCCAGGCCGCGCGCCAGCAGCTGGAACGCCTGGCCGCCGAAGGCCTGGTGGAGCATGTCACCGAGCGCATGGGGGTGGGCCGGCCCCGCCGCTCCTGGTCATTGACGGCACTGGGAAACCAGCGCTTCCCGGACACCCACGCCCAGATGACCGTCGAGCTGATCGAGGCGGTACGCGGCGAATTCGGCGACGCGGGCCTGGACCGGCTTATCAAGCGCCGAGAGGCGGCCACCGAGGTGGACTATCGCAAGGCTCTGGGCGGCGCGGTCGCCCTCGAAGACCGCCTGGATCGCCTGGCAGAGATCCGCGCGGCGGAGGGCTACATGGCCGAATGGAGCCGGCGCGAGGACGGCGCCTACCTGCTGATCGAGAACCATTGTCCGATCTGCGCGGCGGCCAGCGCCTGCCAGGGTTTCTGCCGCTCGGAGCTGGCCCTGTTCCAGACGATGCTGGCTCCGGCCAAGGTCGAACGGGCCGAGCACATCCTGGCGGGGGCGCGGCGCTGCGCCTGTGTCGTGACCCCATGGACATCGTCGACTTCGCAACCCTGACCGACGACCAGCGCGCGCAGGCGGCGGGGGTGATGCGCGCGGGCTTCGCTCCGATCGGGGCCTACCAGGGCCAAGCCGCCGAGACGGAGGTGACCACCTTCTTCGAGGACCCCGACCGCTTCGCGCTTGCGGCTCTGGAGGACGGCGCAGTCGTCGGCTTCGTCGGCGGCGTGGACGGCTATCCGAAGGCCCTGGAACTGCACCCGCTGGTGGTTGATCCGGCGCATCAGGGCCGGGGCGTGGGATCTGCCCTGCTGACCGCGCTGGAGGCCCGCGCCGCCGCCATGGGCAAGCTCACGGTCTATCTGGGCTCGGACGACGAGATCGGGGGCACGAACCTGTTCGGCGCCGAGGTCTATCCCGATCCCCTGGCCGCCCTGGCGGCCATCGCGCCCACCTCCGGCCATCCGTTCTTTTTCTATCGCAGGCACGGCTATGTCGCCGTCGGGCTGATCCCCGACGCCAACGGCTACGGCAAGCCCGACCTCCTGCTGGCCAAGCGGGTCGCCGGGCCCTAGCCGCGCCCCGGGATCGGCAGCTGGAAGTCCGGCGACCAGTGGGTGGCCGTGCCCGAGACCACGTACCAGGTAATGAACAGGGCGCAGATCAGGGCGCCGGGCACGTAGGAATTGGTCCGCCGGTAGGTGAAGACCGCGATCACCCCGACTATGGCCAGCAGCGGCACGAACTGGATGCCGATGATGGTGTTCAGCGGTTCGGCCATGGCCAGGACGCCGGTGGCGAGCAGGCTGGCGTACTGGATGCTCAGCAGGACGACGAAGCCCAGGCACATGGCGAGCGCGGCGAACAGGTACTGGCCCCGCCCCTCGCCCTTCCGCCCCAGGTTGGCGTGCAAGGACCGCGTAGCGACCAGGAAGAAGGCGGTCCACAGCGGCAGATAGGCGAGCGCATAGCTGAGGTGCAGTCCGTCCAGCGGCTTCAGGCCCAGCACCCAGAACCGGAAGTCGACGTGCCAGAGCAGGTCGACCAGGGCCAAGGAGGCGTAGCCGACCGCCACCGTCGCCACGGCGATGGCGGCGCTCTTCAGCCAATGTGTGGTGAAGGAGGGCTTGGGGGCCTTGAACACCAGGCCGACCAGCAGGGTGATCGCGGCGTTGGCCAGGGCCCAGACCAGCAGCTGGTTGGTGATCCACTGCGGGAAGCCAGCCATCGGGAAGAACAGCTGGCCGAGCTTCATCAACGGGAAGAAGGTGATCGCCGGGATCGCCGCGGTCAGCACGAAGGCCAGCCACCAGCGGCGGTCGCGGCCTTCGCTGGCCGGCGCGGCCGGACGAGCGAGGCTCGAGAGCCACGGGGCGGCCAGCAGCACCTGGAACGTCCCCAGCATCAGGACCACGAGGCCCGCGAAGGCGACCAGGGTGCCGACCTCCTTCCAGATCCAGATCTGCTGGGTCGGCGGCAGGGGATTGGCCTCGCCGTCGAGGGTCTGCTGGAACCAGTCGACCGCCGGCGCCACGCCCGCGATGGAGAAATGCTCCCAGGGATGGGTGATGGCCGGATTGTGCAGCACCCTGGCCGTGCCCGCGCCGAGATCGCCATAGATCCTGCCCTCGACCACCGGAGCCGTGGCTCCGAACAAGGCCTGCAGGGCCTTGGAATTCTCAACGTCGGAGCCCTTCTCGACCTGCCACATCAGCTGGGCGAACTCGTCATAGCCGCCGAACACCAGGGCGAGGTTGCGCAGGTCGACCTTGGCCTGGCCGCCGAACACCGCCCCGATCGCCGGAGTCGAGCCCTCCAGGACGGCCGACCTATAGCCGTCGGGGTCCGAGGCCGCCGCGCCGACCACTGGGCCGCCGCCCAGGCTGTGGCCCTCCAGGCCGATATTAGCCTTGTCCACCTGGGGCAGGCTCTTGAGGTAGCGCAGGGCCGCGGGGCCGCCGAAGTCGTTGGTCCCCACGATGCCGGTGGAATAACCGTGGCCGGACTGGTCCATGGCCAGGACCACGAAGCCGCGCCGGGCCAGCTCGATGGCGAACGCCGACTGCATCTCGCGGGTGTTGATATAGCCGTGGCCGACCAGCACGGCCGGCGCCGGCCTGGCCGCGCTGGCGCCCGGCGGGGTGTAGACCAGGGCCGAGAGGGTCGTGCCCTTGTCGCCCGGGAAGCGGACGTCCTCCACGGTCACGCCGCCGGAGGTCTGGATCGTGTGGGCGAGCAGCGATCCGGCCAGGATCAGCAAAACGCCCACCGCGAACGGCAGCCAGGTCTTCCGCATCGTCGCCTCCCCAGACGCTTCCTGTCTTTGGGGCGCGACTATGGGTGGGCGCGGACCGCGGCGCTAGAGCTTCAGGGCGCGCAGCCGCAGGGCGTTGCCCACCACGCTCACCGAGGACAGCGACATGGCCAGGGCCGCGATGGCCGGCGAGAGCAGCAGGCCGAAGGTCGGGTAGAGCAGGCCCGCCGCCACGGGCACGCCCGCCAGGTTGTAGGCGAAGGCGAAGACCAGGTTCTGGCGGATATTGCCCATGGTCGCGCGCGACAACCGGATGGCGCGGTCCAGGCCGGCGAGGTCGCCGCTCAGCAGGGTGACCCCGGCGCTCTCCTTGGCCACGTCGGCCCCGGCGCCCATGGCCACTCCCACGTCGGCGACGGCGAGCGCCGGGGCGTCGTTCACCCCGTCGCCGGCCATGGCGACCACGCGGCCCTCGGCCTTCAGCTTCCGAACCGCTTCGGCCTTGTCCCCGGGCGAGACCTCGGCCTGTACGTCGTCGATGCCGAGCTTGGCGGCCACGGCGCGGGCGGTGACGGCGTTGTCACCCGTCAGCATGACAATCCGCACGCCCCGCGCGTGCAGGGCGGCGATAGCCGCCGCCGCCGAACTCTTGATCGGATCGGCGATCGCGATCAGCCCGGCGAAACGCCCATCGACGCCCACGAGAACCACGGTGGCGCCTTCGGCCCGCAGGGCGTCGGCGTGCGGCGCGGCGGCGACGATGCCCCGTTCGCCCAGGAAGGCCGCGCTGCCGATGAGCACCTCACGCCCGTCGACGCGCCCGAGCACGCCCTTGCCGACGGGCGAGTCGAACGCGCTTGCCTCCGACAATTGGACCCCCTCCGCCGCGGCGACGATGGCCCGGGCCAGCGGGTGTTCGCTGGAGCGCTCCAGGCTGGCGGCCAGCCGTAGCAGTTCGGCCTCTTCGAAGCCCGGCTCGGGCCGGATGGCGGTGACCTTGGGCCGCCCCTCGGTGAGGGTGCCGGTCTTGTCCACCACCAGGGTGTCGACCTTTTCCAGCCGTTCCAGGGCCTCGGCGTCCTTGATCAGCACGCCCGAGCGCGCGCCGCGCCCGACACCCACCATGATCGAGATCGGCGTCGCCAGGCCGAGCGCGCAGGGACAGGCGATGATCAGCACCGAGACGGCGGCGACCAGGGCGTAGGCGAGGCGCGGCTCCGGCCCGATCATGGCCCAGGCGGCGAAGGCAAGCGCCGCCACGGCGACGACGACGGGCACGAACCACCCGGAGACCCGGTCGGCCAGACGCTGGATCGGCGCGCGGCTACGCTGGGCGGCGGCCACCATCTGGACGATCTGGGCCAGCACGGTCTCGGCGCCGACCCGCTCGGCGCGCATGACGAAGCCGCCGGTGGTGTTGACGGCGCCGGCGGTGACGGGATCGCCTGACGCCTTGGTCACCGGCATGGATTCGCCCGTTATCAGGCTCTCGTCGACCGCCGCGCGGCCCTCGACCACCACGCCGTCCACCGGGATCTTTTCGCCCGGACGGACCCGCAGCAGGTCGCCGGGATGGATGTCGCCCACCTCGACCTCCTCGTCCCGTCCGTCGCGGACGCGGAGAGCGGTCCTGGGCGCCAGGTCCATCAGGGCGCGCAGGGCGTCCGATGTCCGCTCGCGGGCCCGCAGCTCCAGCAGCTGACCCATCAGCACCAGGACCACGATCACCGCGGCGGCCTCGAAATAGAGCGGCGGCGTCCCATGAGCGTCGCGGAAGGCGGCCGGGACCAGGCCCGGCGCAAGCAGGGCCAGGGTGCTGAACGACCAGGCGACCCCGGTTCCAAGCGCGATCAGGGTGAACATGTTGAGGTTGCGGCTGAGCACGGAGGCCCAGCCGCGGGCGAAGAACGGCGCCCCGGCCCACAACACGACGGGCGTACCGAGCAGGAACTGCAGCCATGGGCCCCAGTCATGCGGGATCGGCAGGGAAAGACCCAGGTGGCCTGCCATCTCCAGCGCGAACAGCGGCGCGGTCAGCGCCAGGCCCACCCAGAACCGGCGGCTGAAGTCGACGATCTCCGGATTGGGCCCGGCCTCGGCCGAGAACACCTCGGGCTCCAGGGCCATGCCGCAGATCGGGCAGGCGCCCGGCCCCTCCTGGCGGATCTCGGGATGCATGGGGCAGGTGTAGATGGTCCCGGGAGGCGCCGGCGGATCGGGCTCGCGCGGCGACAGGTAGCGATCAGGATCGGCGGTGAACTTGGTCCTGCACCCGGTGGAGCAGAAGTGGAAGGTGGCGCCGTCGTGCTCGGCGGACGGCTTGCCGGCCGTGGTGTCGACGCTCATGCCGCAGACCGGATCGATGGCCAGGTGCGCGGCATGACCGCCGGCATCGTGGTCGTGGCCGTGATGATGATGATGCGACATGGCGCAACCTCCGCTCAGTCTCGATTTCGATTAGACACATATACCCCCATGGGGCATATTGCAATTACCCCGTGAGGGTATAATTTCCCAGGGCGAGAGGACATTCGGATGAAGCGCGACGACAAGCCCAAACTGCTCAACCGGCTGAGCCGGGTCGAGGGCCAGGTGCGCGGGATCGCGCGCATGGTCGAGGAGGATCGCTACTGCATCGACATCCTCACCCAGCTGCAGGCGGTGCGGGCCGCCCTGTCGCGGGTGGAGGCCGAAATGCTGAAGGACCACCTCAATCACTGCATCGAAGGGGCCATCATCAGCGGCGATGTCCAGGAACAGCGCAAAAAGGCCGGTGAGCTGATCGAACTGCTCGGTCGCGTCTCACGTTGACGCCAGGACCGCTTTTCCATCTCCGTTCCGACATCCAAAGCTGCTAGGAGCGGACTGAACGAGGGAGAGAAACGGTCGATGGCCTTGCAGGGCGTCGCCATACGGGGGCAGCGGAGCCTGCTGCGTCAGATCCGCGAGGCTCTGGCGTCGGGCGGGCCCGCGCAGGTGCGCCTCGACATGGTCGTGCGGATCATCGCCCGCTCAATGGTGGCCGAGGTCTGCTCGCTCTACATGCGCCGCGCGGCCGGCGACATCGAGCTGTTCGCCACCGAAGGCCTGGATCCGGAGGCCGTCCACGTCACGCGCCTGAAGACCGGCGAGGGCCTGGTCGGCGAGATCATGCGCCTGGGCCGGCCACTCAACCTGTCTGACGCCCCGAACCATCCGGCCTTCTCATACCGTCCGGAGACCGGCGAGGACCCGTTCCACGCCTTCCTGGGCGTGCCGCTGCTGCGCGGCGGCCGAGCCATCGGCGTGCTGGTGGTCCAGAACCGCACCGAGCGGGTCTATGTCGACGACGAGGTCGAGGACCTGCAGATCGTCGCCATGGTCCTGGCCGAGATGGTGGCCGGCGGGGAGCTGATCTCCGAGGGCGAGCTGAAGGGCGTCGAACTCGCCCCGCACAAGCCCGAGCGGCTGAAAGGCGCCAAGTTCGCCGACGGCCTGGCGCTGGGCGTGGCGGTCCTGCACGAGCCGCCGGTGGCGCCTTCGCAATTGCTGGCCGACGACGTGGTCGCCGAGGAGGCGCGGCTCAACACCGCCATCGCCAGCCTGCAGGCCCAGATCGACGAGATGCTGGACGGCCAGCACGGCCTGCTGGCCGACGTCTCATATGAGGTGCTCGACACCTACCGGATGTTCGCCCACGACCGCGGCTGGAACCGCGGCCTGGAGGACGCAGTGCGCAACGGCCTAACCGCCGAGGCGGCGGTGGAGCGGGTGCGTTCCGAGCACCGCGCGCGCCTCGGCCAGGCCCGCGACCCTTATCTGCGCGAACGGCTGCACGATTTCGAGGATCTGGCCGACCGGCTGCTGCGCCACCTGTCAGGCGACGCCCACTCGGCCCGGGAGCTGCCTGAGAACGCCATCCTGATCGCCCGAAACCTCGGCCCTGCCGACCTGCTGGAATACGATCGCACCAAGCTGAAGGGCTTGCTGCTGGAGGAAGGTTCCTCCGCCAGCCACGCGGCCATCGTCGCCCGCGCCCTGGACATCCCCTGCGTCGGCCGGCTCTCGGGCCTGCGCGACCGGGTTTCGGAGGGCGACGCGGTGATCGTCGACGCCGAGACCGGCGAGGCCTATCTGCGTCCGCGCCTCGACGTGGTGAAGGCCTTCAAGGCCCGGCTCGAAGTGCGCCTCCAGCGGCGGGCCGAATTCGCCAAGCTGCGCGACACACCCGCCTTCACCCGGGACGGGGCCAAGATCACCCTGCTGATGAACGCCGGCCTCGACGTCGATCTCGACATCCTCGCCGAAACGGGGGCGGAAGGCATTGGCCTGTTCCGCACCGAATTCCAGTTCATGGTCGCCGAGGAGATGCCGCGCTTCAACGCCCAGACAGCGCTCTATGGCCGGGTGATGGACGCGGCCGGCGACATGCCGGTGACCTTCCGCACGCTCGACCTCGGCGGCGACAAGATCCTCCCCTACATGGAGGCCGAGCGTGAAGAGAACCCCGCCCTGGGATGGCGGGCCATCCGCATGGGGCTGGACCGGCCCGGCCTGCTGCGCCTGCAGCTCCGCGCCCTGATCGCCGCCTCGCGCGGCCGGCCGCTGCGGATCATGTTCCCCCTGGTGGCCAGCGTCGACGAGTTCCGCGCCGCCCGCGCCCTGGTGGACCACGAGGTGGCCTGGGCCCAGCGCCGCGGCCGCCCTGCCCCCTCGCGCCTGGATGTGGGCGCCATGATCGAGGCCCCCGCCCTGATCTGGCACCTGGACGCCCTGCTGCCGATGACCGACTTCGTCAGCGTCGGCACCAACGACCTGATGCAGTACCTGTTCGCCGCCGACCGGGGGAACCCACGGGTGGCCGACCGCTACGACTTCCTGTCGCCGCCGGCCCTGCGCGCCCTGGAGGCTATCCAGCGAGCCTGCGCCGAAACCGGCACACCAGTCTCGGTTTGCGGCGAGATGGCCGGCCGGCCGCTGGAGGCTTTCGTGCTCGTGGCGCTGGGCTTCGAGCGGCTTTCCATGCCGCCCGCGGGGATAGGGCCGGTGAAGCAGATGGTGCTCTCCTGCGACCGCGAGGCCGCCCGCCGGGGGGTCTCGACCCTCATCAAGGGCTCGGCCGGATCGATCCGCAACGAGATCGAGACCCTCGCGCGGAAATTGTACCTCGCCATCTGACCGGGCGGCCGGTCGAGCTTGGCCATTGGTCACATTTCAATCCCGATTCACCGCCAGTACTCGGATGCTGATGCGCTGGGGAAGGCCGCCTCGCGGCCATGCCGCGGCGCAATAGCACATTGAATTTTGGGGCCAAAACTGGTATTCGCAACAGACTGTTAAATACTGTGTGCCATCAGATCGGGCTGTCTTCGCGCGCCTCTGGCCGCGGATGAGAGAAGGGGCTTCGGGTAGCCATGGCGCTCGATACTGGCCGGGTTACAGATCTGCATTTTCGGAACGACGGGTCCGTCGATCCCGGTCCGGTTGAATCCTATATGCCCACCTTGACCAGCGGCCCGAATATCGGCGCTGCCCTGAAGGCGGTTCGCGACTCCCGCGGGCTGAGCCTGGAGGCGCTGGCCGATATCACCCGCATCCGGCGCGCCTATCTGGCCGCCATCGAGGAAATGCGGCTGGAGCAGCTTCCCTCGCGCCCCTTCACCATCGGCTATGTCCGCGCCTACGCAAATGCACTTGGGCTGGACGGCGAGGCCGCGGTCGACCGCTTCAAATTGGACGAACCCACGCCCGACACCGCCCTGCGCGAACCGGTGGGCGTCAGCAACGAGAAAGACCCGCGCCTGACCCTGGTCCTGGTGGTCGGGACCCTGATGATCGGCGCCATCGTCCTGTGGAACGTCGCCCAGCGGGCGATGAGCGACCAGCAGGCGCCCCCTGCCGCCGCCGCCCCGCAAACGGCCACGGTCAGCCCGGCCGCCGCCGCTCCGACCGGCCCCGTCTCTCTCGGCGCGCCTCTGCCGGCGCCTGTGGAATCCACCACGCCCGCGCCCTATGAAACCCCCGGCTTGGCCGACGCCACCGCCGCCGGCGGCTCCTCCGACGCCGTGATCGCGGCCAAGAAGGCGGCCAAGGCCAATCCAGACGCCCAGCCCATCGTCCCTGCCGAGCCCCTGCCGCCGACCTTCATCGCCAGCGGAACGGTCTACGGCGCCGAGCCCGGCCTCTCCGTGGTCACCCTCCAGGCCCGCAAATCGGCTTCCCTGATCGTGCGCGGCGCCGACGGCGCGGTGTATTTCGCCCGCCAGCTCGCGGCCGGCGAGGCCTATCGCGCACCAGCGCTCAAGGGGCTGACGGTGGAGGTCTCCGACCCGGCCGTGGTGCAGGTCTTCGTCGGCGGCCAGTCCAAGGGCCTGATGCCGGCGCCCACCGCGGCGCTGGAAAAGCTGGCGCTCTAGAGCAGCTATTTCGCCGGGCGGGGTCCGGAGTCTTTTCCCTAGGGTTTCAGGTCCGTCGCGGCCTTGTAGCTGCCGTCCATGTAGAACTGCGTCGAGTTGTGCTCATGCACGATCCGCCACGCGCCGCCGATGCGTCGCAGGCAGACGGTGGAGCGAAACCAAAGATCGATCTCCTCGCCATCGGTCTTGGTCCCGGCGAGGTGGATCAGGCCGAAAGCGAAGGCCAAGTCGCCTGAGACCGCGACCTGGAGATCGCACGCCTCGCTGCCGATTGGGGTTAGCCAGGTCGCGAACCATTGATCGAGGCTGGCGCGTGCCTGCACGGGGCCGCCGACGTGGGCCAGCGGCGGATTGAGGTCGTAGGTTATGATCTCGTCGGCGAGGAAGGCCGCCACGGCTGCTGCGTCACGGGCGTGGAGGGCGTCGGCGCGGGCCTGCAGCAGGGCGCGGATCTGCTCGGCGTCGGTCATGGATGGCTCCTGGTTCGATGGGCGGGGCGCCCAGGGGGATCGCCCCAAGGACGGCCGCTGCGAGCCCGGCCCCGACATTTCGCATCGGCGATTTCTTCTCAGCGGCCGGAGCATGGCGTCCCGGGCTTGGGGTTTCCCGCGAAAGGCCCTATTTTCCGCCCGCCATGACCACCCAAGATCACACCCACCTCCGCCCCTGGCGCGCCATTGCGCGCCGTCCCTCGCGCAAGATCCGGGTGGGCAATGTCGAGGTGGGCGGCGACGCCCCGATCACCGTCCAGTCGATGACCAACACACTGACGGCCGACGCCGCGGCGACCATCGACCAGATCCGTCAGCTGGAAGAGGCCGGGGCCGACATCGTCCGCGTCTCCTGCCCCGACGAGGCCTCCACCGCGGCCCTGAGCACCATCGTCAAGGCCTCCAAGGTCCCGATCGTCGCCGACATCCACTTCCACTACAAACGCGGCATCGAGGCGGCCAAGGCCGGCGCGGCCTGCCTGCGGATCAATCCGGGCAATATCGGTAATCCCGATCGGGTGCGGGAAGTCATCCAGGCGGCCCGCGACCAGGGCTGCTCCATGCGCATCGGGGTCAACGCCGGCAGCCTCGAGCCGCACCTGCTGGAGCGCTACGGCGAACCCTGCCCCGAGGCCATGGTGCAGAGCGCCCTCGACCACGCCAAGATCCTGCAGGACCACGACTTCCACGAGTTCAAGATCAGCGTGAAGGCGTCGGACGTCTTCATGACCGTGGCCGCCTACCAGCAGCTCTCCGAGGCCATCGACTGCCCGTTGCACGTCGGCGTCACCGAAGCCGGCGCGCTGCGCAACGGCACGGTCAAGTCGGCCATCGGCATGGGCAGCCTGCTGTGGGCCGGCATCGGCGACACCATCCGGGTCAGCCTCGCCGCCGACCCGGTGGAGGAGATCAAGGTCGGCTTCGACATCCTGAAGTCGCTGGGCCTCCGCCACCGCGGCGTCAACATCATCGCCTGCCCGTCCTGCGCGCGGCAGGGCTTCAACGTCATCAAGACGGTCGAGACCCTCGAAACGCGGCTGGCGCATATCTCCCAGCCCATGAGCCTGTCGATCATCGGCTGCGTCGTGAACGGTCCCGGTGAGGCCCTGATGACCGACATCGGCTTCACCGGCGGCGGCAAGGGGGCCGGCATGGTCTACATGGCCGGCAAGGCGCACCATAAGATGGACAACGAGGCGATGGTCGAACACATCGTCGAACTGGTCGAGGCCAAGGCCGCCGAACTCAAGGCGCAGGAACAGGCGCTCGAAGCCGCCGAATAGCCGCGTCAATCCGAACATTGCACGGATGACATGAAAATGACGCCCCCGTCACTCTTGCGCCCGACGCAAGGGCTTGATTAGGTGGCGTCCGCCAAATCAGGGAGAGACACCATGTCCGCGGACGGCAACTGGAAGATCACCATCAACTCGCCCATGGGCGCGCAGGAAGTCGAGGCGGCCATCACCACCAGCGGCGACACCTTCACCGGCACCACCAAGGGCCGCATGGGTGAGCAGACCATCGAAGGCAAGGTCGCCGGCGATACGCTGACCTGGTCCACCTCGATCACCCAACCCATGCCCATGACGCTGGAATTCTCGGCCACCGTGGCCGGCGACAGCATGACCGGCAACGTGAAGCTGGGCGCCTTCGGCAACGCCCCGCTGACCGGCGTCCGCGCCTAGCACTATCCGCGCAAGCGGCGTTGAGGGCCCCTGCCTCGCGGCGGGGGCCTTTTCGTTTGTTTGGCTTCTGGCCGCGAGGGCGCTAGAGGAAGCCTCCCATTTTCATCCGGTGAACCAAACCCGTGCGACTTCCCCAGGCCAGACTGGACCAGGTGCTCGATCGCTTCCGCGAGATCGAGGCGCGGATGGAAGCCGCCACCGACGGAACGGAGATCGTCAAGCTCTCCAAGGAACACGCGGAGCTGAAGCCGGTGGTCGAGGCGGTCAAGGCCGTGGCCCGCGCCCGCGACGAACTGCCTGAGCTTGAGGAGATGGCCAGGGCCGGCGACCCGGAGATGGCGGGCCTGGCCCAGGAAGAGCTCCAGAAGCTGAACGACAGCCTGCCCGAGCTGGAGCGCCAGGTGGCCCTGCTCCTGGCCCCCAAGGACAAGGACGAGAACGCCTCGGCCATCCTGGAAGTCCGCGCCGGCACCGGCGGCGACGAGGCGGCCCTGTTCGCCGGCGACCTGTTCCGCATGTATCAGCGCTACGCCCAGGCCCAGGGCTGGAAGGTGGAGATCGACTCGGTCTCCGAGGGCGAGGTCGGCGGCTACAAGGAGATCATCGCCTCGATCAACGGCGACGGCGTGTTCGGCAAGCTGAAGTTCGAGAGCGGCGTCCACCGGGTGCAGCGCGTGCCCGACACCGAGGCCGGCGGGCGGATCCACACCTCGGCCGCCACCGTGGCGGTCCTGCCCGAGGTCGAGGATGTGGAGATCGACATACGGGACGCCGACCTGCGCATCGACACCTACCGCTCGTCCGGCGCCGGCGGCCAGCACGTCAACAAGACCGACTCGGCCGTGCGCATCACCCACCTGCCCACCGGCATCGTGGTGACCTCGTCGGAGAAGTCACAGCACCAGAACCGGGCCCGGGCCATGAAGGTGCTGCAGGCGCGGCTCTACGATCAGCAGCGCGAGGCGCTCGACTCCGCCCGCGCCGACGCGCGCAAGAGCCAGGTGGGCTCGGGAGACCGCTCGGAGCGCATCCGCACCTACAATTTCCCGCAGGGCCGGGTCACCGACCACCGCATCAACCTGACCCTCTACAACCTGGCCAAGGTGATGGAGGGTGAGGGCCTCGCCGACGTGATCAATCCGCTGATCGCCGAGGATCAAGCCGCCCGGTTGGCCGCCTTGGAAGACGAGTTCGGCTGACGCCGAAGCGCCTTGCGCACCCGCTCGGCCTGGCGCTGGCCGTCGGTCCAGGCGCGGCTGGCGATCTTGCTGGCGTTGAAGTGGAAGGCCAGGCCCACCGTGTCGGCCATGGCCGCGCCCCGGGCCCCCATGGGCTGCTCGGGCCCGGTGGTGGAATCCCGCGCGGTCTGATGCTCGATCTCGGCGTTCAGCTCGGCCCCGATCAGCACGACCATCACCGAGAACCAGATCCACATCATGAATCCGATCGCCGCGCCCAGCGATCCGTAAGTGGCGTCGAAATGGGCGATATTGTTGACGTACCAGGAAAAGCCCAGCGACCCGCCCAGCCACAGGCAGGCCGCCAAAATCCCGCCAAGAGACACCCATCTCCAGCGCGCGCGCGCGCGACAAGGCGCGTACCGGTAGACGATGGAAAACGCGGCGCCCGCGATGGTCAACAGCGCGAGCCACCGCAAGGGGATCCAGACAGTGGCCACGCCGCCCAGTCCAAGTCGCTCGAACGCCAGCGGAACGGCCACGAGGATCGCGGTCATCACCACCAGGAAGACGAGGGCCGCGAAGGTGAAGCCGTAGGTGAGCAGCGTCAGCCGGATCACGTTGCGGTTCTCGACCTCGTCATAGGCGATGTTGAGACCATGGAAGAGCGCCTTCATGCCGGCGTTCGCCGTCCATACGGAGAACAGCAAGCTCACAACGAAGGCGACGGACAGTGAGGCAGGAGGGCGGAGAGCCAAGCGGACCATCTGGTCGCCGACGATACTCACCACCTCTCGGGGAAAAACCGTCGCCATCTCGTTCAGCTGCTGCTGCACCGCGCCGAGGTCTGCGAAAATGCCGTAGAGCGACACGAACACCCCTATGGCCGGGAACAGCGCGAGCAGGGTGTAGAAGGTCACCCCGCCCGCCACGGCCGGCAGGCGATCGCGGCCGATCTCCTGGTAGGTGCGCCAGGCGATGTCCTTCCAGCCGCGGGGCGGGATGTGGTGCGGACCGTGAGCGAGCCGGCCGCGACCGGGCTCCGCGGCGTCGAAAGCATGCGGCGCGGCGGTGGCTTCCACGCTCATGCCCGGCAAGCGCGGGGCCCCGCGCCGCCGCCAGAGCTCCGTCATGGCGGCCAGGGCGATCCAGGGCGCGACCTTGAAGGCCAGCGACCCGACGCGCTTTCCGACCCGACCCAAGGCGGTTCTGCTGTCCAAGCATGGGCTCCCATTGCGACGCCACAGCCTGAACACCCAAGGCCCCGCGCCGTTCCTGAAGCTCGACGATCAGGGTTTGCAGAACCTGCCCGCCACGCAGCTTGAACTTGTGGATCAGCCGTGGTTGCGGCTACCAGGGGCCATGACCGGTCATATCGCCGCCCTCTATCGCCATCCCGTGAAGGGGTTCACCCCGGAGCGGCTGGCCCACGCCGACCTGACCCTGGGCGGGCCGTTCCCCTGCGACCGGCTCTATGCGGTGGAGAACGGGCCGTCGGGCTTCGACCCGGCGGCGCCGGGCCATATCTCCAAGCAGAAGTTCACCGTCCTGGCGGCCATACCGGAGGTCGCCAAGGCGCGGACCGTCTATGATGAGGCCACCCACACCCTACGCGCCGCCGCCCCGGGGCAGCCGGATTTTGCCGGCGCCATGTCCGACGCGGCCGGTCAGGCCGCCTTCGCCGTCTGGTTGGGCGGCCTGCTGGGCGAGGAGGCCCAGGGGCCGCTTCGCGTCATCCAGGCGCCGGGCCACCGTTTCATGGACCACCCGCTGGGGCATGTCTCGATCATCAACCTGGCGACCGTGCGCGACCTGGAGGCCAGGATCGGCCGGCCGGTCGATCCGCTGCGTTTCCGCGGCAATGTCTATGTCGAGGGCTGGCCCGCCTGGGTGGAGAACGACTGGGCCGGCCGCGAGTTGATGGTCGGCTTCGCGCGCGTGAAGGTGTTCAAGCCCATCGTCCGCTGCGCGGCGACCCATGTGGACCCCACCACCGCCGAACGCGACATGGACGTGGTCAAGGCCCTGTTCGACAATTACGGCCACATGAACCTGGGCATCTATGTCCACGTGGCCGACGGCGGCCGCCTCACCGTGGGCGACGCCTGCACCGAACCGGAGCGCGCGGCATGAGCCTGACCCTCCTCCAGGCCTGGCAGAGCGCCAAGGCGCGGCTTGAGGCCGCCGGCCTGCCCGGTCCGGTGATCGACGCGCGCCTGATGGTCGAGGCCGCCGCCGACGCCACCCGGGCCGACATCGTCTCCGATCCCTATCGGCCGCTCACCGACGAGCAGGAGGCGACGCTTGCCGACTACCTGGCCCGCCGCGAACGGCGCGAGCCGGTCAGCCACATCCTGGGCCGTAAGGGATTCTGGAAGATCATGCTGGCGGTGACGCCGGACGTGCTCACCCCGCGCCCCGACACTGAGGTGATCGTCGACTATGTGCTGAAGGGTTGGCCCGAACAGATGGCCTTCAGCATCCTGGACCTGGGCGTGGGCTCGGGCGCCATCATCCTGTCGATCCTGGCCGAGCGGCCGGCCGCAAAGGGCCTGGGGGTCGATGTCTCGGCCGAGGCCCTGGCCGTGGCGCGGGAGAACGCCGCCAATCTGGGCATGGCCTCGCGCCTGGCGCTGCTGCGCGGCGACTGGACCTCGGGCCTGGGCGACGCCAGCTTCGACGTGGTGGTCTCCAACCCGCCCTATATCGCCACCGATGTCCTTGAGACGCTCGAGCCCGAGGTGAAGGACCATGAGCCGCGCGTCGCCCTGGACGGGGGGCCGGACGGCCTGGACCACTATCGCCGCCTCGCCCCAGAGATTCTGCGGGTGCTGAAGCCCGGTGGAATGTTCGCCGTGGAGATCGGCTACGACCAGAAAGACGCCGTCGAAGCCCTGTTCACCGAGGCCGGTGGACATGACGTCTGGACCATCAAAGACCTCTCCCTGCATGACCGCGTGGTGGTCGGCACGAAAAACCCCTTGGAAACTCGCGTTTGAATCGCTAAGTCTTTGTCCTGTCTCCACCCAATTCGCCGGGTTTCGGACGTTCTGAAAGCCAGGACGGACAAACGCTTCGGCAGGCGCGCGAATTGCGTGTCACGCGCCTAGATGACAGGGCGGACGACGGGGAACACACACGTCTTCAACACGGATTTCGGACGATGGCGTCCGACCCAAGGCGAGAGGATAGACCGCGCGCCGCCGGCATAGCCGGGGCGCAGCGGGATGATCACAAAGAATGAGAGATTTCAAGGGTATGAAGCGCCAGCGCGGCCGCAATCGCGGCGGCGGCGGTGGTGGTGGCGGTAAGCCACAGCAACAGAACGCCAACCGCGCCTTCGATTCGAACGGCCCGGAAGGTGCGAAGGTGCGCGGAAACGCCCAACACGTTTTCGAGAAGTACCAGCAGCTCGCGCGCGATGCGTCGTCAGCCGGCGACCGGGTGTTGGCGGAAAACTACCTGCAGCACGCCGAGCACTATTTCCGGGTGGTGCGGGCCATGCAGCCCACGCGTCCGGCCAGCGATATCCTGGGGCGCGACAGCATCACCTCCGGCTTCGACATCGATTTCGAGGATGAGAGCGGCGCCCAGGCCGCCGCCGCCGCGGACGCGGCGGCCGCCGAAGCCGAAGGCGACAACCCCGAAGGCGGCGAAGGCGAGAGCCAACAGCCCCGCGGCGAACGCTGGCGCGACGAGCGCCCGCGCGATGACCGGCAGCGCGACGACCGGCCCCGGGAAGACCGCCAGCGTGACGATCGGCCGCGCGCCGACCGTTTCGAAGGTCAGGGTCAGGGCCAAGGCCAGAACCGCGGCCGCGACCGTTGGCGCGACCGCGACGATCGTCCTCGCGGCGAAGGCCAACCGCAACAACGCGACGATCGCCCGGCCCGTGCCGACGACCGCCCCCGCGACGACCGGCCTCGGGATGATCGGCCTCGGGATGATCGCCCACGCGACGAGCGTCCCCGCGAGGATCGCGCCGCCCAGGATGACCGTCCGCCGCGCCGCGAGCGGTTCGACCGCGACCGCGACCGTGCGGACCGCGATCCCCTGGCGGTGGTCGAGCCCAAGGCTTCGCCCCTGGTCGCCCGCGAGGAACAGGCCTCTCCGGTCCTGCGCGACGACGATGGCGGCGAGAGCCACGCCCCCGCCTTCCTGAAGCCCCCAAAGACGTCGCGCGCCGCCGCGCCCAAGGCGCCGGTCGAGGAGGCCGCCGCCGAGGACAAGCCCAAGGCTCGCCGCCGCCGCGCTCCGCGCAGCTTCGAGGGCGGCGAAGGCGCCGCCTCCAGCGAGACCGAGGAAGCCTAAGCTTCCGCCAAGGCCCAGACGATCAGACCCCTTCCTCGCGGAAGGGGTTTTTTCGTTTCGTCGTTCCGGGTGTTACTCGGCGAGCGGCGGGGGCGAAGGCCGGCGCATGATCCTGTGCGGGATTGCGTGGGGAGTGGCCGCGTTTGGGTCGATCTCGAACCCGAACCTTCGGTAGAAGGCGATCGCGCGTTCGTTGTAGCTGATGACGTTGAGCCAGAGCGGCCTGTCGGCGCCGAGCCAGTCGATGCCCGACTGCATGAGGGCGGCTCCCACTCCGGCGCCATGATAGCGCGGCTCCACCATCAACCAGTCAAGTTCCAGGTCGTCGTCGTCGTGCCTTGTCGCGATGACGTACCCGGCCAGGCGCGCGCCGACGAAGGCGGCGGCGAGGTGCTGATGCTCGTTCTGGGCGGCGGCGACGCAGCTGGAGTGACTGATTTCGACGATCCTGCGGTTCGCCGCGAGCTGGGCTGGGGTCAGGTCCTCGCGATGGAAGGTCGTCGCCGTCGCCTTCTCGGTCAAATCCGTGACGGCCGCCGGATTCACCCGTTGCAAGGCGTCGGCGTCAACGCAGATGACGAGTCGCTCAGGCGTTGCGTCTCTGTGCATGAATGCTCCCGAGTGGCCGTCTAGAACGTGTAGCCGGCGCCGATCCGGAAGCTGCGGCCCGGAAGGGGCGCGAGGTCCTTGAGGAACGAGGCGTGTTCCCGCGCCTCGGCGTCATTGAGGTTGCGGACGTCAGCGAAGATCTTGAGGCCCTTGTCGTCGAAAGGCCGCATGATCAGCGAGGCGTTGAGAATCCGATAGCCGTCTGTGGCGGTCTCGGCCTCAGCGACCCGGTCCTGATCGCCCACTTGGCGGAGTTCCAGCTTGCCGGTCCACCAGCCGCCCTCGAACACCGCGCGTCCGGTGACAGACCAGGGCGGGATCCGCGCCGGGGCGCCGAGATCGGTGTCTCCGCGCACATAGTCGGCGGCGCCTTCCAGGCTGAAACTGCGATCACCGTCCTCCCAGAGGCGGTAGCCGAGCTCGACCTCAGCGCCGTAGAATTCCGCGTCGGTCTGGACATAGTCGAAGAGCGCCAGGCCGCTGTCGGGGTCGTCGAGGCCGGTCGGCCGCAGGTCGACGAAGCCATCGTAGCGAACGCCGAAGACATGCATGTCCATGTCCCAGGGTCCCCCGCCATAGTGCAGGGTGGCGTCGAGCGAGTACGAGATCTCGGAGCCCAGATCCAGGTCGCCCTGCTCGAACCCGCGGGTCGCAGCGTGCGGCCCGTTTGCGAACAGCTCGACCTCGGTCGGCGCCCGGGAGGTGCGCGCGCCCGACAGCCCGAGGAACCAGCCGGCGGCCGGACGCACGAAGGCGCCCAGGCTCGCGGAGACATTGGTGAAGTCGCGCGATCCGAACGCGCTCTTCAACTCGCGGCGATCCAGGCGCAGCCCGCCCTCAACACCCCAGCCGTCGCGGTCGAGGCGTTGCAGGGTGAAGGCCCCCACTTCCTTGATCTCGGTGGACGGGATGAAGGCCTCGTCGCCAATGGCCTCAATGGTTCGAGACAGGCCCTGGACGCCCACCGCGCCCTGCCAGCCATCGCGCTCGACCTGCACCAGTTCGGCCCTCGCTTCCCAGCCGTCGGACAGGAAGAGGGTGCCGACCGCGCCGCCTTCGATCTCGGCGTGCTCGTAGTCGGCATAGCCCGCCGACACCTTGAGCTGGTTGAAGAGGCCGAGGTCCAGGTTCAGCCCGCCGCGCAAGTCATAGCGGGTCTGCTCCAGGTCGATCAGGACGCCGCCTTCGTCCCCGGGCGCTCCGCCATCCTCGTGCGCGTGACCCGGGACGCCGTAGGTGGTTTCGGTGCGCTTCACCGCGAGCCCCAGGAAGCCGCCATCGCCGACATAGGAGGCGCCGCCCCCATAGGCGTAGAGGTCGACGGCGGTGTTCTCGACCGTGGAATTGACCGGACCGGGGAACGCCTCGCCGTCCGCAGCGAGCTGGCGACGCGATTCCGCCGGAACCGGAATCTTGTAGTCCGAACTCTCGCGGTGCGTGCCGTCGACTCCGAACACCCACTTGCCGACGCCCAGCTTGAAGGCCGCCGAGGCCGTCGTACCGTCATCGACGCTGGTCGTGGCCGCGGTCAGCCGACCATGGAAACCGTCCACGACCTTCTCGGAAATCCGGTCGTCGATGATGTTGACCACGCCGCCGATGGCCGAGCCGCCATAGGCCAGGGCCGAAGGTCCTCGCAGGACCTCGATACGTTCGGCCTCCTGTGGATCGGTGGCCACCTGGTGGTCGGGCGACAGGGCTGAGGCGTCGATCATGCCCACGCCGTTGGTCAGAACCAGGACACGGGGGCCGGACAGGCCGCGGATCACGGGCCGGCTGGCCCCGGGACCGAAGAAGGTCGACCGCACCCCCGGCAGGCCCGACAGGACATCGCCCAGGCCGCCGGACGCGGCGGTGTCCAGCTCATCGCGCCTGACCACGTTGACGGCGGTGGTCGTGGAATCCATCGAGACCACATAGGGCGCGCCTGTGACCACCACCTCGGAGACCTCGCGAGGCGGCGCGTCGTCCGCCAGGGCCGGGCCCGCGATGAGGGCGATGACGCTGGCGGCGGCGAACAGGGCGGTCTTGGTCATGCGGCGATCCTGCAACCCAGGGCGGCGCGCAGCGGCCCTGTTACGAAATAACATCGCCTGTTATGAGATAACATAACCTGCCGTCAAGCGGCCCTGGTTGCGAACCGGCCAAGAGGTGGTTAGCTGATGGACATGGGAGCAGAGTGTCACCATGCGGACGGGGCGCATCCAGGCCTGAAGGGCCATGCGCTGAGCCACGCCTTGGGTGCGGCCGAGAATCGCTGCGCCGCCACCCAGGAGCGCCTGACCGCCCCGCGTCGCCGGGTGCTGGAACTGCTGCTGGAATCCAACGCGCCGCAGAAGGCTTATGACCTGATCGCCGCCTTCGGGGCCCACGGCGAGCCTGCCAAGCCGCCCACGGTCTATCGGGCGCTGGAGTTCCTGGAGCGCCTGGGCTTCGCCCACCGGATCGAGAGCCTGAACGCCTATGTGCCCTGCCGCATCGATGGCGAAAGCCACCGCGCCGCCTTCCTGATCTGCGACTGCTGCGGGGCCGCCGAAGAGTTCGAGCCGGACTTCACCGCCCAGCTCGCCGCCGCCCGGACCGCCGGCTACGAGGTGGCCAGCATCACCCTGGAAGCCCGCGGCCGCTGCGCCGCCTGCCGGGTGGCCTAGCGCAGCCGCGCCATCCAAAGGGCGTCGATATACTCGCCGTCCCGCCAGGCGTAGCGCCGCAGCACCCCTTCCCGCTCGAAGCCGAACCGCTCGTAGAGAGCGATCGCGCGGGCGTTGTCGGTCCAGACCGACAGTTCGATCCGCTGGAGATTCAGCCACCTGTCGGCCTGATCGATCGCCGCGGCCATCAAGGCTGTCCCGACCCCTCGCCCGGCATAGGCGTCGTGAACGGCCATGCCGATCGTGCCCACATGCGCCCGCCGTCCCTCCAACCGGTTCATCCCCAGGGTTCCCACGACCTTGCCCTCGATCACACCTACGAAGTTGGTGTGGCCGGCCGGCAGGGCCGCCATCCGTCGTCGTCGCTCATCCACGCTGGTGAACGGGGTCTGGAGCCTGCCCCAGACCGCTTTCGGCTGGTTCAGCAGTTCGGCGACATCGGCGGCGTCCTCGGGCTCGCGGGCGCGGACCTCTATGTCCTGGTTCATCTGGTCTCTCCGTCGTGCCGGAGGACGGCCAAAGAAAAAGCCCCGTCCGTCGCCGGCGGGGCTGGTGTTCGAAGGCGACGCTGATCCTCAGCGCACGACGTCTCCCACCGGCCCGGCCTGGGCGGTGCAAAGCGTTACGTGCATGAAGATCGCGGCGCGCATGGGCTAAGCTTAGGTCGGAAAAGGGAATCGGAAAAGCCGGTGATCGAAGTCACCCCCACCATCAGCCTCTCGGACGACGAGGTCAGCGAGCGGTTCATCCGCGCGGCGGGTCCGGGCGGCCAGAACGTCAACAAGGTTTCCACCGCCGTGGAGCTGCGCTTCGACGTGCGCGGCTCGCCGTCCCTGCCCAACGACGTGGCCATCCGGCTGATGAAGCTGGGCGGGCGCAGGGTGACCCAGGACGGGGTGCTGGTCCTGGTCGCCATGACCCACCGCACCCAGGAGCGCAATCGCGCCGACGCCTTGGCCCGCCTGCTGGAGCTGATTCGCAAGGCGGCCGAACCCCCGCCGCCGCCCCGCAAGAAGACCAAGCCGACCAAGGCCTCCAAGATCCGCCGGGTGGACGCCAAGGTGCGGCGCGGCGGCATCAAGTCGAACCGCGGCCGGGTGACCGGCGAGGATTGATCGAGGAAGGCCTTGGCGCGCGCCCCTCCGCTTGCCTATGGTGCGCCCGCCATGCTCCGCCCCATCGCCTCCGCCTTCGCCGCCCTCATCCTGGTCGCCGCCTGCGCGCCCACCCTGGGTCCCCCGCCGCCCCCGCCTCCGCCGCGGGAAGGGCCGCCGTCCTCCACGGCCTTCAGGGCCGGCGACTTTTCCTGGTCCGCCGTTCCAGGCAGGGGCCGGGTCGACGGCCGGCTGCTCTACCGGGCCGGACCGGTGAGATATTCGTGCGCGGGCGCGGGCGTCGTGCTGACGCCGGAGACCCTCTGGACCCGCCGGCGCATGACCATTCTCTATCTGTCGCCGGAGCGCGCGGCCCTGCCGGCCGCCGACGTGCGGGCCCGCACACCTTCGGCGCCCAGCGGCGACTATTCGGCCTTCGTCAAGCGGACGGTCTGCGACGCTAACAGCCACTTCTCGTTTTCCGGCCTGGCCAACGGCGCCTGGTTCGTGATCACGGTCGCCAAGCCGGTGGCGCCCGGCAAAGGGCCCGACATCGCCGTCATGCGCCGCATCGAGATTCGCGGCGGAAAGCCTGTGAGCGTCGATCTGTAGTTTCGCGGAACCTCCACCGCGGGCTCGCGCGTTAACCTCTCGAGGGACGCGCAAATCCGCACGGAGGCGAAGATGCGCAAGACAATCGCCGCCGGCCTGGCGGCCCTGACTTTCGCCGGCGCCCTTGCAACGGGCGCGGACGCCGCCGACCGCCGCCGCTATCACCGGGACAATGACGACGGCGCGGCCATAGCCGCCGGCATCGCCGGCCTGGCCATCGGCGCGGCCCTGGCGTCCGGCAGCCGCGACCGCGGCTACTATCGCAACGACTACTATCGGGACGGCTATTACGACCGGGGCTACTACCCGCGCGGCTATCATGAGCGGCGCTACTACAGCCCGCCGGTCTACGGCTACTACGCTCCGCGCCACCGGCGCTCGAGCTGCCGCACCTACTCGCAGTGGGATCCCTACTATGGCGGCTACGTGCGGGTGAGGCGCTGCTGGTAGCCGACAGCAAAACGCCCCGGGAGTGATCCCGGGGCGTTCGGTATTTTAAGGGCGCGCGCCTAGTGCACCTTGGCCTTGCCGATATCGAGGCCCTCGGCGGACGCTCCGACCTGGATCACCGATCCGTCCTCCAGCTCGCCGGCCAGCAGTTTGCGGGCGATGGGGTCCACGAGGTCCTTCTGGATCACTCGCTTCAGCGGACGCGCGCCATAGACCGGGTCGTAACCCTTCTCGGCCAGCCAATGGGTGGCGGCGCTGTCCAGCGCGATGGACATCCGCCGGTCGGCCAGCAACTTTTCCACCCGCGTGAGCTGGATCTTGACGATGTCGTCCATGGCCCCGCGGCCCAGGCGCTTGAACAGGATGATCTCGTCGATCCGGTTCAGGAACTCCGGCCGGAAGTGCCGGCGGACCACGTCCATGACCATCGGCCGGGCCTCGTCGACATCCTCTCCCTCGGCCTGGTTGGCCAGGAATTCGGAGCCGAGGTTCGAGGTCATGATCAAGATGGTGTTGCGGAAGTCGACCGTACGGCCCTGGCCGTCGGTCAGGCGACCGTCGTCCAGCACCTGCAGCAGGATGTTGAACACGTCGGGGTGGGCCTTCTCCACCTCGTCGAACAGCACCACCTGGTAGGGCCGGCGGCGCACCGCCTCCGTCAGCGCCCCGCCCTCGTCGTAGCCGACATAGCCGGGGGGCGCGCCGATCATCCGGCTGACCGAGTGCTTCTCCATGTACTCGCTCATGTCCATGCGGGTGATGGCCGCCTCGTCGTCGAACATGAAGTCGGCCAGCGTCTTGGTGAGCTCGGTCTTGCCCACACCGGTCGGACCCAGGAACAGGAACGAGCCGATAGGTCGGTTGGGGTCCTGCAGGCCGGCGCGGGCGCGGCGCACGGCGTCGGAGACGGCGACCAGCGCCTCCTCCTGGCCGATGACCCGGCCGCGCAGAGCGTCCTCCATCTGCAGCAGCTTCTCGCGCTCGCCCTCCAGCATCTTCTCGACCGGGATGCCGGTCCAGCGTGAGACGACGGCGGCGATCTGCTCGGCGTCGACCACCTCGGGGCTGATCGGGTCCTCGGCGGCGGCGGCCTCCTCGGTCTCGAGACGGCGCTCCAGGGCGGGGATCTCGCCATAGGCGATCTCCGACGCGCGCTGCAGGTCGCCGCGGCGCTGGACGGTCACCAGTTCGGCGCGCAGCCGGTCGAGGGCCTCGCGGGCCTGGGCGGCGGAGGAGACCTTCTCTTTTTCCGAGCGCCAGCGGGCGGTCATCTCGGCCGATTGGCCTTCCAGGTCGTCGAGCTCTTCTTCCAGCTTCTCCAGCCGGGCCTTGGAGGCCGCGTCGGTCTCCCGCGCCAAGGCCTCGCGCTCGATCTTCAGCTGCACGATGCGCCGGTCGATCTCGTCCAGATCCTCGGGCTTGGAATCCACGGCCATGCGCACCCGGCTGCCGGCCTCGTCGATCAGGTCGATGGCCTTGTCGGGCAAGAAGCGGTCGGCGATGTAGCGGTGCGAGAGGGTCGCGGCGGCCACGATGGCGGCGTCGGAGATGCGCACCCCGTGGTGGACCTCGTACTTCTCCTTCAGGCCACGGAGGATCGAGACAGTGTCCTCCACCGTCGGCTCCGAGACGAACACCGGCTGGAACCGGCGCGCCAGGGCGGCGTCCTTCTCGACGTGCTTGCGGTACTCGTCCAGCGTGGTGGCGCCGACGCAGTGCAGCTCGCCCCGCGCCAGGGCGGGCTTCAGCAGGTTCGAGGCGTCCATCGCCCCGTCCGACTTGCCCGCGCCGACCAGGGTGTGCATCTCGTCGATGAACAGGATGATCGAGCCCTCGGCGGCGGTGACCTCGTTCAGCACCGCCTTCAACCGCTCCTCGAACTCGCCGCGGTACTTCGCGCCCGCGATCAGCGAGCCCATGTCCAGGGAGTGGAGTTGCTTTTCCTTCAGGCTCTCGGGCACGTCGCCATTGACGATACGCAGGGCCAGACCCTCGACGATGGCGGTCTTGCCGACCCCGGGTTCGCCGATGAGGACGGGATTGTTCTTGGTGCGGCGGCTCAGCACCTGGATGGTGCGGCGGATCTCCTCGTCGCGGCCGATGACCGGGTCCAGCTTGCCGTCGCGGGCGGCCTGGGTCAGGTCGCGCGCATAGCGCTTGAGCGCGTCATAGCCTTCCTCGGCCGAGGCGGAATCGGCGGTCTTGCCCTTGCGCATGGCCGTGGCGGCCTCTTCCAGGGCCTTGGCGTTGACGCCGGACTCGCTCAGCACCTTGGCGGCGTCGCCGCCTTCCTTGGCGATGGCGATCAGCAGCCGCTCAGTGGTGACGAAGGCGTCGCCGGCGGTCTTCGCCCCGGCCTCGGCGTCGGCGAAGATGCGCGCCACCTCGGGCGTCATGTAGAGCTGGCCCGAGCCGCCCTCGACCTTGGGCCGCTTGCCCAGCAGGGTGTCGGCGGCCGTGTCGGCGGCTTCGGGGCGGCCGCCGGCGCTCTGGATCAGGGCGCGGCTCAGCCCGTCCTTTTCCTCAAGCAGCACCTTCAGCAGATGCTCGGGCGCGAGTTGCTGGTGGCGCCGCGCAAGCGCGAGGCTTTGGGCCGACTGGATCGCCTGCTTGGCGCGATCGGAATAGAGATCGATGTTCATGACGTCCCCTGGATAGGCGGATTTGCAGGCGTCGCCTTGATCAAGCGCAACGCCGGCATGACCCGATGTAGTGTGGCTTCAACGCCACACAAGGGATCGCGATCCCGCCTAGTCCGGCGGATTATGCTTCTCCAGGAAGGCGACGACCGAGGTCAGCATCTGGAGCCGCGTCTCGCCGCGCGACAGCCAGTGATCCTCCCCCGCCAGGCTCACGAACTCGTGCGACTTTCCGGCCTTCTTCAGTCCATCGGCCATGATCACCGACTGTGCGTAAGGCACCACGGTGTCGTCGCGCCCATGGATCAGCAGGATCGGCGCCTTGATCTTGTCGAGGTGGTCGAGGGGTGAGATCTCCGACAGCTTCGGATCTGACGGCCCCTCCGCGCCCATGAAATTGTTCCAGTACCGCTGCGCGCTCACGCCTCGCTGGGTCCTTGACCAGGCTATGAACTTGCCCAGGTCCGACAATCCCGCGACCGAGGCGGCGCACCTGTAGACGTCAGAATCCAGGGTGGCCCCGGCCAGGGCTGCGTAGCCGCCATAGCTGGCGCCGACGATGCAGACACGCTTCGGATCGATGGTTCCCAGGCCCGCCAGATGCCTCACCCCGTCCGACAGATCGGTCTGCATCTTGCGGCCCCACTGGCCGAAGCCAGCGGACATGAAGTCATGTCCAAAACCGTCCGAACCGCGGAAGTTGACCTGAAGCACCGCATATCCGCGCGACGCCAGCGCCTGCGACCACCAGTCGAATCCCGCCATATCGCGCGCCGCCGGGCCGCCATGCGGTAGGACCACCAGGGGCAGGTCCTTGGCGGCCTTGCCCTTGGGCAGGGTCAGGTAGCCCGACATCCCCAGCCCATCGGCTGCCTTGTAGCTGACCGGACGCACCGGCGAGACCCCGTTCTCCCCCACGCCGGCGTGCTTCGGACCGATCCAGTTGGCCTTCTTGGTTCCCAGGTCGACAAGGGCATAGTCCTGGCCATGGGTCGGCGAGTCCACCAGGACCACCAGCTTGCGCCGGTCATCGGACCAGGAGACGAGACTCACACGTTCTCCCGGATAGGCCGCCTTCACCGCCTTCCAGGCGACCGTGTCCCGCGGCTCGTAAAAGACATAGTCGGTCGTGTCCCCGACCGTGCGCTGATACCCGATCAGCCGGTGGTCCGCGGGATCGCGGAGCGGCATGTCCCCGGACTCCAGGACCTCGTCGCCCAGGACGCCGTCCAGGCGCATCTCGCGCGTGGCATAGTCGCCGTCCTTGATCTCCGAGATCAGGATCGTGTCGGGCGTCCGGCCCAGGCCCATGATGGTCCCCGGGTACTGCAAGGCCGTGCCGCCACGGGCCTCCACCCAGCCCGTGGGCTGCTTGATCTTGACGACCCAACGACCGCTGACCGGATCCCATTCGCTCTCGGCCAGGGCCTCGCCGTCCTTGCCGACCAGCCAGTCGCGGGTGTGGGGATAGCCGGCGTGGATCAGGCGCGATGAGCCGCGTTCCAGCTCCAGCCTGTACAGGGCGATGCGCCCGCGACGCCCTTCGTCGAACTTGACGCCCTCGACGAAGACGAACCGCTCGCCGCCGATGGTCCGGACGGTTGGGTAGCCCACCACGACGTTCATCGCGTCCTTGGCGTCCCGCATGAGCTTGTGGAGCTTCATCTTCTCCAGATCGTAGGCGAACAACATCAGCCACTCGCCGCGCGGCGCCAGCAGGTCCATGACCCTGGCGGTGGTGGAGGTGGTGATCAGAAGGCGCTGGGAGTCCGCCCACCTGAGGTCGCGGACCTTGGCCTCGCCCACCACGACACGCGTGCTCTTGCCGGTCGCGATATCCCGGCTGACGATGACGCGGTTCTCGCCGTCGGTCGCGACCACAGCCAGGCTGGCGCCGTCGGGCGAGATGCTGACGTCCTCGATTGCGGGCAATTTTCCGTACGCTTCAAGGGGCGGCGGCGCCGCCAGCGACGGTCCAGCAAACAGGGCCACGCACAGGGCGGCCAGCAATCGCACGATCATGAACTTCCCCCGAAGGCCACCATCTTGGCCCGAAGCAGGCGCGGCGATCAACCACAAGTCGCGGGGCTATTGCCGGGCCATCTCCGCCTGGCCGACCGCCTCGCCGTCGAGATCCTGCTCTCCGTCCATGGTCACGCTCACCTTCCGCAGCTTGCCGGTGAAGCTGAAGGGCGCCGGATAGTCCCCGACCGCGCTGCCGCGGTCGCGGCCGATATCCAGGCCCGACCAGGAGATCAGGGTGGCGAAGCCCAGATAGGTATGGATCTGGCCGGCCGGCTCGTCGTCGACGGTCAGGGTGAAGGTTCGCCCATCGCCCTGCTTGCAGGTCACGCCCAGCCTGCGCCAGCCGGCCGCGAGGGGCGCCTCGGAACTGACCGTGGCCCGGCTCCCGCCGATATTGATCGTGTGGTGCAGCCGCCCGTCGCGGACGAACAGGCAATAGCCGCAGGTGGCGTCGCCGTGGGCGATCAGCACGCCCTCGCAGCCGGGCTCGATCCTGGCCTCGGCGATGATCCGGTAGTCGCGCGAGCGCACGTCGGGGGCGCAGTCGGTGGGCAGGTGGCCCATGCCCTGGTGGAAAACGAAGCGCTTGCGCGGACCAGAATAGCGCGCGGCGTTCTCGGCGAAGCGGGCGGCGAAACGATCGTCCAGGGGCAGGACTTTGCAGGCCTCCGCCTCCTTCCACCACAGGGCCTGCAGCTCGGCGAGCTTCTCCGGCCGCGCCTGGGCCAGGTCGTCGGTCTCGGAGAAGTCGGCGTCCAGATGGAACAGCTCCCACCGGTCGTCGTCGAACGACAGGCCGGGCGGGTGATAGGCCACCGCCTTCCAACCGTCCTTCCAGAGGCCGCGATGGCCGAACATCTCGAAGTACTGGGCCCGGCCGCGCGCCGGGGCGGCGGGATCGGCCAGGGACGGCGCGAAACTCACCCCCTCCATCGGCATCTGGGCTACGCCGGCGATGCTGTCCGGCGGGGTCAGGCCCAGCAGCTCGAGCAGGGTGGGCGTGAAGTCGCTGGCATGGGCGAACTGGCCCCGCAGCTCGCCGCGCGCCGCGATCCCCCTGGGCCAGGAGATCACCAGCGGATCGCGGATGCCGCCGCCGTGAGTGTTCTGCTTGTAGCGCCGCAGCGGGGTGTTGGACGCCATGGCCCAGCCGTGGGGAAAGTTCGAGTGGCTGTCGGGCCCGCCGATCAGGTCGATCCGCGCCAGCTTTTCCGCCACCGGCTCGGGCTTCATATTGTAGGGGCCCATGGCGTTGACGAAGCCGAACGGGCCGCCCTCCTGGCTCGCCCCATTGTCCGACAGCACCAGGATCAGGGTGTCGTCGCGCAGCTTTGCCTCATCGAGAAACGCGACCAGTCGCGCCAGATGGCGGTCGGCATGGTCGAGCATCCCGGCGAAGGCGCTTTGCAGCCGGGTGAAGATCCGCTGTTCGTCGGGGCTGTGATCGGCCCAGGCCTTCACCCCGTCGTTGCGGTCCGGAAGCCGCGTATCGGGTGGCACGATCCCCAGCGCCTTCTGCCGCGCCAGGCGGCGTTCGCGCTCCACATCCCAGCCGGCCCCGAAGACCGCATCGTAGCTCTCGATGATCTCCTTGGGCGCCTGGTGCGGGGCGTGACAGGCCCCGAAAGCCAGCCACAGCAGCCAGGGCTTGTCCGGCGCATCGGCCACGTGGTCGGCCACATAGCGGATCGACTGGTCCACCAGGTCGGCGGTCAGGTGGTAGCCCTCCGGGTAGGTCGCCGGCGGATCGATCGGCGTGTTGTCGCGCACCAGCTCGGGCGAATACTGGTCCGTCTCGGCGTCCATGAAGCCGTAATAGCGGTCGAAGCCCCGCCCCAGCGGCCAGCCGTCGAACGGGCCCGCCGACCCGGTCTCCGTCAGGGGCGTCGCATGCCACTTGCCGACCATGTAGGTGGAATAGCCGTTGGCGCGAAGCATCTCCGGCAGGGTCCCGGCCTCCCTGGCGATCTTGCCGCGATAGCCGGGGAAGCCGGAGTCGAAATTGGCCAGGCACCCCATCCCCACCGAGTGATGGTTGCGCCCGGTCAGCAGGGCCGCCCGCGTGGTGGAGCACATGGCCGTGGTGTGGAAGCCGGTATAGCGCAGCCCCTGCCCGGCGATGGCGTCGATGGTCGGGGTCCTGATCGGCGAGCCGTAGCAGCCGAAGTCGGAGAAGCCGACATCGTCGAACAGCACCACCAGGATGTTCGGCGCGCCCTTTGGCGGCGCGCGCCGCTCGGGCCAATGCGGAGTCGAGTCCGCCAGCGTCCGACCGATCTTCGCCGCCATCTCAGCGTCCCCTACTTCTGGTTGGCGTAGAGCTTGACGACCTCGTGCAGGAAGTCGCGGCCCTCGTAGAGGGAGCGAACCCGCATCTTCTCGTTCAGTCCGTGGGCGCCGTTGCCCTCCGGCTCGCCGAACAGGCCCGACAGGCCGTAGGTCGGGATGCCGACCGCGTTCAGGAACCGGCCGTCGGTGGCCCCGGTGGCCATGACCGGCACCAAGGGCACGCCGGGCCACATCTTCTTCGACACCTGCTCCACCGGGCCGGTGATGTTCTTGCCCAGCGAGGGCGGCGGCGAGACCGGGCTAGGGACGCCGACCGTGGTCACCTTGATGGCGTCGTCGGCGAGAACCTTGACCAGGGCCTGGCGCACCTCTTCCACGCCCTCGCCCGGGAGGATGCGGCAGTTCACATTGGCCCGCGCCCGCTGCGGCAGGGCGTTGGGCGCGTGGCCGGCGCTGGCCATGGTGGCCACGCAGGTGGTGCGCATCATCGAGTTGCGTCCCGGGTCCTGGGCCACCTTGGCCACCGCCTCGGCGTCGGCCGGGTTCTTGGCGACCGCGGCCATGGCCGCGCCGGACTCCCCGCCCTCGATCACCGCCATGCGCTCGAAATTGCCGCGCACGGCGTCGTTCAGCTTCACCGGGAAGTCGTGCACCCCCAGCCGCGCCAGACCGGAGGCCAAGTGGTAGATGGCGTTGTCGCGGACAGGAACGGACGAGTGGCCGCCCTTGTTGGTCACTTCCAGGGTGTAGTCCTGATAGACCTTCTCCCCAGCCTGAATGCCCAGCGAGACCCGCTTGCCGTCCTTGTCGAGCCGCCCGCCGGCGCCCTCGTTCAGCACGAACTCGGCGTCCATCAGGTCCTTGTGGTTGGCGATCAGGTACTGGACCCCGTTGAAGGTGTCGGGGGTCTCCTCACCGCAGGTGAGCGCCATCTTGAGCGTCCGGCGGGGCTTGAAGCCCTCCTTCTTGTAGCGTGCCAGACTGTCGGTCCAGATGGCGGCCTGGGCTTTGTCGTCGCTGGCGCCGCGGGCGTAGAAGAAGCCGTCCTCTTCCACCAGCTTGAACGGGTCGCGCTCCCAGTCGGCGCGGTTGGCCTCGACCACATCGATATGGGCCAGCAGCAGGATCGGCCTGGCCTTGGGGTTCGAACCCTTCAGCGTGGCGATCAGGGCGCCGTCCTTGGGCCGCTCGGGCGAGGCGATGATCTTCAGGTCCTCGTCGGCGAAGCCGGCGGCCTTCAGCCGGCCAGCCATGGCTTCGGCGGCGGCGGTGCAGCTCCCCGACGAGAGCGTCGTATTGATCTCGATCAGCTCCTTGTAGAGTTCGCGGAAGGCGAGTTGGTCGGGGCGGGGGGTTTGGGCCGCGGCAGGGCCGGCCAGCGCCAACGCCGCGAGCGCCGCGGCGGAAAACAGACGGATCATGGAACACTCCAAGCGAGGTGGAGCGACCCTATGGGGCGGCGATGCGCCAGGCAACGGCCATGCTTGGCGAGGCTCTCCGACCTGTTCCGCCGCCCTCCAGTCCGGGCTTACTTCGAGAGCTGACCCCGCACGGCGCCGCCAGGGAATGCGGCATTGTGAACGTTCACATAGTAGTCCGCCGGGGTCTTCAGGATCTCGAGCGCCAGTTGCCGGGTGACCTCGGCGCAGCCCTTCGACGAGCCCGGCGTCGGAGCCGTCAGTGCGACCACAACCGGTCCGGCCGCGCCAACCGGGGCTTTATGAATGTGGGCCGCCGTGGCCGCCGCGATCCCGGTGACGCTGAGCTCGTAGCAGACCTGCTGCTGGCCGGGATTGATCCGCAGGGTGGCCGTGCCCGAACCGTCCGGATCGCCGGGTGTCGGAGCTTCCGCCGCACCGGTCAGCGCGACGCTGATGGGACGGCCCCCCTCCTGTGCAAAGGCGGAGGGGCCTCCGACGATTGCAAGCGCGGCGCCGATGGTCAGGGCGGGCAGAACATTCGAGAGTCGTGAAGCACGCATAGTAAACCTCCCAGGCTGGACGCTCGTGGCGTCTGGATTGTCGTGCTGTCGACAACGTTCCGCGGCCCGCCTCGTTCATCGGGAGCAGCCGCGACCTCAGTTCATCTCGGATTTCTTCGGAGCTGCGGGCGGCAGGGGGGCGATCCTCACACCGTCCTCGGTGAGCGCCTTGACCTCGGCGGGCGTGGCCTCGCCGTAGATGCCGCGGTCCTCCGAGCGCCCCTCGTGGATGGCGCGGGCCTCCCCGGCGAAGGCGTCGCCCATATAGTCGAAGTTCTCCTCCACGTGGCGGCGCACCTGGCCCATGGCCTCCATCACCATGGAGCGCATCGGCGCCGGCAGGTCGGGCGTGTTGCGCTTCGTGCCGGCCAGGTTGGGGGCCATGATCTGCTTGACCACCGCCTTGGAGTCGCAGACCGGGCAGGCCACCAAGCCGCGGGCCAGCTGATCGTCGAAGGCCTCCGACGACCCGAACCAGCCCTCGAACTCATGGGCGGCCGCGCAGGCCAGGGCGTAGCGGATCATGGAATAGATATGGGGGCTTCGAAGGCCATCGCATTGGCGAGCGCCGGGATCGCCGCACGGGCCTTGCCCACGGCGGCCAGGTCCAGGTCGACCACCAGGACTCCGGGCTCGTCGTGATCCAGCTTGCCGTGCACCTCGCCCCACGGGCCGATGGCGATGGTCCGGCCGTAGGTGCCGCGGCCGTCCTCGTGGAAGCCGCCCTGAGCCGGGGCCAGGACGAAGCTGCCGGTCTCGATGGCCCGGGCGCGCAGCAGGATCTCCCAGTGGGCCTCGCCGGTCGGCCGGGTGAAGGCCGCCGGGGTGACGATCACCTCGGCGCCGGCCAGGGCCAGGGCCCGGTAGAGGGCCGGGAAGCGGACATCGTAGCAGATGGTCAGACCGAGCTTCATCTCGGCGGCCTGCACCGCCACCGCCCGGTCGCCGGGCTCGTAGACCGCGCTCTCCCGCGCCGTCTCGCCGGTGGGCAAATCAACATCAAACATATGGATTTTGTCATATGTCGCAGTGATTTCACCGCGCGGTGAAATCAGCGCCGATCGGTTGGCCGCCTTGCCGTCCTCGCGTTTGACCAGGGCCGAACCGATCAACACACCTATCGAAAGTTCGTTTGCAAGAGCCTGCAGGCCCCGCACCACGGGATCGTCTTCCAACGCGGTGAGCTGGGGCAGCAGGGCCGCCTTGTCCCGCTGGAGAATATTCGTCCCCTCGGGGGTGGCGACGAAGGTCGCGCCCTGGGCGGCGGCCTCGCGCACAAGAGGCGCCACATGGGCCAGCGCCGCGGCGTGGGTGGCGGGTGTGCGGGTCTGGATCAGTCCGACGCGAAGGCTCATGCCGTGAGCGTTAGGTCAGACGCGCGCCCGGCTCAAGCTCAGGCGGCGAGGAGCGCGTCCAGCTTACCGTCGTATTCGAGGGCCATCATGTCGTCGCAGCCGCCGATGTGACGCTCATTGATGAAGATCTGCGGGAAGGTCGCCCGACCACCCGAACGCTGGATCATCTCCTGGCGCTTGGCGGGATCGAAGGCGGCCTCGATCTCCGTGAAGGGCGCGCCCTTCTTCTCCAGCAGCGAAACCGCGCGGATGCAGTAGGGGCAGTAGGGCTTCGTGTAGATGGTGATCTGGGCCATGGCTCAATGAACGCAGCAGAATCCTAAGAGCTTCATATGGGGCGGTTCGCGGATTCTTTCACCCTCGCGATGACCGTCACATCGACGCAGGCGGCTCCCGCGGCCAGCAGGGCGCGCGAACAGCCTTCCAAAGTGGCGCCCGTGGTCATGACGTCATCAATGAGCAGGATGCGCTTGCCCGCCACCTGGGCCGCGCGGCGCGCCGGCACACCGAAGGCCGCGGCCACGTTGCGCCGCCGGCCGGAACCGGACTTGCCGCCCTGGGTCCCCGTGGCCCGCAGCCGCACCAGGGCGTCGGGGAGATAGGCCACGCCCGCAAGGCGGCTGAGCGGTCGGGCGACTTCGGCGGCCTGGTTGTAGCGCCGGCCCAGCAGGCGGCTTGGATGCAGCGGCACCGGGGCGATGGCGTCGGCCTCGGCGAGCAGGTCGCGGGCCGCCCGCGACAGCCAGCGGGCGAACAGCGGCGCGAGGTCCGTGCGGTCGGCGTGCTTCAGCTGCAGGATCGGGCCGCGTGAGGCGTCGTCATATAGGCAAGCGGCGCGGGCCCGACCGAAGGCCCTGGGCTTGGCCTGGCAGTCCGCGCAGCGCACACCCTCCCCCTGGTCGTACTCGAACGGCGTGCCGCAGCCGTCACACAGCGGCCCGTCGATGAAACTGATCCGGCTCCAGGCCTCGGCCGAAAAGCCCGGCGACTGCGGCAGAGGACCGGCGTCGAGGGATTGCGGTGGGAAAATGAGGTCCAGCGCGGTACGAACCGCGGCCTCCAGGCCCGGTTTCCATCGGCCCACCGCGTCATCATCTTTCGGAAACAATGTCCGTTCCGCCCCGCCTCTTCGACCGCGCCCTGCTGCGCACCCGCCTCGATCGCGCCGCTGCGGTTTATCGCGGCGCCGACTTCCTGAAGCGCCGGGCCGCCGAGGACGCCGTGGTCCGTCTCGAGGCGATCATGCGCGAGTTCCCGCGCGCCGTCGACCTAGGGTCGAGGACAGGCGCCTTCCGCGAGGCCCTAGCGCAGAGCGACGCCCAGGCGCGCGTGGGTCTGCTGATCGAGGCCGACCTGTCGGCGAAGATGCTGGCCGGCCGCCCAGGCCTCCGGCTGGTGGCGGACGAGGAGCGCCTGCCCTTCGCCTTCGGCAGTCTCGACCTGGTGGTCTCGACGCTCGCCCTGCACTGGACCAATGACGTGGTCGGCGCCCTGATCCAGATCCGCCGGGCGCTGAAGCCGGACGGCCTGTTCATCGGCTCGATGCTGGGCGGGGCGACGCTCACCGAGCTGCGGCGCTCGCTGCTCGACGCCGAGGCTGAGCTGACCGGCGGGGCCGGCCCCCGCGTCTCGCCCTTCGCCGACGCCTATGACGCCGCGGGTCTCCTGCAGCGCGCCGGCTTCGCCCTGCCGGTGGCCGATGTCGACCGGGTCATCGTCCGCTACGCCCATCCGCTGAAGCTGCTGGCCGATCTGCGGGCCATGGGCGAGACCAGCGTGCTGGCCGAACGCCATCCCAAGCCGCTGACCCGAGGGGTGCTGGCGCGGGCCTTCGAGCTCTATGTGGCGCGCTTCGCCGAGCCGGACGGCCGGATCCCGGCCACCTTCGAGATACTCACCCTGACAGGCTGGTCGCCCGATCCCAGCCAGCAGAAGCCGCTGAAGCCCGGCTCGGCCAAGATGCGCCTGGCCGACGCCCTGGGCGTGGTTGAGAACCCCCTGCCCCGCGACGACGACTAGGCGGTCCGCTCGCCCGCCAGCGCGGAGAAGGCGGCGTGGATCACCTCGTCAGGGACGAGCTCCGGGGTCAGGAACCGCTGGAACAGCAGGCCCTCGGTCATGGCGTTGATCACCCGGACCAGGGTGTCCGCCGGCATCGGCAGCTCGGTTTCGTCGAATACGGTCCTCAGCCAGCCGGCGCCGGAGTCGTAGCCCTTGGCCATGGCGTCGCGGAACTGGACCCGGACCTCCTCATGGTTCAGGGCGTAGGCCCGGAACCGCAGCGCCCCAGGCGCCGCCACTCGCCGCTCGGGAAGGGCCGCTATGACCGCCTCGGCCATGGCGGCCATCAGTTCGGCGAAACTGAAGCCGGGCCTGTAGGCCGGCCGGATGGGCGCCCACTGCCGCTCGGCCGTGGCCATGAACAGCTCATCGCGGTTCTTGAAGTTGCCGTAGATCGCCCCGGTGGTCATGCCGGCCCGCAGCGCCACATCCTCCAGGGTCGTGCGCTCGAAGCCTTTTTCCCGGGTCAGGTCGCGGGCGGCGTCGATGAGCTTGGCGCGGGTGCGGGCGCGCTTGTCGCCCTTGGGCCGTCCCCGGGCCGTCTCGCCTGTGGCGTCGGTGGTCATCGAATCGAAAACTAGGCCATTGCCAATTTTATAGGAAGGCTATTTTATAATTCACCTATCTTCTGGGATATGTGGGGCCGAGATGAGTGCGAAAGACCCGATCGCGGCCGCCCTCGAGGCCTATGTGGACGCCGACCAGCTGGCCGGGGCCGCGACGCTGGTGTGGCGCGGCGGCAAGGTGGTCCAGACCGCCGCGGTCGGCTGGCGGGACATGGAGGCGGCGGAGCTGCTCGAACGCGACGCGATCTTCCGCATCGCCTCGATGACCAAGCCGATCACCTCGACGGCGGCGATGATGCTGTTCGAGGAAGGCGCCTTCGACCTGGACGACCCCATCTCCCGCTGGGCGCCGGAGTTCGCCGCGATGCGCGTCCTGCGCGCGCCCGACGGACCGCTGGACGAGACCGATCCGGCGGAACGCGAGATCACCTTCGAAGACCTGCTGACCCATCGCTCGGGCGTGACCTATGGCGACTTCCACGCCGGCCCGATCGCCAAGGCCTACTTCGCCGCGCTCGGCAGCGACATCGACAGCCATCTGGCGCCCGACGACTGGATCGCCGCCCTGGCCGCCCTGCCTCTGATCGACCAGCCCGGCGCGGGCTTCCACTATGGCCACTCCACCCACCTGCTCGGCCTGCTGATCGCCCGCATCGAGGGCGCGCCGCTGAACGAGGTGCTCCAGCGCCGGATCTTCACGCCCCTGGGCATGAAGGACACTGGCTTCACCGTCCCGGCCGAGAAGCGCCAGCGGCGCGCACAGATGTACGGCTTCGACGCGGCCGGGCGCCTGTTCCCTCGCCCGCTGGGGACCAAGGACGCCGGCGCCTTGCTGGCCGAGCGCCCCGTCGACATGGCGAATGTCTCCGGCGGCGGGGGCCTTTGGTCGACCCTGGACGACTATCTCGCCTTCGCGCGGATGTTCGTCGGCCAGGGCGCGGTGGACGGGGTGCGGCTGGTGGCGCCGGAGACCCTGGCCCTGATGACCGCCAACCGCCTGACCGAGCAGCAGCGCGCCAGGGCCGAGAACTTCGGCCTGCCGCTCTTCACCGCCCACGGGTTCGGGCTGGGGGGCGTGGCCGTCGTTATGGACCCCGACAACGCAGCGGTGACCCGCTGCAAGGGCGGCGTCGGCACGGTGGGCTGGCCCGGCGCCTATGGCGGCTGGTGGCAGGCCGATCCCACCGACGGCTCGGTGATGATCTTCCTGGCGCACAACATCTTCGAACTGGAGCAGCTCGCCCAGGGGATCGGGCTCGGGGTCTATGGCGCGATCACGGAGTTCCACGCCCTGGCGTCGGGGATGTCCCTCGAAGCTTGAGGTTCGGCCCCGGCGCCCTGCCTAAGAGCTGGGCTATTCGCCGCACTGTCACGGATCGGGACCACATTCGGGTCGCATTTTGACCGCGGCCGGGTTTTATCCACGCCGACCCCAACCCAGGAGCATTGATCGATGCGGACTTCCATCATGGCCGCCGGCCTCTTCGCGGCGCTGGCCTGCGCTTCCGTCGCCCAGGCCCAGACGCCCGCCCCGGCGCCCGCCGCCGCCCCCGCCGCCGGCGGCTTCACGGACGACGAGCTGAAGGCGTTCGGCGGAGCCATGACCGAGGTCTCCAAGATCAATGCCGAGTTCAGCCCCAAGATGACGGGCGCCGACGGCCCCACCAAGATCTCCGTCCAGCGCGAAATGATCGCCAAGATGAGCGCCGCGGTGCAGGCCAGCGGCCTGACGCCGGCGAAGTACAATGAGATCTCCGCCGCGGTTCAGAAGGATCCGGCCCTGCGCCAGCACCTGACCGAAGTGCTGAACGCCCAGCCGGCGGCCTAGGACTTCGGGGCGGACGGACGCCGCGCGGCGTCCAGTTCGATGACGATGTCCGCCCGCCCCGGCATTTCTTCCAGGATCCAGCGGGTCAGCCGCTCATAGTGGGCGATGAAATCGGCGACCTGGTCGTCGCTCATCGTCCGGGCGGCGTCTCCGCCCTCGCGGGCCAGGCGCGCGCGTAGCCTGCGCTCCTGCTCGCGGCGCCACTCCAGCACCACCTCGAATCCTGGCGCTCGCAGCAGGACCTGCAGGCCGATGCGGCCGAAGAGGTTCTGGTAGGGACCCGCCAGGGCGGCGTTGGCGAAGCCCCGCCACGTCCCGTCCGGGTCACGCGTCCGCTCCAGGTCATTGACCGGCGTGGCCAGGGCCCCGACGTTCTGCGGCCGCGCGCCGACGCACCAGCCTTCGAACAGGATCACGTCGGCCGGGCCTTCGAAGCGCGGCCAGTCGGCACGGGGCCGCCGGTCGTCGCGGGCCTTGTCGAAGGCCGGCAGCGCGACCTCGCCGGGACGCCGCAGGGCCTCGATCAGGGCGAGGCCCAGGGCCATGTCGTGGGTGCCGGGAACGCCGCGCGTGGCGAGCAGCGGATGGACGTCGCGGGCCAGGGCCTGCCGCTCAGCATGGGTCAGGTAGAGGTCGTCCAGCGAAAACAGGGCGACCTTCAGGCCGCTATCCTCCAGCAGGCGCCGGGTCACCGCGGCCAGGGCCGACTTGCCGATGGCCTGGGCGCCGCAGATCCCGACGACCAAGCCTGGCTCCACCCGGGCTCGGGCGGCGATCGCCTCGGCCAGTGGGATGCAGATGGCCCGCGCTGTCGGGGCGAACTCCGAGGGCAGGGATTCCGCCGCGATGAAATCGGCCAGCCAGTCGCTCACCTGGCGGCCTGCTCGGCGATGCGGGCGGCCAGGTCCTTGAGCTGGCGCCTGCGCGGCGAGGCGGTGCGCCAGGCGAGCGCGATGGTGCGGCTGGGCTGCGGATCGGAGAACCGCGCCAGGACGATGCGCGGATCGGCCAGGGCGTCGGCCGCCATGGCCGGCAGCAGGGTCACCCCCTGGCCGTGGGCCACCAGCTGAACCAAGGTGGTGAGCGACGTGGCCCCGAAGGTCGACAGGTCGCTGATCTCGCAGGCGCCCAGGGCCTGGTCACGCAGGCAGTGGCCTTCCTCCAGCAGCAGCAGGCGATCGGGCGGCAGGTCGCGTGGCGATGCCGCCGCGACCGGATCGTCGGCGGGGCTGGCCAACAGGAAGGCGTCCTCGAACAGGGCCACGGCCTCGATCCCGTCGCCGGCCAGCGGCAGGGCGGCGATCACCGCGTCCAGTTCGCCGCCCGCCAGCTCGGCCATCAGCACAGCCGTCTGGGTCTCGCGGACCTTGAGGTCCAGGCCAGGCATGGCGGCCTGCAGGAGCGGCAGCAGGCGCGGCAGCAGATAGGGCGCCACGGAGGGGATGATCCCCAGCGCCAGGCGCTGGGCGCGGTCGCCGCGCCGTTCGCGGGCGAAGTCCTCCAAGTCCTTGACCCCGGCGTTGAGCGCCCGGGCCCGCTGCGCCAGTTCGACCCCTTCCTCCGTGAGGACGGCGCCGGTCCGACCCCGCTCGACCAGGGGCAGGTCGAGCTCGGCCTCCAATTCCTTGATCTGCATGGAAAGCGCCGGCTGGGTCACGTGGCAGGCGGCGGCGGCCCGCCCGAAGTGGCCGTGTTCGGCCAGGGCGGCGAGGTAGCGGAGCTGTCTCAAGGTCGGCATGGCGATAAGCTAACCTGATCACTGGCGTCTGTGAACTGATTGGACCTGATGACGCGCGAGGCAGACCCTGGCCTCCACTTCAGGAGGAAAACCATGACTGAGCGACTGACCACCACCGCGGGGGCCCCGGTTCCCGACAACCAGAACTCGCTCAGCGCCGGGCCGCGCGGCCCGCTCCTGATGCAGGACTACCAGCTGATGGAAAAGCTGGCGCACCAGAACCGCGAGCGCATTCCCGAACGGGTGGTCCACGCCAAGGGCTCGGCCGCCTACGGGACCTTCCGGGTCACGCAGGACATCAGCCACTTTTCCAAGGCCAGGCTGTTCGGCGCGGTCGGCAAGGAGACCGAGGTGCTGCTGCGCTTCTCCACCGTGGCCGGCGAGCGCGGCGCGGCCGACGCCGAGCGCGACGTGCGCGGCTTCGCGCTGAAGTTCTACTCCGAGGAGGGCAACTGGGACCTGGTGGGCAACAACACGCCGGTCTTCTTCATCCGCGACCCGATGAAGTTCCCCGACTTCATTCGCACCCAGAAGCGCCATCCGGTCTCGAACCTGCGCTCGCCGACCGCCATGTGGGACTTCTGGAGCCTGTCGCCGGAGAGCCTGCACCAGGTCACGATCCTGTTCTCCGATCGCGGACAGCCGGACGGCTACCGGTTCATGCACGGCTTCGGCAGCCACACCTATTCGTTCCTCAATGCCGCCGGTGAGCGCCACTGGGTGAAGTTCCACTTCAAGAACCTGGCCGGAATCCGCAACCTGGCCAACGACCAGGCCGCCGCCACCATCGCCGCCGACCGCGAGAGCGCCCAGCGCGACCTGTTCGAGGCCATCGAGGCCGGCGACTTCCCGCGCTGGCGGGTCTGCGTGCAGATCATGACCGAGGCGGAGGCCGAGCTCACCCCCTACGACCCGTTCGACCTGACCAAGGTCTGGCCGCACGCGGACTTCCCGCTGATCGAGGTCGGGGTCCTGGAGCTGAACCGCAATCCGGACAACTATTTCGCCGAGGTGGAGCAGGCCTCGTTCAGTCCGTCCAACATCGTGCCGGGCATCGGCTTCTCGCCGGACAAGGTGCTGCAGGGCCGTCTTTTCGCCTATGCCGACGCCCACCGCTACCGGATCGGCACCCACTACGAAGCCCTGCCGGTGAACCGCCCGAAGTCGCCGGTGGCCCACTACCACATGGACGGCGCCATGCGCTTCGACGCCCCGCCCCGCACCGACGCCTACTACGAGCCCAACTCGTTCGGCGGGCCGAAGGAGGACCCGAGCGTGGCCGAGCCGCCGCTGCGGATCGCGGGCGACGCCGACCGGTTCAACCATCGGACCGGCAATGACGACTACACCCAGCCCGGGAACCTGTTCCGCCTGATGAACCCGGAACAGCAGGCGCTGCTGATGGACAATATCGCCGGCGCCATGGCTCCGGTCCCCGAGGCGATCCAGCGCCGCCAGGTCGAGCACTTCCGCCGCGCCGATCCCGCATATGGGGCGGGCGTCGCCCAGCGGCTGGGGCTGTCGGAAGGCGCCATCGCCGCGGAATAGCCCGGCGGGAGGGGCCCGCGGCGTACTCCCAACGCCGCGGGCCTTCTGCTATTCGCCGATCAGGTGCAGCAGGGCCTGACGCATCGCACTAGGCCGCCGGGAGTCTATTCGTCCGTCTCCCGGTGTTTCGCCCGCTGGCGCATCGCCTTCTCGCGCTGGATCCAGACCTTGCGGGCCTGGGAGGCGGCGGCCGGGCTCTCCTTGCGGTCCAGGTGGGCGAGTTCGCGCTGCAGCTTGCCGTAGGCCTCCCAGCGCTCCGCGTCGAGTTCACCGCTTTCCAGGGCCGCGCGGACGGCGCAGCCCGGCTCGGCGCCGTGCCCGCAGTCGCGGAACCTGCAGTGCGCCGCGAGCGCCTCGACCTCCGTTTCAAGGTCTCCGAAGGTGGCCGCCAGTCCCGTGTCGGCGTTCCAGAGGCCCAGCTCGCGCATGCCGGGCGTGTCCAGCACCAGGGCCCCGCTGGGCAACAGGACCAGTTCGCGATGGGTGGTGGTGTGGCGGCCGCGCGCGTCGTCCTCCCGGATCTCCCTGGTGTGCATCAGCTCCCGGCCCGCCAGCGCATTGACCAGGGTCGACTTGCCGACCCCGGAAGAGCCCAGCAGCACGGCGGTCTCGCCCGGCTTCAGCAGCGCGGCCAGGTCGGCCATGCCCTCCCCGGTCACCGCCGAGACAACGTGGACCTCGACCCCGTGGGCGATGGCCTTGATTTCCTCGATCAGCGGCGCGGGATCCTCGCAGGTGTCGGCCTTGGTGAGAACCACCACCGGCCGGGCGCCGCTCTCCCAAGCGGTGGCGAGATAGCGCTCGATCCGCCGCGGATTGAGGTCGGCGTTGAGCGAGGCGACCAGCAGGGCCAGGTCGATATTGGCGGCCACCACCTGGGCCCGCCCGCCATTGGCTTCCCGGCGGACGAAGCTGGTGGAGCGCGGCAGCAGTGCCTGGATCATCACCGGGCCCTCGTCGGCTGGCGGGGTGACGGCCACCCAGTCGCCCGCCACGGGATAGCCCGTCGCCTCCGCCTCGAAGTGGAAGCGGCCGGACAGTTCGCCGACGACTTCGCCGGTTTCGATGACGAGACCGTAGTGGCCGCGCTGTTGGACGGTGACGCGGGCCGGGATCAGTCCCCGGGCGGCGTGTTCATGAAAGAGTCGCTGGAGGGCGTCGCTCCAGCCGTAAGTGTCGAGCAATGCTGGACATCCTTGGATCGGAAAGCCTGGTCAGGCGACCGCCGGCGGAGCCCGAAATGTCAGGCAGGCCTCTGGGCGGCGCGGCGAGGGGCGCGGACGAAGACACTCATGTCGAAACCCCTCCTTTCCGGTCATTTGGACGGATGGAGGCTAGGCGCGGTCGGCGCGGGCGTCAAGGAAACGCCCGGTCGGCCTAGCCGCCGAAGAAGGCGCGCGCCGCGTCCGAGACGGTGAGCGCCACGTCGGCGATCTCGCCCTCATAGGACCCGAAAGCGCTGAGCGCGCCCATGGAGACCAGGCCCGCCACCACCGCATAGATCACCAGGGTGGCGCCGCCGGTGTCGCTGAGCAGGGACTTCAGATCAGGTCGCGCAACCAGGCCACCAGGGGCGCGTCGGCCGGCGGCATCGGATAGTCGGCGAGTTTCGCGGGTTTCACCCATGCGACGGCCTCGTGTTCCTTGGCCGTCACAAAGCCTTCCCAGCGACGGACGAGGTAGAGTGGCATCATCAGGTGAAAGCTTTCGTAACCGTGGCTGGCGAATACGAAGGGCGCCAGGCAGGCGTGGGTGACCTTGATGCCCAGTTCCTCGTCCAGCTCGCGGATCAGGCATTCCTCGGGGGTCTCGCCGGGCTCGACCTTGCCGCCCGGAAACTCCCAAAGGCCGGCAAGCTGCTTGCCCTGCGGCCTCTGACAGATCAGCACCCGGCCCTCGGAGTCCACGAGGGCGGCGGCGGCGACGAACAGCATGGGTTTGGCCATGCCGTTTCCTCGCCGCCTCGCGCGCGAAATGCAACCGACGAGGCCGAATCCGGGCGGCCGAAGGGCTCCACGGTCGAGGTGAGCCTCCCCCGAAAACCCCCGGCCGACGCAATCTCGGATCACCTTCCGAAAAATTAGGCGAACGATCTTGCCGGAATTTAATAGCCGTGCGCTGATGAATCACCGACGGTCTGCAACCGCGAGCGGTTTAGCTTAACTATGGGGCGATGAACCTAACAGTTCGTAACAATACAACTTGCATGCACTGTAAGAACTTGCCCCTCGATTGCTGATCGGTCTCCAAGAGTTATAATGGGACAGTAAAAATGGCAAAACCAACGCCCGATGTTGCGCTTACCCTGGAACGGGGACACCCGGCCGAAACCGACCTGCGCTATGAAGCCTCCGCCGATCCGCTGGCTGGAGGCACTCTCCGCGACCTGCCGATCTTCACACCCCAACAGGTCGCCGACCAGATCACCCGTTCTGGGTTCGATTGGTCCGTCAAGGAGACCGCCGACGGCGTCCTGACCTATGGGTTCTACAAAGGCCCGACGACGATCGGCCAGTACAACAATCCCCACGGCGCGGCCGAGAAGTACGAATACTCGCCGATGACCGCGGCCCAGCAGGAAGGCACCCGCGAGGCGCTGAACTATTGGGACGACCTGATCCCGCTGCGGTTCGAAGAACAGGCCAAGGGTCAGGGCAACTGGGACATGGCCTTCGCCTCGACCACCAGCGGCCCGGGACAGGCCTGGGCCTATCTGCCCCACGGGACCAACTACGGCGCCCAGTACCAGCACCTCCAGGGCGACGTCTGGATCAATCCCGGTCCGGTCAGCGGCTTCCAGCTGCTGGATGGCTGGTACGGCATGCAGACCCTGACCCACGAGATCGGCCACGCGCTCGGCCTGTCCCATCCGGGCGATTACGACGCCGGCGACGGCGTGCCGCTGAGCTACGAGCTGGCCGACTATTACCAGGACAGCCGCCAGTACTCGGTCATGTCCTACTGGGACGCCTACGAGACCGGCGCCCAGCACATCGACTGGTCGCTGATGCGGTTCACCTATTCCGCCACGCCCGGCGTCCACGACATCCTGGCCATCCAGAAGCTCTACGGCGTCGACACCACCACGCGGACCGGCGACACGACCTACGGCTTCAACTGGAGCGACGACCTAGACAACCGCACGGCTTTCCAGATCAATCCGAACGAGATCGCTCCGGTGTTCACAATCTGGGACGCCGGCGGCAACGACACGCTCGACCTGTCGGGCTACGACACCCCGTCCTATATCGACCTGAATCCCGGCTCCTTCAGCAGCGCCGGCGGCTCGGATCGTTTCCTGACCTTGGACGAGATCAACGCCAACAACGAGGCTGCGGGCCTCCCCGCCCGCACCCAGCGGCTCTTCGACATCTACAACAACGGGGTCGAGGGCGTGAACGGCGGCGAGAGCTGGATCAAGATCTCCGGCATGGATCCCACCAAGCCCCCGCTAATGCACGACAACATCAGCATCGCCTATGGCGCCACCATCGAGAACGCCAAGGGCGGCGGCGGAACCGACACCATTGTCGGCAACTCGGCCGACAACGTCCTGACCGGCAATGGCGGGAACGACGTCTTCGTGCTTTCGTCGAACGGCGGCGATGACACGATCGCCGACTTCGAAGGCGGCCCAGGCGCGGGCGACCGCATCGACCTGAGCTCGGTGGCCGGCCTGACCTTCGCCACCCTGTCCATCAGCGAGGTGGGCGGCGAAGCCGTCATCGCGCTTGGGACCGGATCGGTGACCCTGACCGGGGTCTCGGCGGCCAGCCTGGACGCCGACGACTTCATCTTCGCCTAGACGAACCGGCTGGCGGGAGCGGCTTCGACGCCGCTCCCGCCAAAGCCCCAATTCGCGGTTTAGCTTGACTTTTCGGTCGCCAGCCGCCATCTCCCCGCTGCACCGCAACATTCGCGGCGCTATCGGCGCTCCAGTCGCGTGATGGGTTCTAAGTCGAACCTAGCCTGTCGAGCACCCTGAAGAGATCGCATAGATCGCCCCGCCACGCGGGGGCTTTCCCCAAACTGACCCGCGACCCCGCGACCCTTGGCAAAGCCGAGAGGCCGCGATTGGCGCATACGTGAAAGATATCGTTTTGACCAAGTTCACCGACCTCGGCCTGGACAAATCCCTCCTGAAGGCCCTGGCCGACGAAGGCTATACGGTTCCCACCCCGATCCAGGCGCAAGCCATCCCGGGCGTGATGAGCGGCCGTGACCTGCTGGGCATCGCCCAGACCGGCACCGGCAAGACCGCCGCCTTCGCCCTTCCCATCCTGCATCGCCTCGCCGCCGACCGTAAGCCCGCGCCCCGCCGCGGCTGCCGCGTGCTGGTGCTCTCCCCCACCCGCGAACTCGCCACCCAGATCGGCGAGAGCTTCAAGACCTACGGCAAGCACATGGGCGTCTCCGTCGCCGTGGTGTTCGGCGGCGTGAAGTACGGCGGCCAGATGCGCGCGCTGGCCGGCGGCGTCGACGTGCTGGTGGCTACCCCCGGCCGCCTGATCGACCACCTCGGCGAGAAGACCATCACGCTCGGCGGCGTGGAGATCTTCGTCCTCGACGAGGCCGACCAGATGCTGGACATGGGCTTCATCCTGCCCATCCGCCGCATCGTGAAGTACCTGCCGAAGGACCGGCAGAACCTGTTCTTCTCCGCCACCATGCCCACCGAGATCGGCAAGCTGGCCGGCGAACTGCTGAACCCCAACCCGCACAAGGTCGCCGTGGCGCCGGAATCGACCACGGTCGAGCGCGTGAAGCAGAAGGTGATCTTCGTGGAGACGGCGCGGAAGCGCGCCCTGCTCTGCGAACTGTTCGCCGAGCCCAAGTTCAAGCGCGTCATCGTCTTCACCCGCACCAAGCGCGGCGCCGACCGGGTGGCCAAGTCCCTGGAAGCCGCCGGCGTCGAGGCCGCGGCCATTCACGGCGACAAGAGCCAGGGCCAGCGCGAACGCTCGCTGGCCTCGTTCAAGGCCGGTGAGGTCCGCGCCCTGGTGGCCACCGACATCGCCGCCCGCGGCATCGACATCGACGCGGTCAGCCACGTGGTCCAGTACGAGCTGCCCAACGTGCCGGAGTCCTACGTCCACCGGATCGGGCGGACGGCCCGGGCCGGCGCCGACGGCACGGCCGTGGCCTTCTGCGCCGACGACGAACGCAACCTGCTGCGCGACATCCAGAAGGTCACGCGCCAGACCATCCCCGCCGAGGACCGCCGCAACGACCGCGGCCTGCACGTCATGACCCAGGCCATGCCGGAGGTCGCCGCCGAGCGCGCCGAGGCCGGCCGCAAGAACAACGGCGACCGCGGCCAGCGCAAGCCGCAGGGCCGCAGCGACCTGCCGGGCGGCCTGCGCGCCCAGCGCAATCGCCCCAGCAACGGCGGCGGCCAGCGCCAGGGTCAGGGCGGCGGCGGCAATGGCGACCGCCATCCGCACAATGTCCGCAAGACCGGCGAGCGGGCCTCCACCACGCCCATCAGCCAAGCCGCCTTCAAGGGCCCCAAGCGCGACGGCGGCTCCGCCCCGGCCAAGCGCTGGACCCCGCTGGACTAAGACGAGTCAGATCCTCCCCCAGCGCGCAGCGCGATCTGGGGGAGGTGGCGCGTCGCCCTCCTCGGCAACGTGACGGAGGGGGTGGAGGCCCGCAAGCGAGGGTCAATGTCCCCTTCAGTCAGCTTCGCTGACAGCTCCCCCAGGGGGGGAGCATCGGGCGGCCGTACTTGCTCCGCCCAGCGCTGAGGGCCAAGCTCGATCCCAACGATAAGGCGGGGGCGAGACGGATGGGCTTTCTCAAAGGCGTGGTGCTGCTGGCCGGCTTTGCCATGGCGACCGCCGCCTCGGCGCAGGACGCCAAGGTGACCCGGCTGGTTCCGGGCTCCGACTTCCACGGGGTGCATGGGCTGCGCTTCAGCCCCAAGGGCGAGCTCTATGCCGGCAGCGTCGCCGGCCAGAGCCTCTACAGCGTCGATCTCGCCACGGGTAAGGCCAAGGTCCTGGTGGGACCGCCGCAGGGCATGGCCGACGACATGGCCTTCGGGCCGGGCGACCAGGTTGTCTGGACCGCGATCTCCGACAATATCGTCTACAGCCGGCGCGGTTCGGGCCCGATCGAGGTCCTGGCCAAGGACCTGGTCAGCGTCAACTCCATCACCTTCAGCCGCGACGGCAAGCGGCTGTTCGCCGCCCAGGTGTTCGGCGGCGACGCCCTGTGGGAGCTCGATCCCGCCGGCAAGGCGCCGCGGCGGATGATCCGGGAAGGCATGGGCGGCTTCAACAGCTTCGCCGCCGGCTCCGACGGCTGGCTCTACGGGCCGCTATGGTTCAAGGGCCAGGTGGTGAAGATCAATCCCGACACCGGCGACATGGTCGTGGTGGCCGACGGTCTCGACACTCCGGCCGCGGCCAAGTTCGACTCCAAGGACAATCTCTACGCCATCGACACCCATCTGGGAGAGCTGATCCGGATCGACATCAAGACCGGGGCCAAGACCAAGGTCGCCCAGCTTTCCACCGCCCTCGACAACTTCGCCATCGACGCGAACGACCAGATCGTCGTCTCGAACATGGCCGACAACGGCCTGCAGATCGTCGACCCGACCACCGGCGCGGTGCGCCAGGTCATGAAGGGCGCCCTGGCCTTCCCCGCCGACATCGCCGTGGCGACCGACGGCGGCAGGGAGAGCCTGTTCGTCGCCGACGTCTTCTCCTACCGCGGAGTCGACGGCGTGAGCGGGGCGGTGCGCGACATCGCCCGGGTGCACACCAAGGGCAGCAAGCTGGAATATCCCACCGGGGTCAGTGTCGGCGTCGAGCGCGTGGTGCTGGCCAGCGCGCCCACGGGCGCGGTGCTGGTCTATGACCGCCGCACCGGCGAGGCGCTCTCGGTGCTGCACGGTTTCAAGTCGCCCTCCGACGCCCTGGAACTGGCCGACGGCTCGATCCTGGTGGCCGAACTGGCCAGCGGCGATCTGATCAAGGTCAGGGGCGACCAGCGCACGATCCTGGCGGGCGGTCTGGCAGCGCCGGCCAGCCTGGCCCTGGGGTCGGACGGCGGGGTCTATGTGGCCGAGGTCGCCGGCGGCCGCATCGCCCGCGTCGACCTGGCGACCGGCGCCAAGACCTTGGTGGCCAAGGACCTGAACCTGCCCAAGGCCGTGGCCCTGGGACCGGATGGGCGCCTGGCGGTGCTGGAGGTCGGCGCCCGCCGGGTGGTCTCGATCGATCCCAGGACCGGCGCCGTAAAGGTGGTCGCGAAGGACCTTCCGCTTGGCCTGGTCACCAAGCCCTTCCCCCTGGCGGGTGGGATCGCCGTCGGGCCATCCGGGGCGATCTATGTGACTTCCGACCTCGAGAACGCGATCTACAAGATCACCGAGAAATAGAGACGAGCCAACTCATCCTTCTCCGGCAGGGGGGGAGGCGGGTCAGGGCTCACTCCACACTGGCCAACGCGGCCGGTCAGGAGCGGTAATCACCGTTGATGGCCACGTACTGCTTGGTCAGGTCGCAGGTCCAGACGGTGGCCGAGCCCTTGCCGACGCCGACGTCGACGGCGACCTCCAGCTCCTGGTTCTTCATGTAGGCGCTCATCTTGGCCTCGTCATAGGTGGGCGAGATGAGCCCGTCCTGGGCGGCGACCATGGGTCCGAACTTCACGCTGACCCGGTCGCGGTCGATGGGCTCGTCGGCCCGGCCCACGGCCATGACGATGCGGCCCCAGTTGGCGTCCTCGCCGGCGAAGGCGGTCTTGACGAGCGGGCTCTCGGCGATGGTGCGGGCGATCTTGCGGGCCGAGGCCGGGCTCTCAGCGCCGGTCACGGTGATCTTGACGAACTTGGAGGCCCCTTCCCCGTCGCGGACCAGCTGCAGGGCCAGGTCAAGCAGAACGGCCTCCAGCTTGTCGCGGAAGTCGGCCAGGCGCTTGTCGCCCGCGCGGGCGATGTTCGGGGCGCCGGACTGGCCGGTGGCGAACAGCAGCAAGGTGTCGTTGGTCGAACGGTCGCCGTCCACGGTCACGCAGTTGAAGGTGGTCCGCGTGTAGAGGCTGGCAAGGTTCTGCAGCGCCGTGGGCGAGATGGCCGCGTCCGTGGCCACGAAGGCCAGCATGGTCGCCATGTCCGGCGCGATCATGCCTGATCCCTTACAGATCCCCGCGATGCGCACCTTCTCGCCGTCGATCGTCGCCTCGGCGTAGGCGCCCTTGGGGAAGGTGTCGGTGGTCATGATGGCGTTGGCCGCCCCGGCCCAGCCGTCGTCGATCAGCCGGCTTTCCACCTCGGGCAGGCGATGGGTGATCTTGCCGTCGTCCAGCAGCACGCCGATCACGCCGGTGGAGGCCACCATCACGTCGCGCTGGCGGCAGTCGAAGCGCTTGGCCACGGCCGAGGCCACCCGGCGCACGGCGTCGGCGCCCGGCTTGCCGGTGAAGGAGTTGGCGCAGCCGGCGTTGACCACCAGGGCGCGGACATCGGCGCCCTTGGTCATCTCCAGATGCTTCTTGCACCAGTCGACCGGCGCCGAGCCGATGCCGTGGCGGGTGAAGACCCCGGCCGCCGACGTGCCCTTCGCGAACCTCATGACCAGCAGGTCCTCGCGGTCGTGCTTGTAGAACCCCGCCCGGCCGGTGGCGAGCTGGACCCCCGGGATCGGCGGGATCTTGGGGAACGGCACGGCAAGCGGCGAGACCGGCAGGGCGCCTTTGGCGACCGGGGGCTCGACCGTCGGCTTCTTCTCGGTGAACTGGCTGGCCTGCCTGTCGGACCGCTTCAGCGCCGCGCGCTTCAGGGCGCTGGTCAGCGGATCCAGGGCGCGTTCGATGGACTCGACCACCTCGGCGGGGATGGACGCGCCGTCCCGCGCCTTGCCGGCGGGGGGCTTCTTGGCCGTCTTGGCGGCGGCGGGCTTGCTCACGGGCTTGCGGGTCATTTCGCGGCGGCCTTGGCGGGAGGAGCCTTGGGGGCGGGCGTCGCGGCAGCCGGGGCGGCGGGCGCGGCCTTGGGCGCGTCGGCGGGCTCCTTGGGCTGGCCGGGCACGTCCTGCGGCGCGCGGATCAGGGTCTGGATCTTGGCGCGGCTGCGCAGTTTCTCGAGCAGGTCACGCACCTGGTCATAGGTCAGGAAGCGGACGATCTGCGGCCGGGCGGACTCAAGCGTGATCGGCTGCTCCAACCGCCGGTCCTCGACCTTGACCACCGCGAAGCCGCCGTCGACCGCGAAGGGGCCGACCACCTCGCCGGTCTTGGCGGTCTTGAGATTGGCCTCATAGGCCTCGGGCATGACGTCGGTGGTGAAATAGCCGAGATCGCCGCCGTTGAAGCGGGTGGCCGCGTCGGTCGAGCGCTCCATGGCCAGAGCCTCGAAGGAGGCGCCGGTGGTCAGCAGCTTCTTGATCGCCTCGGCGTCCACCTGGGTCGCCACCACGATCTGGCGGGCGCGGATCTCCTCCGACTGCTTTGCCAGCTTCAGCTGCTCCTGGTAGAGCCCGCGGATGGCGTTGTCGTTGACGGCGTCGGAGACCACGCTCTCCACCAGCATGTCGCCCAGGATGCGCTCGCGCGCCGCGGCCAGCCGCTTCTGGGCGATCGGATCCTTGTCCAGCTTGCGCTTCAGCGCCTCGGTGGCCAGCAGCTTCTGGTCGACAACCTCGTCCAGCACGCGGCGGAACAGGTCGGAGGAGGCGTCCAGGGGCTCGCCCTCGCCGATCAGGCCCTGGGCGACCGCCTCGCGCTTGACGTCGGAGGTCCACACGGTCTTGCCGTCGACCTTTGCCACCGCCGCGTCGCCGGGCTCCGGCGGTCGCTCGGCCCCGGTCTGGCTGGTGCAGGCCGCCAGCATGATGCTGGCGACCAGCATGACCGCGACGGCGCCAAGGGCGTGCGGGACACGACGGAAGGCCGGGTGCGCCATGGGGACCATACCTCGAATGCAAAAACCGGACTGGAGGGCCCGCCCGTCCCTAGCCATTTCGCGCCCGGGATGCAAAGGTCGCCGCCGATCAAGATTGGCGCCAAACCCCATGACGAACGTCGGGGGCTCTATATTTTCAGGGAGGATATTTCCATGACGCGTGAAGCCGTAATCGTTTCTTATGCCCGTACGGGCTTGGCCAAGTCCGGCCGTGGCGGGTTCAACATGACGCCGACCATGTCGATGGGCGCGCATGCGGTGAAGCACGCGGTCGAGCGCTCCGGCCTCGACAAGGCGAGGGTCGAAGACGTGGTCATGGGCAACGTCTCGCACGGCGCGGGCAACCTGGGCCGTCAGGTGGGCCTGCTGGCCGGCCTGCCGATCACCACCTCCGGCGTCACCATCAATCGCTTCTGCTCGTCGGGCCTGAACACGATCTCGACTGCGGCCAACTACATCCGCAACGACGGCGCCGACGTGGTCGTGGCCGGCGGGGTTGAGTCGATCAGCATTCCCGGCGGCGGCGCCGGCAAGGACAATGTCGATCCCCGCCTGGTCTCGGAATATCCGGCCATCTTCATGCCGATGATCGATACCGCCGACATCGTGGCCGAACGCTACAAGGTCAGCCGCGAGGCCCAGGACGAGTACAGCCTGGAAAGCCAGCGCCGCATGGCCGCGGCCCAGCAGGGCGGCAAGTTCGCCAACGAAATCGTCCCGATGAAGTCCAAGATGAAGGTCGTCAACAAAGAGACGAAGGAAGAAAGCGTCGTCGACTACGTGGTCGATCGCGACGAGTGCAACCGCGTCGACACCACCCTGGAAGGCCTGCAGAAGCTCCAGCCCGTGCGCGGCGAAGGCAAGTTCATCACCGCGGGCAACGCCAGCCAGCTCTCCGACGGCGCCGCCGCCGTGGTGCTGATGGACTCCAAGGCCGCCGAGAAGGCCGGTCTCTCACCCCTCGGCGCCTTCAAGGGCTGGGCCGTCGCCGGTTGCGCGCCCGACGAAATGGGCATCGGCCCGGTCTTCGCCATTCCGCGCCTGTTGGAGCGCCACGGCCTGAAGATCTCCGACATCGACCTGTGGGAGCTGAACGAGGCCTTCGCCAGCCAGTGCGTCTACGCCCGCGACTTCCTGGGCATCGACCCGGAGAAGTACAACGTCAACGGCGGCTCCATCGCCATCGGCCACCCCTTCGGCATGACCGGCGCGCGTCTGGCGGGCCACGTCCTGCAGGAAGGCCAGCGCCGCAAGGCCAAGTGGGCCGTGGTCTCGATGTGCATCGGCGGCGGCATGGGCGGCGCGGGCCTGTTCGAGGTCTATAACTAAGCAACCGACATTGTCGGACCGGATCGGCCCTCCCCTCGCGGGGAGGGCCTTTTCGTATTCGCGTGTGAGCAGTCGCCGCGTTGACACTTGGGGGGCGCCTGCTTAAGTCTCGCGCGCCCTGAAAAGAGCGGAATCTCCGGGCAGGCGAAGGGCTTAAAGAGCCGCGCCGGGCCCCTCCCGCATTATCCGGAATATTTTCCCTTGAGCATCTTCCAACGGTTCTTCGGCTCCAGCAACGACCGCAAGGTCAAGGCGATGGCTGCGCGCGTCGCCAAGATCAACGCCCTGGAACCCGCGATCCACGCCCTTTCCGACGAGCAGCTGCGCGGCAAGACCCAGGAATTCCGCGACCGCCTGGGCAAGGGCGAGACCCTGGACCAACTGCTGGAAGAGTCCTTCGCCGTGGTGCGCGAGGCGGCCCAGCGGGTGCTGGGCCAGCGTCACTTCGACGTCCAGCTGGTCGGCGGCATCGTCCTGCACGAAGGCGGCATCTCGGAAATGCGCACCGGCGAGGGCAAGACCCTGGTCGCCACCGCGCCGGTCTATCTGAACGCCCTACCCGGCAAGGGCGTACACGTCATCACCGTCAACGACTACCTGGCCCAGCTGCACGGGGACTGGATGGGCCAGGTCTACCGGTTCCTGGGCCTCTCGGTGGGCACCATCGTCCACGGCCTGAGCCAGGGGCAGCGCAAGGCCGCCTACGAATCCGACATCACCTACGGCACCAACAACGAGTTCGGCTTCGACTACCTGCGCGACAACCTGGTCTACGAGGCCGACGAGATGGTCCAGCGCGGCCATAACTTCGTGATCGTCGACGAGGTGGACTCCATCCTGATCGACGAGGCGCGCACGCCCCTGATCATCTCGGGTCCCACCGAGGACCGCTCGGAATTCTACAAGACCATCGACGTCCTGGTGAAGGAGCTCATCAAGGACCCGACCACCTTCGACTTCGACGAGAAGCAGCGCCAGGTCATCCTCACCGAGGACGGCGCCGAGAAGATCGAGGAGATCCTCCTGGCCGGCGGCCATCTGGAGGAAGAGACCACGGGCCTCTACGACGCCGCCAACGTCTCGGTGGTGCACCACGTCAACCAGGCCCTGCGCGCCAACGTGATCTACAGCCGCGAGAAGGACTACATCGTCCGCGACGGCGAGGTGATCCTGATCGACGAGTTCACCGGCCGCATGATGCAGGGCCGCCGCCTGTCCGAAGGCCTGCACCAGGCCATCGAGGCCAAGGAAGGCGCCCACATCCAGCCCGAGAACCAGACCCTGGCCTCGGTCACCATCCAGAACTACTTCCGCCTCTACGCCAAGCTGTCGGGCATGACCGGCACGGCGTCGACCGAGGCGCAGGAATTCGGCGACATCTACAAGATGGACGTCATGGAAATTCCGACCAACCGCCCCGTGGCGCGGAAGGACGACGACGACGAGGTCTATCGCACCGCGCGCGAGAAGAACGACGCCATCCTCAAGCAGATCGAGGATTGCCACACCCGCGGTCAGCCGATCCTGGTCGGCACCGTCTCCATCGAGAAGTCGGAACAGCTCTCCGAACTGCTGAAGGCCCACAAGTTCGAGCACAACGGCAAGACCATCAAGGGCATCCCGCACAACGTGCTGAACGCCCGCTATCACGAACAGGAAGCCCTGATCGTGGCCGACGCCGGCATCCCGGGCGCGGTGACCATCGCCACCAACATGGCCGGGCGCGGCACCGACATCCAGCTCGGCGGCAATATCGATATGCGCGTCCTGAAGTGGCAGGAGGAGCAGCGCGGCCTCGGCATCGAGGTGAGCCCCGAAGCCGCCATCGCCCGCAAGGCTGAGATCGAGGCCGAGATCGCGGGCCTGAAGGAACAGGCGCTGGCGGCCGGCGGGCTGTTCGTGCTGGGCACCGAGCGCCACGAAAGCCGGCGGATCGACAACCAGCTCCGCGGCCGGACCGGCCGTCAGGGCGACCCGGGCCACTCCAAGTTCTTCCTCTCCTGCGAGGACGACCTGCTGCGTATCTTCGCCGGCGACCGGCTGGACTCGATTATGCGCACCTTCGGCGTCCAGGAAGGCGAGGCGATCACCCACAAGTGGCTGAACGGCGCCATCGCCACGGCCCAGAAGCGTGTCGAGCAGCGCAACTATGAGATCCGGAAGAACCTGCTGAAGTACGACGACGTCGTGAATGACCAGCGCAAGGCGGTGTTCGAGCAGCGCGCCGAGTTCATGACCGCGGTCGACCTCTCCGAGATCATCGGCGAAATGCGGCAGGACACCATCGAGGACCTGGTCGAACGCCACCTGCCGCCCAAGGCCTATGCCGAACAGTGGGACGTGGTGGGCCTGGAGGAGCGAGCCCGCGAACTGCTGGGCCTGGACCTGCCGATCGCCGCCTGGGCGGCCGAGGACGGCATCGCCAACGAGGAGATCCAGGAGCGCCTGACCAAGGCGGCCGACGCCCGCGCCGCCGAGCGCGAACAGATGCTCGGCCCTGACCAGATGCGCACCATCGAGAAGAGCTTCCTGCTGCAGATGATCGACATGCAGTGGCGCGAGCACCTCATGCACCTGGACCACCTGCGCAACGTCATCGGCCTGCGCGGCTACGGCCAGCGCGATCCGCTGAACGAGTACAAGACCGAGGCCTTCTCGCTGTTCGAGAAGCTGCTGGTCGACCTGCGCCAGAACGTCACCCGCTGGCTGATGACCGTGGAGTTCCAGTTCGCCGAGCCGGAGCCCATGCCGCTAACCGGCCTGACCGAGGTGCACCTGGACCCGCTGACCGGCGAGAACGCGGCCATGATGGGCGCCCTGCCCGACGGGCTGTCGACCGACCAGCGCCAGGCCCTGCCCGTCTCGGCCCTGCCGGACGGCTGGGAGCAGACCGGCCGCAACCAGCCCTGTCCCTGCGGCTCGGGCAAGAAGTTCAAGCACTGCCACGGCGCGCTGATCTAGATGCCGGACAGGGACGGCTACGTCCTGAAGGTCGAGGGTTTCTGCCCGGTCTGCGAGCAGGCCTCGACCTTCGCCTCGAAGGACGAATGGCTGCGCGACCACTATCTCTGCCTGACCTGCAACGCCCAGCCGCGTGAGCGGGCGCTGTTCTCCGTCCTGAGCCAGCTGCGGCCGAACTGGCGGGGGCTGAAGATCCACGAGAGCTCGCCCGGCACCGCGGCCAGCCGCCGCCTGGCCGACCAGGCGCCTGGCTACCTGTCCAGCCAGTACGATCCGTCGATCCCCTGGGGCTCGACGCACAAGACAGGCGGCTGGCGTTCCGAGGACCTGGAGGCGCAGACCTTCGCCGACGAGAGCTTCGACCTGGTGGTCACCCAGGACGTGATGGAGCACGTCTTCGCCCCCGACCGCGCCCTGGCCGAGATCGCCCGCACCTTGAAGCCGGGCGGCCTGCACATCTGCACCGTGCCGATCGTGAACAAGGAAAAGCCCTCGGTCCGCCGCGCGCGGCGCAGGGCCGACGGCAGCGTCGAGCACCTGCTGGAGCCCGTGTTCCACGGCAATCCCATGGATCCCAACGGATCGCTGGTCACCGTCGACTGGGGCTACGACATCGCCGCGTACTGGGACCGCCACAGCGGGCTCTCGACCACCATCTGGACCATCGACGACCCGGGTCGCGGCATCCAGGCGGAGTACATTGAGGTGCTGGTCTCACGGAAGCTCGGCGTTCCCGACCTGTCGGGCGATGTCCCGCCCGCGCGGCGCGGCGGCCTGCTGGCCAAGCTCTTCGGCTAGGGCTCAAGGCCATGCGATGCGTGCGTGACAGGCCACTCTAGGCGAGCGTAACGAAGGTCTCGCTCTCGATCACCCACTGGCCGACGGTCTTCTTCCATACGGCCAGGTAGGTCCCCGACGACATGGCGTCCTTCCAGGTGGCGGTCCAGTCGCCGGCCTCGGCGGCGCGCGCACCGTCTGCATCCAGCATGATGTCGCGGGGCGTCCGCACATAGGTGACGAAGCTGGCATCCTTGAACTGGGCGGCGAAGGCCTGCAGCACCGCCTCGGCGCCGACCAGCAGGCCGCCCTCGCCGGAAATCAGGTTCATGTCGGGCGCCAGGAATGGGCGCAGGCGCGCCGCGTCGTGCGCTGCGATCAGCTTGTTGGTCAACCTGCGGCGGGCGCGGATCGCGTCCTGGGGCGTGGTCACGGCTCGACCACGCAGGTGCCGACCTTGCCACCAGCCTCGACCAGTTCGTGCGCCGCGGCGCACTCGGCCAGGGGGAAACGTCCTGCCACCGACAGGATGCGCTCGCCGGTTCCGATCCAGCGGGTGATGTCGGCCTGGGCGCGGCGCCTGGCCTCGTGCGGCGAGGTTGGCAACAACACGCCGTGGACGCCGAGGTTCAGCCGCATCAGGACGCCCGCCGGGACCTGCGGCGTCGCCTCGCCGCGGGTGGCGTAGTAGGCGATGGCGCCGTTCACCTGCACGCAGGCCAGGGTGGCCGCTAGGTTGCCGCCGAAATCGACGTCGACCACATGGTGCACGCCTTCCCCGGCGGTGAGGTCGCGCACGCGTTCGGCCACGTCCTCGGTGCGGTAGTCGATCACGTGGTCCGCGCCGCCGGCCTTGGCCCGCTGGGCCTTCTCCGCCGAGCTGACCGTGGCGATCACGCTCGCCCCGGCCCATTTGGCGAGTTGGACGGCGTAGTGGCCGACGGCGCCGGCGCCGCCCGTGACCAGCACAGTCCGCCCCTGGATCGGGCCGGCCACGAACAGGCTGCGGTGCGCGGTCATGCAGGGGATGCCCAGGGTCGCGCCCTCGGCAAACGACACTTGATCTGGCAGCACGCTCAGCAGGTCGGTGTCGAGTTCGATGTATTCGGCCGCCGAGCCGAAGGCCCGGCCGTTGCGCTGGCCGTTGTAGAACCAGACCCGCTTGCCGATCCAGTCTTGCGAGACGCCCGGCCCCACCGCCTCGACGACGCCCGCGCCATCGCTGTTTGGTGTTATGCGGCGGTAGGCCATGGGCCCGGCGCCGCCCCGCATGCCGACGTCCGAAGGATTGACGCCAGACGCCCTGACGCGGATCAGCGCCTGCCCCTGTCCCGCGACGGGCGTGGGCAGGTCGCCATATTGCAGCACCTCGCGGGCTGGACCCGTGCGGTCGTACCAGACAGCCTTCATCGTGCTCTGCTCACCCCGTGGGATTGAGCGGCAGTCCTACCCCGCGACCCAGTTGCCATGGAAGCCGAACGGTACGCGGCGCGGCAGCTTCGCGATCGCTATGGGGCCCTTGGCGATGTCCTGGGCCTCGAACACCAGGAAGTCGCTGCGGTTCTCGGCCGCTCTCCAGACCACCGCGGTCACCCACCCGTCGCCCTCGGCGGCGTCGGCCGACCGGGGCGTGAACACGGGCTCGGAGGTCATGTCGCCGCCGTTCAGCTCATAGACCTGGCGCTTGCCGGTCTTGAGGTCCAGATGGGCGATGGCGGTCTGCTTGATCGTCTTGGCGCCGCCGGGATCGGCCGCATACCAGCCGTGGCGGTAGCCCAGCCCCGACTGCCGCTCGTCGAAACGCGGGAACTCCCCGTCGAGGTCATCCAGGGGCTCCTCCTTGATGGCGTCGCTGCCGCCGTCGAGGTCCAGGGTCCAGCGCACCAGTCGGGCGGCGGTCTTCTGGCCTGGCGAGCCGTCGGCGTTGGGAAACAGCGGCGCGGCGTCGTAGCGCATCACGTCGGCGATGATCTTGCCGTCCTGCTCGAAGGCGTTCATCGGGTGGAAGACGTAGCAGGCCTCGACATTGAACCAGCGGATCGAGGCGACGTCGCCGTCGCGGCGCATGACGCCCATCCGGCCGCCTTTTTCCGGCTCCCAGGCGAAGGCCGGCTTGCCGCTCATGGCCCGCTCCAGGCTGGCGGTAAGCGGCAGGATCGGGAACAGGACGTGGTTCTCCGTCACCATGAAGTCGTGGACCATGGCGGCGAAGGGCGCCTGGAAGTCGTCACGTCGGACCACCTTGCCCGCGGCGTCGGTGACGCCGTAGCTCATCCCGGCCGACAGCGGCATCTCGCCGACGCCATAGCCGAACCAGAACATTTCGCCGGTCTTGGGATCGACCTTCGGGTGGGCGGTGACCTTGCCACGGTAGTCGGCGACATAGCCCCTGGACTCGAGGGTGCGCTCGGCCACCTCAAAGGGCATGTGCCCCTCCTCCAGGGCGAGCAGCCGGCCGGCGTGATGGACGATATTGGTGTTGGCCACGCCGCTGTCCTTGCCCATGGCGATGGGATCGGTGGTCATCGGGTTGCCGAACGAGCCGAACAGCGACCGGCCCTGGCTCTTCTCCAATTCCCACTTGGGCGTGCGGACATAGCGGTTGCGATAGGTCACCTTGCCGTCCTCGACGTGGAAGGCATGGATCATCCCGTCGCCGCTGAACCAGTGATAGTCGCCCCGCGGGTCGAACTGCGGATTGGGCCCGGTGCGGTAAAGAGTGCCCTTGAGGCCGGCGGGGATCTCGCCCACCACCTCCAGGTCGAAGTCGTCCTCGCTGCGGACCGGGGCGAAATTTCCCGACAGATAGGGATTTATGCGAACGTCGCCGTCCATGGTGCGTCTCCCGTGGTTGGCCGGCTTAGACCGGTCGAATGATGTGGCCCTCGTCGGGCCGCGCGCGGCCCTCGAGGACGTCGGCATAGGTCGCCATCAAGGCGTCCGGGCCGGTGTGATGGTTGAGTTTCAGCCAGTCGGCCTCGGCCACGAAGCCGCGCAGGGCGGTGTCGAACCGGGCGTCAAGTTCGCCGGCGCCCCACTCGGCGGCACGCTTGCGGATCTGGTCGGGCGCGAAGAACAGGGTGGGCGTCGGGCCCGGCAGGTCGCCCGCCGCACCGCCGTCCTGCCAGTGGGTGACCCCGACGATCAGGCTGCGGGTCAGGCTATCGCCCAACGCGGTGTGCACGGCGCGGGTCACCTGCGGATTTCCGGCGAAGTCGACATAGGCGGCCGGGGCCTTGGCCGACAGGCTGCCGAGCTGGTCATAGGTCACCACCCGGTCGTAGAGACCGAATTGCGCGAGCTTGTCGGCATTGCCCGGCGAGGTCAGGCCGATGACCTCCACCCCGCGCTTCCGCGCCAGGCTGGCTAGGCCCAGGGCGGTCTTGCTGGAGGCGCTGGAGAGCACCAGCGAGGCCATGGACGTGTCCTCCGACAGCAGGTCGTCCAGCAGCCATGACGTCATGAACAGCGGCCGCAGCAGAGCCCGATGGTCGTCCAGCGCGTCTGCGGGCGCCTCGGAATAAGCGTTGTAGGTGGGCGGCAGCTCGGCGCGGTGGCCCGCGGCGTCGACATAGCCGTGGCGTCCCTTGGTCAGCCGGGCCGTGAAGTGGGTCGACATGGGCAGATAGCCGAACAGGCGCAGCCCGACGGGCGCCTCGGCGGCCTTGGACTCCACGACCTTGGCGAAGCCCCAGACCGGGATGCGGCCCAGGCCGTCCGCCGCCGGGAAGAACTTCCAGTAGCCGAAGCTGTCGCCGATGACGGCGTATGTGATGTTGTTGGCGGTGAGGGCGAACCGCTCGATCTCCAGCCGCGCCTCGCCATCGGCAAGCGGCGAGGGATCGGGCGCTGGGCGCTTTTCGATGCGGCGAAGGTCCTTGCGATCGACCAGGATGTCCCAGGCAGCCATCGTGTCGCGCTCCATGTCGCCTTTTTACGTTGTAAATTTATTACGTAAGAGCTAGGCCTGGGCAAGCGATTTCTTTGCCTGAGTCCATGAATGCCCCGCGTCCTGTCCGAGTCCGATGTCGCCGACTTCCGCGAACGCCTTTGCGAGGTGGCCGAGAAGCTGTTCGCGGAGAAGGGTCCGGACGCCGTGACCATGCGCCAGCTGGCCGCCGAGCTGGGGGTCAGCCCCATGACCCCGTACCGGTATTTCGCGGACAAGGAAGATATCCTGGCCGCCGTGCGGACCAATGGGTTCAACCGTTTCGCCGACGCCCTGGAGGGCGCCTACGCCTCGGCCAGGGGCGTCCGGGCCAAGGGCGCGGCGGTGGGCGAGGCCTATGTGACCTTCGCCTTCGAGCATCCCCAGACCTACAAGGCCATGTTCGATCTGAACCAGCCGCACGAGGAGAACTATCCCGACCTGGTGGCCGCCGCCCTGCGCGCGCGGGCGACCCAGACATCCTACGTCAAGGACCTGATCGCCGAGGGCATCCTGGCCGGCGACCCGGAGGAGATCGGCCGCATGTTCTGGGCCGCCGCCCATGGCGCGGTCGGGCTGGAGCTGGCCGGAAAGTTGCCGGCGGGGACCGCGCGCGGCCTGCATCGCCACATGAACGGCGCGCTCGCCAAGGGTCTGCGCCCCGGCGCTTGACGACCCCGACGGCAAGTCGCCCAACTGCCCCGCAAATTCGGGGAACGCCATGAGCAAGATCACGCCCTTCGAAGTCCGTTGGGGCGAGCCCGAGGTCCAGACCGTGCTGGACCAGGTTCGCGCCTATCCCTGGCCGCCGATTCCGCAGGTCGCGGACGGCTGGGCCTATGGCTGCGACGGGGCCTATCTGAAGGACCTCTGCGCCCACTGGACCGACCGCTACGACTGGCGCGCGGCGGTAGCCGATCTCAACCGCTATCCGCAGTTCACCGCCCGGGTCGAGGATTACGACCTGCACTTCCTGCACGTGGTCGGCGAGGCCGGCGGCAAACGGCCGCTGCTCCTGACCCACGGCTGGCCGGGCTCGCACTACGAGTTCTGGGGCGCGATCGAGAAGCTGGCCTTCCCGTCGCGCCACGGCGGCCGGGCGGAAGACGCGTTCGATCTGGTGATCCCGTCCCTGCCGGGCTTCGGCTTCTCCTCGAAGCCCAACCGCCCGATCGGACAGAAGACCACGGCGCGGTTGTTCAACACCCTGATGACGGAGGTGCTGGGCTATCAGCGCTACCGCGCGCAGGGGGGCGACTGGGGCGCCATGGTCACCTCCTGGCTCGGCCGCGAACACGGCGACCACGTGACCGCCATCCACCTGAACATGATGGCCTTCCGCCCCTTCGGCGGGCCGAAGGACGAGGCCGAGATCGCCTGGATCACCCGCCAGGGCGCGATGATGGACCTGATGGGCGCCTATTTCCGCCTGCAGGCCTCCAAGCCCCAGTCCCTGGCCTGGATGGGCGCGGGCAACCCGGTGGGCCAGGCCGCCTGGATCGCCGAGCGCTTCCACGACTGGTCCGACCTGCGCGAGAAGTCCTTCGACCAGGTCCATCCCAAGGACCGGCTACTGACCAACATCATGACCTATGTGATGACCGACAGCTTCGCGACCGGCGCCTGGTACTACCGTGGCTTCCTGGAAGAGGGCGGCGTGGCGCTGGCGGAAGGCGAGCGCTGCGAGACCCCGACCGCCTTCGCCAACTTCCCTGGCGAGCCGCTCTACACCGCCCCGCCGCGGGCCTGGGCCGAGCGGGCGTACAATATCGTGCGCTGGACCGACCAGCCGCGCGGCGGCCACTTCGCGGCCATGGAGGAGCCCGACCTCTTCGTCACCGACGTGCGCGAGTGGGGACGCGAGGCCTGATCGAACCGATCATCCCGGCCAAGGCCGGGAAGATCGGATCATCGGCGTTTAGGCCCCATCCTCCAGCACCCTCTGGATCGCGGCGAGCAGGCGCTCGAGTTCGAGGGGCTTGGGCACCAGAACGTCCATGCCGGCGGCCAGGTATTCGGCCTGGTGGTGGGCCATGGCGTTGGCGGTCAGCGCGATGATCGGCATGCGCTTCAGCCCCTGTTCCAGCTCCCGCTGACGGATCAGCCGCGTGGCGGTGGGTCCGTCCATCACCGGCATCTGGACGTCCATCAGGATCACGTCCCAGGCCTCGGCGGCGCTGGCGGCGACGGCGGCCTGGCCGTCGTCCACGCAGCTGACCTCGACGCCGAGCTGCGCCATCAGGGTCTTCAGCACCAGCTGGTTCATCGGATTGTCCTCGGCGGCGAGGATTCTCAGCTCGCCCATCTCGGCGGCGGGCTCGGCCTCGTAGGGCGGGAGCGTCAGCGCCTGACCCTCGGCGCGGGCCAGCGGCAGGCGCGCGGTGAACACCGAGCCTTCGCCCACGGTGGAGCGCACGGAGATGTCGCCGCCCATCAGTCCGGCCAACTCTCGGCAGATGGCCAGGCCCAGGCCCGACCCGCCGAAGCGCCGGGTGGTCGAGGCGTCTTCCTGGACGAACTTCTGGAACAGAGCTCCCAGACGGTCGGCGGCGATGCCGGGCCCGGTGTCGGCGACCTCGACCACCACGTTCGCCCCGTCGTGGGCGACCGAGACGGCCACCTCGCCGCGGGCGGTGAATTTCACGGCGTTGGAGACCAGGTTGTAGACGATCTGGCGGACCCGGGTGGGATCGCCGCGCCAGACGCCGGCCGCGTCGGGCGCGACGTTCAGGGCGAAGGAGACGTCCTTCTCGGTGGCCAGGGTGGTGAAGGTGGCCCGGGCGCCCTGCATCAGGCTCCCCACGTCGATCAGGCCGTCCTCCAGCTCCAGGCGCCCGGCCTCGATGCGCGACAGGTCCAGCAGGTCGTTGAGCAGCGCCAGCAGGGTTTCGCCGGCCTGGCGGATCACGGACAGCCGGTCGCGCTGGCGCTCGGGCAGCTCATCGCGGGCCATGGCCTGGGCCATGCCCAGCACCCCGTTCAGCGGCGTGCGGATCTCGTGGCTCATGGTGGCCAGGAAGGCCGACTTGGCGGCGTTGGCGGCGTTGGCCTCGTCGCGGGCGCGCTTGAGCCGGGCGTTCACCACCTTCAGCCGCCGTTCCGAGCGTTTGATGTCCTCGATCGACTGGGTGATCACCACGCAGCGCACCGGCCCCGCGCCCGCGAAGCGCGCCGCGGTCATCCGGAACCATTCGCCCGCCTGGGTGGAATAGACGCGCGAGAAGCTTTCCTTGCGGCCGTCCAGCACGGCGCGAACCCCGCGCTCCAGCGCCCGGCCGTGGCCGCCCGGCAGGCGCGCCAGGACCGCGAACAGGTTGCGGCCCATGGGGTAGACGTCGTTCTGGACGATTTCGGAGCCCAGCTTCCTGAAGGCGGAATTGGCCGCGATGATCGCACCGGACTCGTCGATCACCGTCAGCAGGGCCGCCAGGCCGTCGATCACGCCACGCCCGAAGCGCTCTGCCTCGGCGAGTTCCGCCATCGCCGCGCGCTGGGCGGTGACGTCCTGGCTGGCGCCGTGCAGGGCCACGCACTTGCCGTCGACCATCTCGGGTTCGCCGATGACCCGCAGCCAGATCTGCTCGCCCGCCCCGGTGGTGGCCCGAGATTCGAAATCGACGCGCTGGCCGGTACGGACGGCCTCCAGAAGATGCTCGCGCACCCGGTCGCGGTCCGTGGCGTCATAGAGATCCAGGGAGTCGAGGTGGGATTCCACCAGGCTTGGCCGGCCGAGCAGTCGGGCCAGCTCCGGGCTCCAGCGCACCACGCGCGCCTTCAGGTCGACTTCCCAGCCGCCCAGGCGAGCCAGGGCGCCGGCCTGGCGCAGCGCCTCGGTCGTGGCGTGCAATCGGGCCTGCAGCTCGTAGGCCGCGGTGATCTCGGTCTGCACCGAGGCCGTGCCGATCCGCACCCCATGGGTGTCGAAGCTCGGCTGGACATGGAGGTCGATCCAGTAGGTGCGGCCGTTCTTGGCGCGATTCAGGATCTCGACCCGGAAACCCTCCCCCGCCGCCAGAGCCGCGGACATCTGGGCGATGGTCTGGGGGTCTGTCTCCTGGCACTGCAGGAAGTCCGCCGGCCGGCGGCCCACCACCTCGTCCAGGCAGTATCCGCTGAGCGCGACGAAGCCGTCATTCACCCATTCGATCCGCCCGTCGCGGTCGCAGAGAATGATCCCGCGCGAATTCGCGCGCGCCATGTCCGCAAGCCGTGAACTGAGATCCGGTACTCGTGCGACGTCCATCCAGCGCTCCCCCGCGAACGATGCCGCGAGTCCCGTGAAGAAAGCAGAAATTCACCGCTGTTTGGTGAACGCCGCCCGGGCCGCGCGAAACCGGTTCCCTCCTTGCGGCCAAGCCCGTTAGAACCCTGGTCCAATGGCCCGCTACGATTTCGCCTCCGACAACACCGCGCCCGCCGCCCCCGAGGCCCTGGCGGCGCTGGTCGCCGCCAATTCCGGCTTCACCCCCGGCTACGGCTCCGATCCGATCAGCGCACGCGGGGCCGATGCGGTGCGCAGGCTGCTCGACGCCGACGCCGAGGTGCGGTTCGTCGCCTCCGGCACGGCGGCCAATTCCCTGGCGCTCGCGGCCCTGTGCCGGCCGTTCGAGGCGGTGCTGGCCCATGAACACGCCCATGTCTGCACTGACGAGACCGGCGCGCCCGGCTTCTTCGGCCAGGGCCTGGGCCTGGTCGGCGTCGCCGGCGCCTCCGGGCGCATCGACCCCGCGGCCCTGGCCGCGCCGCTCGGCGAGCGCGACGTCGCCCACCGACAGTCGCCGGCCGCGCTGTCGCTGACCAACGCCACCGAGTACGGCACGGTCTACTCGCATGACGCCCTGGCCGCCCTGATCGCCCCGGCCAAGGCCAAGGGCCTGGGCGTCCATCTGGACGGCGCGCGGCTGGCGAACGCCGCGGCGGCGGGCTTCGACCTGACCCGGATCAAGGATCTTCCCGTCGACATCCTGGTGGTCGGCGGGACCAAGGCGGGGATGACCCCCACCGAGGCGGTGGTGATCTTCGACCGCGGACTCGCCCACCGGTTCGACGCGCGCCTGAAGCAGGCGGGCCAGCTTCCCTCGAAGGGCCGGTTCTACGCCGCGCCGTTCATCGGCATGCTGGAGGGCGGCGCCTTCGTCGAGCGGGCGGCCCACGCCAACGCCATGGCGAGGCGCCTGGCCGGCCTCATGCCCTTCCCCCTGCGCCATCCCGTCGAGGCCAACGCGGTCTTCGTCGAGATGGACGAAGCCACCCTGCGGCGCCTGCACGCGGGCGGCTGGTTCGTCTACCGGTTCCTGGACGGCTCCGTCCGCTTCATGTGCTCCTGGGCCACCACCCCCGAGGCCGTCGACGAGCTCGGCGCGGCGCTCACAGCCCTAGCCTGACCCATCCACCGATCGACCCCCTCGATCGCAGCGCCGCACGGCGCGGCGCTGCGCGGCGCGGCATGCCCGCGCCACGGTCACGAACGCGAGTCGCGGGGGTAAATTATGTCACTCCTGAGTTACTTCAGTGATTAAATTGCCGCATATTGCCGACGAAAAGCAATCCACGTGCACACATCTTCTAATTTCCGTGAATTTATATTTGTTTGCCCTTTTGCCTCGTGACAGGGGATCGGGGTCGCCTGAACGGCAGCGCAGTCGCTTCGACCCGGAACCGGCGAAGGCGCGCCGGCGCCGCGGCGTCACAGCAACTGGGCGCCGGCGAACCCGGCCAGCGCCACGTCTCGATCACACAGGGGCCGGGGGGCCCGGATTGTAGAGAATGATGAGAAACGCTTTCCGCGCCTTGCTGCTCGGTTCAGGCGCCGCGGCCGCCATGGCCCTGCCGAATTTCGCCTTCGCTCAGGCCACCGACGATGAAACCATCGAGGAAGTCGTCGTCACCGGCTCGCGCATCCGGCGCGACACCTTCAACGCCCCGGTGCCGGTCTCGGTGATCAGCGCCGAACAGATCGTGGAATCCGGCGCCCTGTCGATCGGCGACATGTTGATGGAAACCCCGATCATCAACGCCGCCGCCAACGCCCAGAACACCTCGGGCACTCTGTTCCTGGCCGGTCAGGCCCGGGCCGACATCCGCGGCCTCGGCGCGACCCGCACCCTGGTGCTGGCCGACGGCCGACGGATCGTGTTCTCCGACGCCTCCTCGCCCGCCGTCGACCTGAACCTGATCCCATCCATGATGGTTGAGCGCATCGAGACGGTCGCCGGCGGCGCCTCGGCGGTCTATGGCTCGGAGGCCATCTCCGGCGTCGTCAACCTGATCATGAAGAAGCAATTCGACGGCTTCCAGATCGAGGGCCAGATCGGCGCTTCGCAGGAGGGCGACGGCGAGCAATTCCGGATCTCGGCGCTCTACGGCCGCAAGCTGATGGACGACCGCCTGAACATCCTGATCGGCGGCGAGGTCTCTCGCGAAGAGCCGGTCATGCAGCGCGACCGCGACTGGGCCTATCCCGGCATTCGCCGCAATCTGCTGGCGAACCCCCAGACCGTCATTCCGCAGAGCCGGTCGAACGTCGCACCCACCGCGACGTTTCAATTGCTTGGCGGCGCCGTGGGGACCGCGCGCGCGGTGACCCTCGACTATCGCGACCCCACCAAGGTGGTACGGCTCAGCGGACCCTGCTCGACGCCGACCGTGCAGCCGACCTGCCAGGACGAGGCCCTGTACTATAACAGCGTCTTCAGCGCCCTGCAGGCCAAGTCCCAACGGGGCACCATTCGCGGCTATGCCGATTATGACCTGACCGACAACATCAAGGCGTTCCTCGACGTCACGTATTCAAGGGTCGATGGCTACGGCATCTTCGGTCCGGCGTTTTCCAACGCGGTGGGCGGCGGCACCATGCCGACGGTCCTGAAGGGCAACAACGCCTACCTGAACGGAGCAGGCGCCACCGCCGCCGCCCTGCGCGCGGAATGGCTCGCCGCGGGCAAGACCCTGACCTCGACCTCGACCGCCCAGATCGGCAAGACCTGGGTCGAGTTCGGCGGCCGGGACGTGAAGACCGAGCGAGAGACCATTCGCGTCGTGTTCGGAATGGAGGGCGACTTCGAGTTCATCGACCGCAACGTCAACTGGGACTGGTACGCCCAGCTCGGCAAGACCAGCGGTTCGACCACGTCGTTCAACGTCCCCTATGTCGAACGCGTCCAGTTCGCCACCGACGCGATCCTCTCCGGCGGTCAAATCATCTGCGCCGCCACGATCGACCCCGATCCAGCCAAGCGCGCCCGTGCCGCCGGTTGCGTGCCATGGGACCTGATCAACGGACCGAGCCAGGAGGCCGTGGCCTGGGCCAACGGCCAGTCGAGCTCCGAACAGGAGGTCAAACAGACCGTGATCTCCGGCAATATCGCCACGGATCTGTTTGATCTTCCGGCCGGCCCGGTCGGCTTCGCCATGGGCGCCGAGTACCGGAAGGAGCAGAGCGCCTTCTCGCAGGACGCGGCTGGGGCCTCGGGTCTGTTGTTCTTCAACGCCATCGGTGCGCGGGGCGGCGAGTACGACACCTGGGAAGGCTATGCCGAGATCCGGGTTCCGCTGCTTCGCGACCTGCCCTTCGCCCAGGAACTGAACTTCGAAATGGCCGGCCGCGCCGCCGAGTACTCGACCATTGGCAAGACCGACCAGTGGCAGGCTCGCCTGGAGTGGGCCCCGATCCAGGACATCCGCTTCCGCGCCTCCGAGGGCACGGCTGTCCGGGCGCCGAACATCGTCGAACTCTACGCACCGCAGTCGCAGAACTTCACGACCGCGGCGGTGGACCCCTGCGACAAGGCCAGCTACGCCGCGGCGAGCGCCAGCCAGAAGGCGCTGCGCCTGACCAACTGCTCGGCGGCCATCGCAGGCTACAACCCCCTGACCTTCGTCTCGAACTTCGGGCCCGGCCGATCCTCGCTGCAGCTACGCCAGGGCGGCAATCCCGACCTCGGCCCGGAAATGGCCCACACCTATAACCTCGGCGTCGTCATCCAGCCCCGTCTTGTTCCCGACCTGAAGGTCTCCCTCGACTACTTCAAGTACAACCTCACCGGCATGGTCGGGACCATTCCGATCAATACGCTGCTGCAGGGCCTCTGTTACGAGTCGGCCACGCCCTACGCCTCCAATCCCCTGTGCAGCCTCATCGTGCGCGACGCGAGCGGCGCCCAGGCCGGGGTTCCGGGCGGCGTGAGCGTGGTCAACCTCGTCAATCGGAACGTGGCCAGCATGAAGATCGAGGGGTACGACGCCTCGCTGCAGTACGGCTTCGATCTTGAGAGGCTGTTCAAGCAGGACTTCGGCCAGCTGGCCTTCCGCCTCGACGCCACCTGGATGTACCGGTTCGCCCTGCAGGGCCTCCCGGGTCAGCCCTATACGCAGCTGGCCAACACCATCACCAGCAACACCGCTCCGGAGTGGCGGGGGTCCGGCACGGTGCAGTGGACCCACGGCGACTACGGGGTGACCTGGACCACGCGCTACATCGGTTCGTTGTCCTCCACGACCGCCTCCACCCCGTCAGGCCTGTCGCCCTACTACACCGGCGACTTCTACACCCACGACCTGAAGGTCCGCGCCAGGATCAACGACGACCTGGACGTCCGGGCAGGCGTCCTGAATCTCTCCAATGAACATCCGCCGGAGCTGCCTGAGGTCTTCACCGGCACCGGAGCGGGGTCCTCGATGTACGACAACCGCGGCCGGTTCTTCTTCGTGGGCGCCACGCTGCGTTACTAGGATCGCCGCCGCTTCCAGCGGCCTGCACCCGCAGAATCAAGGAGCCCGCCGGCGCCCTGCGCCGGCGGGTTTTCCTTGCTCCAGGCGAGGACACAATCGCCTGGAGTCACAATGTGACGGGGCATGGATGGCCCGACCACGTCATGTTTGTGTGACAGGAACGACGCACTCGCCACAATTTGTGTAAATTGCGTGCAGAATCGACTACGGCTCCACCACCTGCCGTTGCCGACGTAACACCTGCGTGACAGGGTTCGGCACTCCCGTAACGACGCGATCCACGACCGCCCTCGCCTCATGGCGTTGAGGAAACCGGCTGGACGCGCCACCGGCGAAATCAAACGCGGCGCCGGGTCACCCGTCCGGCGACCTCTCGTTCATCCCAAGGCCGGGGGGCCAGATGAAAAGCCAAATGAACAACCTCCTTCGCACAGTGCTGCTCGGATCGGCAGCCGTCACCTGCCTGGTCCTGCCGGGCTCGGCCTTCGCGCAGAGCCAGACGACCGACCGCGCCACAGAGGTGGACGTCGATGAAGTCGTCGTCACCGGTTCGCGCATCCGCCGTCCCGACCTGACCTCGGTTCAACCGATCCAGATCATTTCCAGCGTGGCGATGGACGAGCGCGGTTACACCAACGTCGCCGACGCGCTCAACGACCTGCCTTCCACCGGCATCCCGGTCAGCCCGATCGGCGACCAAGGCTCGTTTGGCGTCGGCCGTAACTTCATCAACATCTTCAACCTCGGCTCGAACCGCACCCTGACCCTGGTGAACGGCCGCCGCTTCGTGGGCGGCAACCCGGCCTCCATCTTCACTGGCGCCAACGCCGGCGGCCAAGTCGACCTGAACGTCATCCCGACCGGTCTGGTCGACCGGATCGAAACCATTCAAGCCGGCGGCAGCGCCGTGTACGGCTCGGACGCCATCGCCGGCGTCATCAACATCATCACCAAGCAAGAGTTCGAAGGCCTCGAGTTCGACGGTCAGTACGGTGTTTCTGAGCAGGGCGACGCCGAGTCGTGGCGCGCCCGGATCACCGCCGGCGCGAACCTGTTGGACGGTCGACTGAACCTGGCTGGCAGCTACGAGTACAACGAGACCTCGCCGCTGGCCTTCACCGATCGCCCCGTCACGGCGCGTCAGCTCACCTTCGCCGCCAACCCGCAGAACACCAGCGGGACCGACGCGATCCCCGGCGCAATCATCATCCTCAATCGCCGCATCCCGGAAACCACCACGGGCGGCCTGCCCTTCCGCACCGGCGGCTCGGCCCTCTCGGGTCTGCTCACGATCGCCGATCCGACCAATCCGGGCCAGCGCGTAACGGCGCAGTTCGGCCCCGGCGGCGCCTTGATCCCCTACAGCGCCGGCACGTTCTACTCGGGCTCGGTAGCCTCTGGCGGCAACGGGCTGAACCTGGCTGAGCTCAGCTCGCTGCAGTCGCCCGTCGACCGCCACGTTGCGACGGGCTTCGCCCGCTTCGACATCACCGATCGCGTTCGGGTGAAGGGTGAGCTGTTCTACAGCTCATTTAAGTCGGAAGAGCCGTTCAACCAGCCGATCTACAACGCCCCGCTCTTCGGCGGTAACTCGGCCTCGCTGCGGTTCTCGACCGCCAACCCGTTCCTGCCGGCGGCGACTCGCGCGGCCCTGCTTTCCCAACCGACGGCCCTGCCCGCGGACACGGCTTCGCCCGGCGACGCGATCTTCTTCCTGTCGCGAGCCTCGGTCGATATCGGAAACAACAAGACCGAAGCCGAGGGTGACACCCTGCGCACGGTGGCCGGACTCGAAGGCGACTTCGATCTGCTCGACCGCTCCTTTTACTGGAACGTGTCGGCCAACTTCGGCCGTTCAGAAGGCAGCTTCACCAGTCCGAACGTCATCCAGAGCCGCTTCTTGCAGGCGATCGACGCCGTTCGCGACGCCAGCGGCGCCGTCGTCTGCCGCGACCCCGTGGCGCGCGCGGCGGGTTGCGCCCCGCTGAACATGTTCGGTCTTGGTTCGCCCAGCCAGGCGGCGCTCGAATACATCGGCGTGCGGTTCCAGAGCGACTTCGCCCTGCTGCAGACGGTCTATGAAGGCAACTTCGGCGGCGAGCTCATCGACCTGCCGGCTGGCCCGCTGAGCTTCAATGTGGGCTATGAGTATCGCCGCGAGAAGTCGGACTTCAATCCGAACGCTCCGCAGGAACTGGGCGTCGGCCGTTCGGCCGCGATCTCGAATCTGCAGGGCAAGTTCGACACCAAGGAAATGTACGTCGAAGGCTTGGCGCCGATCTTCGGCGGCGACTTCACCCTGCCGGGCCTCCATCGGTTGGAGATCGAGGGCTCCTACCGCAAGATCGATCACAGCCAGGCCGGCGAGGACAAGGCCTGGAGCTACGGTCTGCGGTGGTACCCCACTCAGGACCTGCTGCTCCGCGCCCAGAAGAGCCGGTCGTTCCGGGCCCCGGCCATCACCGAAGTCAACCTGCCGAACGCGACGAGCTTCATTACGGCCACCGACCCTTGCGACTTCCGCAACATCGGCACCGGCCCCAACCCGGCCACCCGCCGGGCGAACTGCGAGGCGGCGTTCCAGGCCCTGGGCCTGCCTGCCAACTTCTCGCTCACCTCGCAGATCCAGGCGTCGACCGCCCAAGGCAACACCTCGGGCAACCCGAACCTGGAAAACGAAATCGCCGAGCAATGGTCGGCGGGCTTCGTCTATCAGCCATCGTTCGTTCCCGGCCTGGCGGTCTCGTTCGACTGGGTCAATATCGACCTGACCAACGCCATCTCGAACTTCAACCTGACGTCGATCCTGCAGGTCTGCTACGACTCGCCCAACCCGCCCGCCGACGCCTGCAACCGCTTCCTGCGCGGGAACGCCACCCTGGCCGCCGCGCGGCAGGGGCAGATCCTGACCAACGGCGAAAGCAATGGCGGGGGCGTCACCTCGATCGGCCCGCAGACCGGCTTCATCAACGCCGGCTACACCAACTTCCAGGGCTTCACCCTTGGGATCGACTACAACGTCAATCTCGCCGACCTGTCGGACATGCAGGACTGGCTGGGCGGCAACCCGGGCAGCCTGAACTTCAACTTCGACCTGTTCCACGTGAACAAGCAGGAGACGTCGGTCACCGGCCTCGGCTTCGATCTGAACGACGACAAGAACGAGATCGGCAACGCCGACTTCCGCTGGAAGCTGGAAAGCGCCTATCTGCGTGATCCGTTCTCGGTGATCTGGACGATGAACTACATCGGGGAATCGGAGTTCAACAACGACTTCACCCCGGAGACGCGCCTCCCGCTGACCGTGAAGCGCTACATCCTCCACGATCTGGCCTTCACCTATAAGCTCGACAATCTCGCCGAGCGGATGGGCGTCGGCATGGACAACCTCAAGCTCCGCTTCATCGTGCGCAATGTCGCCGACAAGGAGCCGCCGTGGGGCGCGACGAACTCGGCCAACGCATACGGCACCTACGACTTCCTCGGCCGCTACTATCAGTTGGGCCTGACCGCTCGCTTCTAGGGTTTAGAGGGTCGTCCGCCTCACGCGGGGGGCCTCGCTGGAGAGCAACGGAACCGCCGGCGTTCGCGCCGGCGGTTTTGTTTTGGATCCTAGTCCTGGGCCAGCCAGCCCAGGACCTCGGGCCAGTGCTTGTGGGGCAGGAAGTGGCCGGTCCCCGGGAAGACCCGTGTCTCGGCGGCGCGGCCGCCTAGCCAGGCGGTGACCTGATCGACGCTGGACATGGCGTCGTCGGCGCCGTGCCAGACGCTGATCGGCGCCGACAGGCCCACGAGATCAAGGCTGGGGCTCCTGGCCGCGCAGCGGACCTCGTCGGCGATGCCACGGTGGGTGACCGCCAGGGACTCGCCGATATAGTCGACGATGAAATCCATGACGCCGGGGTGCGCGGCCAGATAGGCCGCATCGCTGGGCGCCGAGGCCGCAGCCCGAACGTAGCGCTCGATTCCCCGACGGTTGAGCTGCATCCGCATCAGGGCGAACAGGGTGTCGGCCAGCCAGGCGTTGCGCAGGATCCGTCGCCGAAACAGCACCCCTGGGTGGCCCGCGTCCTGCTCGGTCTCGACCATCTGGCCCGAGGGCCGCGCGGAGGCCAGCAGGAGGCGATCGACTCCCCCGCCGAGTTCGGCGGCGGCCGCCAGGGCGAAGGGCGCCCCGGCCATGAAGGCGGCGATCCGCACCGGCCCAAGGTCCAGACCTGTCGCCATTTCGGCCATGTCGCGGCCAACCCCCTGGAAGGTGAAGTTGGGTCGCGGGTCGGAGCGTCCTGCTCCGGGCCGTTCCGGCGCGATCAGGCGCAGGCCGAGGTCGCGGGCCAGCACGTCGGAGCCTCGCGGCAGGACACTGCAGCCCAGGCCCTGATGGAACACCAACACCGGCCGGCCCTCGGGGTCTCCATAGTGGCGCCAGGCCAGCCGGCGTCCGTCGGCGAGCTTGAAGACACGGATCGGTGGAGCAGCCGCCAGGGCCCCGCGCTCGGTGGCCGCGACCGCGGCGGCGGGGGCCTCCTGGCCGAAAGCGCCCGAGAGCGAGCCGAGCTGGGTCAGCGCTCTCACCAGCTCGCTCTGGCGGTTCAGGCCCATCTTGTCGAACACCGCGCGGAGCTGGTTGCGCGCGGTGTTGACGCTGATCGCCAGGTCGTCGGCGGCCTCCTTCAGGGTCAGGCCGTCCTTCAACCGGGCGGCCACCCGCGTCTCGGCCGGTGTCAGCCCGAAGCTGTCGCGCATGGTGGCCCACAGCCGGTCGGTGGTCTCCACGGCCGGGAACACCACCGCCACGGCGCCCTCCCCCAGTTCACCGACCGGCGGCAGGTCGGCGGCCAGCGCCGCCGGCAGGGCCCGGGCCGGGATCACATAGGCAAAGTGCGGGGCCTCATCGTCGGCCTGGGTGAACTTGACGATTACCTGGCGGCCGGCGGTCTCGCGCAGCCGCCGCCGCGCGGCGTCCAGCGCCTCGTGGTTGGCCGGATTGAAGAACCTCAGGCCGTGGGCCTCGACCAGGCCCAGCCGCTGCTTGAAGGCCGCCGCGCCCCCGGCGTTCCAGGCGACGGCGCCGCCGCCGGGGCCGATCAGCACCACGCCCGCCTGGCTGGCGGCGGCCGGATTGGCGCGTACGGGGACAAGGCCCCCAGCGGCGGCCTCAGCCTGGATCTGATCCTGCTCGGCGCTGTCGGCCGAGGCCCCGCCCAGGGCCTCGACCAACTGGTCCCAGCGGTCGGGCTCGGCCGCGACGGCGTACAACGCCTCCACCATCAGGGAGACATTGGCCTTGCCTGGGGGCGCCGCCGTCACTCGTGGCGTCAGGCCGGAACGGCTTGACGGTGGCCGACCATCCGCGCCAGGCGGCCGGTGATGATCTCCTCGGCCTCCGCGACGATCCGGTGGATCAGCTCTTCGCACGACGGGATGTCGTGGATCAGGCCCTGGATCTGGCCGGCCGACCAGATGCCGGCGTCATTGTCGCCGACCTCGTAGACGCTGCGGCCCCGCGTGCCGGCGACCAGCTCGCGCACGTCCTCGAACTTGGCGCCTTGTCTCTCCAGCGCCACCACCTGCTGGCTGATGGCGTTCTTCGCCACCCGGCTGGTGTTGTGCATGGTGCGGAAGATCAGGTCGGTGGCGCGCTCGTCGTTGGCGACGATCTGCTCCTTGATCGCCTGGTGGATCGGGCTTTCCTTGGTCGCCATGAAGCGGGTGCCCATGTTGATGCCCTCGGCGCCTAGCGCCAGGGCCGCGACCAGGCCGCGCGCGTCGCCGAAGCCGCCCGAGGCGATCATCGGGATCTTGATCTTGTCGGCGGCGGCCGGGATCAGGATCAGGCCGGGCACGTCGTCCTCGCCGGGGTGGCCGGCGCATTCGAAGCCGTCGATGGAAATGGCGTCCACGCCCATCCGCTCGGCCGACAGCCCGTGGCGCACCGAGGTGCACTTATGGACGACGAGGATGCCGTGCTTCTTGAACTCGTCGACGTGTTCCTGCGGCTTGTTGCCGGCGGTCTCGACGATCTTCACGCCTGAGTCGATGATCGCCTGCCGGTACTCGGCGTAGGGCGGCGGTGTGATCGCCGGAAGGATGGTCAGGTTCACCCCGAACGGCTTCTTGGTCAGACTGCGGCAGCGCTCGATCTCCTCGCGCAGCTTGTCGGGCGTGGGCTGGGTCAGGGCGGTGATGAAGCCCAGGCCGCCGGCATTGGCCACCGCGGCGACCAGCTCGGCGCGGCCGACCCACTGCATGCCGCCCTGGACGATCGGATGCTCGACGCCCACGAGCTCGGTGAAACGGGTCTTAAGGGCCATGACGTTCTCCCAAACAGCTGTTTGGAAGACAATGAACCCGGCGCCGGGGCGTCAGGCAAGCCGTTTGAGCAATGTTCTTGCTATTGCAGTCCGGAGCGTCCGATGGCGTAGAAGCGGTCGGAGCGCTGCTTGCGCAGGGCCTCGACACTCATGGGCGCCAGGAACTCCAACTCCTCGGCCACCGCGTCGCCCACCGCCTTCATGGCCGCTTCCTTGTCGGAATGGGCGCCGCCGGGCGGTTCGGGGATGATCCGGTCGACGATCTTCATGCCGATCAGGTCCTGGGCGGTGATTTTCATCGCCTTGGCGGCTTCCTCGGCGGTGCGCGAGCCGCGCCACAGGATCGAGTTCGCGCCCTCGGGGGGGATCACCGAATAAATGGCGTGCTCCAGGATCAGCACGCGGTTGCCGCAGGCGATGCCCAGGGCGCCGCCCGATCCGCCCTCGCCGGTGACCACGGCCACCATGGGAACGTTGAGCATCAGGCACTTCTCCGTCGAGCGCGCGATAGCCTCGGCCACGCCGCGCTCCTCCGATCCCACGCCCGGATAGGCGGCCGGGGTGTCGACGAAGCTGATCACCGGCAGGTTGAACCGCTCGGCCATCTCCATCAGCCGGATCGCCTTGCGGTAGCCCTCGGGCCGCGCATAGCCGAAGTTGTGCTTCACCCGGGTGACGGTGTCGCGGCCCTTCTCGTGGCCCATGACCACCACCGGCTGGCCGCGGAAGCGACCGAGTCCGCCCATCAGCGCCTGGTCGTCGGCGAACTTGCGGTCGCCGCGCAGCTCCACGAACTCCTCGATCAGCCCGCCGACATAGTCGACGAAGTGCGGCCGCTCGGGGTGGCGCGCCACCTGGGTCTTCTGCCAGGCGTCCAGCTTGGAATAGGCTTGCTTGCGCATGTCGCGCGCGCGGGCGCGCAAGGCCTCGATCTCGCCGTCCAGGGAGCCGGAGCCCGTGGTATCGGACAGTTTCGAGAGCTCCTCGATCTTGGCTTCGAGGTCGGCGATAGGGCGCTCGAACTCGAGGTAGTGCGCGGCCATTCGAGGATTCTTCTGTTTCGCTTCCGTCTGCGGAAGGGGCGGAAATTAGGCGGGAACCTTCAGCCTAACAAGTCCGGCGAGCAGCTTGTGGTTTCATCGCCTTGGACTGGCCCTCGGCGGCCCGTGCAACCTCTACCCTAGAGGAGCGTTTTGGATGCCGAGGTTGAACCGAACCCACGTCCGGCGGGAGGCTGGCGGGAGGCTCCCCTTCAGAAATTGGCGTGTTCAGCGCCTGACGTCAGGAGTCTACTATGAGAGCCATCAAGATCGCCCTTGTCGCGACCGCCGCCTTGGCCACGGCCGCGCCGGCGTTCGCCCAGTACCAACCGAGCCAGCAGTACCAACCGACCGAGCAGTACCAGCGCGACCTGCGCACATACGAAAACGACCGCGCCGACTACGCCGACCGGCGCGAACAGTATGAACAAGCCCGCGCCAGCTATGAAGAGCGCCGCGAAACCTATGAGCGCGAACGCGCCCGCTATGACGCCCGTTATGGCTCAGGCTCCTATGTCCGCGTCTATGGCCCAGCGCCCGCCTGGGACGATTCCTATTGGACCGACCGTTATCGCACCGTGCGGTGGTCGGACCGCAACGCCTACGAGCGCCAGCTCCAGCAGTATGAAGCCGATCGCCGCAGCTATGATCGCACCAACGGCGCCGGCGCCTATGAGCGGCGCTACGGTCCGCCGCCGGTCTGGACCGCGGGCGACTACGGCCGCGATGGGTCGCAGTCGGGAGCCTATGCCGATCCCTGCCGCGATCGCCGCAGCAACAACAGCACGATTGCGGGCGGCCTGATCGGCGCCCTGGCCGGCGCGGCGCTCGGCTCCAACGTGGCGGCGCGCAACGCCCGCACCGAAGGCGCGGTGCTCGGCGCCGTGGTCGGCGGCGCCATCGGCGCCGGCGTCGGCCGGGCCCATGAGAACGCCAAGTGCGACGACGCCGGCTACTACTACAGCTACGACCAGACCGTCCCGTACCGCGAGAGCCGCTACGAGCGCGGCCGCCGCTCGGGCCAGTACGACTACAGCTACTACAGCCGTCAGCGCTGCCGCCTGGCGCCGGCGCCGATCAGTGGCGATGAATACCGTTACGTCCGGGTCTGCCCGGACCGTGAGGGCCGTTACCGCATCACCGGCTAGCCGCCCGCTACAAGACGAGAGGCCGTCCGCTCCCGCGGGCGGCCTTTTCGTTGGGCTCAGCTCTTCCTGGACAGCGGATGTTTGGTGGCGACCACCTCGGCGAGACGCTCGCCGGCCACATGGGTGTAGATCTGGGTGGTCGCGATGTCGGCATGGCCCAAGAGCTTCTGGACCACGCGCAGATCGGCTCCGCCCTCCAGCAAGTGGGTGGCGAAGGCGTGGCGCAGGACGTGGGGGCTGACCCGGGCCGGGTCGATGCCGGCGTCGGCGGCAGCCTCGTCCAGGAGTTGGGCGAACCGGCGCGGCGTCAACCGCCCGCCCTTGCCGCGAGAGGGGAACAGCCACGGATTGGCGGCGTCGCCCTTGGGCAGGAAGCTCTTTCGGACCTCCAGATAGGCCCTCACCGCCGTGCGCGCCGCGACGTTCAGCGGGGCCAGGCGTTCCTTGCCGCCCTTGCCCTTGACGATCAGATAGGCCGGGTCGCGGGCCAGCACAGCCAGCGGCAGGGCGGTCAGTTCTGAGATCCGCAGGCCCGAGGCGTAGGCCAGCTCCACCATGCAGCCGAGCCTCAGGCCCTGGGTCCCGTCCCGGGCGCTGGCCGAGGCGATGATGGCGTCCACCTCCGCGCGGCTCAACACCTTGGGCAGGGGCCGGCCCTTCTTGGGGGACTCCACTCGCCGGGAGGGGTCGTCATAGCGCCAGCCCTCGCCCAGCACGAAGCGGTAGAACTGGCGCACCGCCGCGCGGCGCCGCGCGGCGGTGGCGGGCGACAGGCCCCGGTCGCTGAGCGCGGCGAAATAGCTCTCGATGTCCTCTGCCGAGGCGGCGGCCAGGTCGCCGCCCCGGGCGTTCAGGAAGGCCTGCGCGTCGACAAGGTCCTTACCGTAGGCGGTGAGTGTGTTGCGGGCCGAGGCCCGCTCGACCGCCATCATCTCCAGGAAGGCCTCGACCCAGCCCGCGCCGCTCATCGCTGCGCCGCCAGGCCTTCGGCCGCATAGGCTCGCGCATCCTGATCCAGCCCGACGATCCTCAGCGCCCGGATGATGCGGACCCGGTCGCCCGTGGGCGGCCCGGCCGCCCCGGCGTCGGCCGCGACCCAAAGGGCCAGCAGGGCGGTCTCGCCAACCAGCTTGCGGTCGGCCGCCAGGTCCAGGGCCAGCATCCGCGAGGGCGAGGCCTTGGCCTCCGCGCCGGTATAGGTCGCCAGCTCTCCGCGCGCTTTCGGATCGGAGGGCGCGCCGAGGGCGGCGAAGATCAGGGCGGCGTTCTGGGCTTTGGGACGTGCTTTAGCGTCCGCCACGGCGGCGCGGTCCATCAGTCGGGCCAGGGTCGCGGCGTCCGGCTGGCCAGTCTTGGTCAGGCTGAAAGCGTCGGCCAGGACGGGATCGTCCGGCGTAGGGGTCGCCTGGCCACGCTCCAGCGCCGCGGCCACGGCCGGCGAGGCCTTGGCCTGGCTTAGATTCAGCGAGAGGTCGCGTGACAGGGCGTAGTCGAGGCCGTTGCGCAGGGAGGCCGGGCCGGGATCGCCGCCCCCCGCCAGCTTCACCCCCATCAGCCGGCCATAGGCCGCGTCGCGGGCCTGGCTCTGGGCGAGGTCGAAGGTGAGCTGAGCCGCGCCCGCCTCCCCCGCCCGCTCCTGGCAATAGGCCCGCAGGCGCAGCCAGTAGATATCGTCGCGGCCGGTGGCCAGCTGCGCGGCGATCGTGCAGGCCCGGTCCGGGGCGTCGGCCAGCAAGGCCGCCTCGGCCGCCGCGCGGGCAAGTTCCGGCGAGCGATCCAGGCCGGAGGAGCGGTCGAGGATGGCGCCGGCCTCGGCCACGGCGCCCTGGGCCAGCAGGGCCGAGACCCGCGCGCCAGCCAGTCCCGAGTCCTGGCCGAGCCCCTCGGGACCGATTGCGCCGGTGGCCAGCACCCGGCTAGCCAGGCCTCGGCCGGCCGGCGACAGCGGCTTGGTCGCCAACAGGACGATCACCGTGCGCGCGATGCTGGGCGAGGTTCCGCGCCAAAGGTCCGCGCCCAGGCCGGTATCGCGGCCGGCCGTCGAAAAATGGTCCGGCGCGGCCAAGGGCGTGACCGCCACCTCCTGCGCGCTCGCCGCGCTGGAGACCAGGAAGGCGCCGAGCGCCATGCCGATGAACCTTCGATCCATGACCACCTCAACCTAACTCAACGCCTGAAGTTGGCGCGAGGGGCCCTGCTCGTGTAGACCTTCGCCGTTCATGGACCGTTACACACAGCTACGCGCCCGGACCATCACCCTCGTGGGCCTCATGGGCGTTGGGAAATCGAGCGTGGGCCGCCGGCTCGCCAGCGCGCTCGACCTGCCCTTCCGCGACGCCGACGCGGAGGTCGAGGCCGCGGCCGGCCGCTCCATCCCCGACATCTTCGCCGACCTGGGCGAGGCCGCCTTCCGGGAGGGTGAGCGCCGGGTGATCGCGCGCCTGCTGGAGGATCCGCCGCATGTCCTGGCGACCGGCGGCGGCGCCTTCATGAACCCCGAGACCCGCGCCCTGATCAAGTCCCGCTCCATCTCGGTCTGGCTGAAGGCCGACCTTGAGGTGCTGGCGCGGCGGGTGTCGCGCAAGGAGAACCGCCCGCTCCTGTCCGGCAAGGATCCGCTGGAGGTGCTGCAGGCCCAGGCGGCCGCACGCTATCCGTTCTATGCCGAGGCCGATGTGGTGGTGGAGACCGGCGACGCCGCCCACCATGTGACCGTCGACCAGGTGATCCAGGCCATGACAGCCCATCTGCAGGACCACCCTCGATGAACCGCACCGTCCGCGTCGGCCTGGAAGACCGCGCCTATGACGTGGTCATCGGCGCAGGCCTGCTGGACCAGGCCGGGACCTGCCTGCGCCCCCTGTTCAAGCGCCCGCGCACCGCGGTGATCACCGACGAGACCGTCTGGGCCCTGCACGGCGCCCGTCTCACCGCCGCCCTGGAGGCGGCCGGCATAGCCTGCCATCCCATCGTCATGCCGCCTGGCGAACCGACAAAGAGCTGGGAGGGCCTCGCCGAGGTCAGTGATCGCCTGCTGGCCCTGGAGCTGGACCGCGGCGACGTGATCACCGCCTTCGGCGGCGGCGTGGTGGGCGACCTCGCGGGCTTCGCCGCGGCGATCTACAAGCGCGGGATCGATTTCGTGCAGATCCCCACCACCCTGCTGGCGCAGGTGGACTCCTCGGTGGGCGGCAAGACCGCCATCGACACGCCCCGCGGCAAGAACCTGATCGGCGCCTTCCACCAGCCATTGGCGGTCCTGGCCGACCTCGACGTGCTCGCCAGCCTCTCCGACCGCGAGATGCGTGCCGGCTACGCCGAGGTGATCAAGTACGGCCTGCTGGGCGACTTCGCCTTCTTCGAGTGGCTGGAGACGCACGGGCCGCAGGTCCTGGCGCGGGACCCCGAGGCCCTGGGCCACGCTGTCGCCCGCTCGGTGGAGATGAAGGCCGAGATCGTCGCCGAGGACGAGAAGGAAGCGGGCCGCCGTGCCCTGCTGAACCTCGGTCACACCTTCGGCCACGCCCTGGAGGCCGAGACCGGCTTCGGCGAGTCCCTGCTGCACGGCGAGGCCGTGGCGGCGGGCTCGGCCATCGCCTTCCGGTTTTCCGCCGCCCAGGGGCTCTGCCCGAGCCAGGACGCCCAGCGGGCCGAGGCGGCCATCGCCGCCGCCGGCCTGCCCACCCGCCTGGCCGGCGTCGCCGCCGCGCCCTTCGCCGCCGATCGGCTGGTCCGCCACATGGGCCAGGACAAGAAGGCCGAGGACGGCAAGCTGACCTTCATCCTGGCGCGCGCCCTGGGCGACGCGTTCGTCGCCAAGGATGTCTCCGCCCAGGCCGTCCGCGACTTCCTGATCTCTGAAGGAGCCTCCCCGTGATCTTCGCGATCCTCGCCGGCCTGGCGCCGGTCCTGGTCGTCCTGCTGGGCCTCTCGGGACTGATCTCGGCCGCCGAGACTTCGATGACCGCCGCCAGCCGCGGCCGGATGCACCAGTTGGAGCGCGAGGGCGACCGCGCCGCCCGGCGGGTCAATCTGCTCATCGCCGATCAGGAGCGGATGATCGGAGCGATCCTGCTCTCCAACAACGTCATCAATATCGGCGCCTCGGCGCTGACCACCCTGGCCCTCTCCACGGCCTTCCCCGGTCCGGTCGGCGCCCTGATCGCCACCGTAGTGATGACCGTTCTGATCGTCATTTTCAGCGAGATCCTGCCGAAGTCCCTGGCCATCGCCCGCGCCGACGACGTGGCTCGGGCGCTGTCCATCCCGACCTACTGGGTGGTGCGGATCTTCGGGCCGCTGGCCAACGGCGCCCAGTGGATCGTGCGCCAGACGCTCAAGCCCTTCGGCATCAACCTGTCCATGGAGACTGACGTGCTGGCGGCCCACGAGGAGATCCGCGGCGCGGTGGAGTATCATCACTCCGAGGGCCTGGTGGAGAGTCGTGACCGCCACATGCTGGGCGGGGTGCTGGACCTGTCGGAAATGGACGTCACCCAGGTGATGGTCCACCGAAAGTCGATCTCGATGATCGACGCCGACCTGCCGTCGCGCGAGCTCGTGGCGGCCATGCTGGAGAGCGGCCACAGTCGCGTCCCGCTCTATCGCAACGACACCGAGAACATCATCGGCATCCTGCACGCCAAGGACCTGCTGGTGGCAATGGCCGATTCCAACGCCGCATTCGAGAAGCTGGACATCCCCGCCATCGTGCGCGAGGCCTGGTTCATTCCCGAGACCACCAGCCTGAAGGACCAGCTCAACGCCTTTCTCAAGCGCCAGAGCCATTTCGCCCTGGTGGTGGACGAGTATGGCTCTCTGCAGGGCCTGATCACCCTGGAGGACATCCTCGAGGAGATCGTCGGCGAGATCGAGGACGAGCACGACAGCGCGCTCGAGGGCGTACGCGCTCAACCGGACGGCTCGGTGATGGTCGACGGCTGGGTGGCGATCCGCGATTTGAACCGCGCGCTGGACTGGAACCTGCCGGACGACGACGCCGTCACCGTGGCCGGCCTGGTGATCCACGAGGCCCAGACCATCCCCAAGGTCGGCCAGACCTGGACCTTCCACGGCCATCGCTTCCAGGTGGTCAAGCGCGAGCGAAATCAGATCACCTGCCTGCGCATTTCGCCGCCTCAAGACGCCGTTGAATCCCAATAGTCGGGAATGCGACAGACACCCGCCAATGGAACGCTTTCAATCGTCACAGTGGACCGCGAGGAATCGCGATTCTGGTCCGACGGGCGATGCTGGGGGTGTCGTCCGTCGGACAGCCTCGCCCTGGCGCGCGGACTTGACTATGATCCGTTCGGCGTTGCTCTTGTGGCGACGTCGGAGAGTCCCGGGGCTTGGGAGCGAGAATGAGCGAGATTCCTGATCTGGCGGGCCTTCGAGTCCTCGTGGTCGAGGACGAGATGATGGTCTCGATGCTGATCGAGGACATGCTGGAAGACCTGGGCTGCAAGGTCGTGGGTCCCGCCTCGCGGCTCGATGAGGCCATCGAACTGGCCAACACCGCCGAACTCGACTGCGCGGTCCTCGACGTGAATCTCGGCGGGCAGCCGATCTTCCCGCTCGCCGACCTGCTGCGGGCGAAGGGCGCGCCCTTCGCCTTCGCTACCGGCTACGGCGACGCCGGCCTGCGCGACGTCGACAAGGGTTCGATGGTCCTGCAGAAGCCGTTCCGCGAAGGCGACTTGGCCCGGATCCTCGGCGAGCTCCGCGCAAAGGTCCCCTGACCTCGACGCCGGAGCGCAACGCCAGCGACACACGGCGCGCTTGAGCCCTGATTCAGCAGCGAAAGTAATTCGACCGCTGTTACTCAGGGCATGCTGAATCCATTTTTCCTAATTATCTTTAATACGGACTACGCGTCGGTCTGTTCTCAACGGATTGTTGGATTTTTTCCGAATTAACTTATTCGATTAGGCCAGGATTTAGCACGCTCCGGCATGCTGTGCTCACGATCTGAAATCGGGGGCGAGGATGTCGACACGCAAGGTGTTCGCTCAGGATACGCGCGGCAACGTCGCCGTCCTGTTCGCATTGGGCTTGCCGCTGGTGATCGGCGGATCGGCCCTCGGGATCGAGACCACCTCCTGGTATTTCAAGTACCAGGCGATGCAGTCAGCGGCGGACGCCGCGGCCTACGCGGCGGCCATCGAGGACCGCTCGGGCTCTTCGGAGGCCGATATCCTGACAGTTGCCAACCTCACTGTCGCCGACAACGGCTTCGACATCGGGCCCGGCACGATTCAGGTCACCCGGACGGCTCAGAACGGCGGGGGCCAGGTCGAGGTGATCCTGCGCGATGAGGCGCCCCGATATTTCAGCGCCTTCTTCCTGAAGAACGAGGTGAAGCTGTCGAGCCGCGCGGTGGCGACCTACAACTCCGCCGCCAGCGCCTGCCTGCTGGCCTTGGATCCGACCGCGGGCGCCGCGGCGCAATTCTCCGGCAGTTCGACCCTGACCCTCGACGGCTGCAGCGTCATGGCCAACTCCGTCGCCGCGAACGCGGTCAATGTGCAGGGCTCGGCCAAGCTGTCCACGGACTGCGTCATCGCCGCGGGCGGGGTCACGGCCACCACCGGCCTGACCATGAGCGAGTGCGACGTCCCGATGACCGGGCAGACGCCGGTCGCCGACCCCTACAAGAACGTGGCGGCGCCGACGCCCAGCGGGGCCTGCAAGCCGGTTCCGAACAATGGAACGCTCAACCCCGGCCGCTACTGCAGCGGACTGACCGCCAAGGGAAACCTGACCCTTAATCCCGGCGTCTACTACGTCGAGGGCGACTTCACCGTGAACGCCACGGCCAGCGTCACGGGCTCGGGAGTGACCATCTACACCACGAGCGGCGGCCACGTGAAGATGAATGGCTCGGCCCATGTGGACCTCACCGCACCGGCGAGCGGCGTCTATTCGGGCATCCTCTTCTTCGGTGATCGGAACACCGTGGGCGGGAGCAACAAGTTCCTCGGCGACGCCAGCTCGCAGATGACCGGGGCGATCTACTACGCCTCCCAGGAGGTCGACTACCAAGGCAACTTCTCCGGGCAGAACGGCTGCACCCAGGTCGTGGCGCGCATCATCCAATGGACCGGAAACGCCACTGTCGGCGTCGACTGCAGCGCCTACGGCATGACCGCGATCCCCCTGCTCAATCTCGTGAGGCTGACGGCATGAGGACCCTCCTTCGCGCCTTCCATCGTGACCGCAGCGGCGTGGCGGCCACCGAGTTCGCGCTCATAACGCCGGCGATCGCCCTTCTGGCGGCGGCATCCTTCGCCATCTGGCAATTCGGCGAGAGCCGCCAGGAGATGCGCAGCGCGCTGGAGGTCGGGGCCCACTACTACATGAACGGCGGATCCGACGACGCGGTCGCCACCGCCCTGGCCCAGTCCAGCTGGCGCAACAAGCCCCAGGCAGGCGTCGTCATGACGACGCGGGCCTGCCGCTGCGGCGAAGTCGTGGCGCCCTGCGCCAACCTCTGCCCGGCCAGCCGCCCGCCGGCGGTCTATGTGACCCTGACGGCCACGGCGCCCCTGCATCGCGATGGTCGCGAAGTCACCGACCGGACGGTCGTCCGTGTCCGCTAGGCTTCGCAAAGCGCTTCGGGCCGCGGCGAGCGAGGGCGGAACCTCGGCCGTGGAGTTCGCCCTGGTCGCGCCGGTCATGATCATGCTGCTGCTTGCCATCATGCAGTTCGGCTGGACCCAGCACAGGCTCTCCAGCGTCCGCAGCGCCATGGAGCGGGCCAACCGCGCCTTGCTGATCGATCCGAAGCTCACCCAGGCCGCGGCCCAGGCCATCGTGACGAGCCACCTGGACGTCACCGCCAACACCGATGTGACGGTCACGCTCACGACGGAGACCATCGCCGCGGGGAAGGTCGCCCGGCTGACCGCCTACTATGTCGCCGAATTCGGTATCCCCGGCCTCGCTTCTTTCAGCATCCCCTACCGGATCAACAAGACCACCGTGCTCAAGGCGGCGACCTAGGCCGGCTATTGCGGCAGGGCCAGCGACGCCTGCGCGAAAGCGTAGCGCCAGCCCTTGGGCGTGCGCACATAGGTGTCGCTGAACCACAGGCGGCGATCGAAGGCGCCCTTGGCGTCGACGCCCTTCACCCATAGTCGGGCGGTCACCACCGCGGTGTCACCCCAGACCCGAACGGTCTGAGTGCCGGGGTCCTCGTCCTGCTGCTCGTAGGTGATCGAACCGGCCCGCGCCTCCTTCAGCAGATCGTCGCGCGAGATCGCGCGGCCGTCGCCCAGCACCAGGGTGAAGTCATCGTGCAGGATCGCGTCCATGGCCGCGGCGTCATTGCGCTTCACCGCGGCCTGGTAGGCGAGGTCGAGGGCCGAGACCGCCCCGCAGTCGTCTTCCGGCCCTGCCCGCGCCAGGCTGGGCACGACGAAGGTCGCCGCCGTCGCAAGGAACAGGCTCATCAGTTTCGGGTCCACGGGCGATACTCCTGGCGTCTCGGGTGCGGACCCTAGCGGCGTCGACTCGGCCGGGCTTTCAGGATCTTCAGGTCGCCCGACCTGAATTTTCCGATAGCGCCGCAACCGCGCCGGGGGTCATGCTCGACCGGTGAACCAGCGCCCCGGCCCCGACGCCTTCCATGAGACGCGGCGGCGTCTCGCCGACGGCGGGCCCCTGCGCGTCGAGATCGCCACGGCCCACGGCCTGACCCCCGATTGGACCGGGGAGGTGCTTTCGGACGAGCGCCAGATCCTGATCCCCATCGCCAGCACCTTCCACTTCAAGGCCGGCCGGCGCGAGGCGATCTGCGATCCGAACCAGGTGCTGATGATCACGCCGGGGCTGGTCTCCCGCGACCGCCGTCTGGCCGACGATGACGTGCGCGCCCTCATCCTCACGCTGTCCGAGGAACATCTGGAGGAGCTGGTCGGCGAAGGCCTCGTCCGGTTCGACGAGCTGACCATCCCGGCGTCGCACACCGCCCAGCGGCTGGCCGCGGCCCTGATGCGCGGCGAAGGCGAGGACGGTCTCAGCATCGAGGACGCCGCCCTGCGCCTGCTGCGTTCGGCGCTCGGGCGCAGCCGCCCCGCGCCGACCCCGTGGGACCGCGGCCGCTGCGGCTGGTCGCCGCCGTCAAGGAGATGCTGGCCCAGGCGAGCGAGCCCCTGTCGCTGACCCGGATCGGCCGGGCCCTGGGGGTCTCTCCGGTCTATCTGGCCGAAATCTTCCACCGCGCCGAGGGCACGCCTATCGGCCGATATCAGCGCAGGCTGCGCCTGACCCGCGCGCTCGCCCTGCTGCCCGAGACAGAGGAAATCGCCGGCCTGGCCCTAGACCTGGGCTTCTCCAGCCACAGCCACTTCACCGCCGCCTTCCGCGCCGCCCACGGGGTGACGCCTTCGGCCTATCGCGGGACGCCCGTTCGGCCCGCCCGGCGGCGCTAGAGCCCCTTGGCCATCATGCCGGCCAGCACCTTGTCCGGGGTCATCGGATAGTCGCGCAGCCGCACGCCAACAGCGTTGTAGATGGCGTTGGCCACCGCCGCCCCGGCCCCGCAGATGCCCAGCTCACCGACCCCCTTGATGCCCATGGGATTGGCCTTGTCGTCGGCCTCGTCGAGGAAGATGGCGTTCAGGTCGACGATGTCGGCGTGGCTGGGCACCAGGTATCCGGCCATGTCCTGGTTGATGAACGAGCCGTAGCGCGGATCGACGGCGTTTCCCTCGGTCAGCGCCGTGCCCACGCCCCAGATCATGCCGCCGGTGATCTGGCTCTTGGCGGTCTTGGCGTTGAGAATGCGGCCGGCCGCGAACACGCCGAACATCCTGCGCATGCGAACCTCGCCGGTGACCGTGTCCACCCCGACCTCGGCGAAATGGGCGCCGTAGGTGTGCTGTGAATAGTCGCGGGCGTCGGCGGCGGGGCTGATCGAGCCCTCCACATAGACCCCCTCCGGCGCGGCGCGGGCCACCAGGGCCGCGAGGCCCTCGGTACGGTTCTCGATGCCGATCAGGCCGTTCTCGAAGGTGACGTACTCGGCCGGTCCGCCATAGAGCGGCGAGTTCGGGTCATTGACCGCCAGTTCCGTCAGCGCCCGGCGCAGGTTCATGCCGGCCTCGTAGGCCGCCGAGCCCGCCGTGGCGGCCCCGAACTGGCCGCCGGAGCCCGGGGCCGGCGGGAACTCGGAATCGCCGATCTCCACCTTCACCTTGTCCATGGAGACCCCCAGGGTCTCGGCGGTGATCTGGGCCAGGATCGTATAGGTGCCCGTACCGATGTCGGTCATGCCCTGGCGCAGGGTGATGGTGCCGTCGGCGTCGATCCGCACCCCGGCCTTGGCCGGCAGCAGGAAATTGCCGCGGATGGCGCAGGCCATGCCCATGCCCACCAGCCAGCGCCCGTCGCGGACCTGACCCGGCTTGGGGTTGCGGCGATCCCAGCCGAACCGCTGGGCGCCTTCCGTCAGGCACTGGATCAACTGGCGGATCGAGAAGGGCTTGCCCGTCTCCGGATCCACGTCGGGTTCGTTGCGCAGGCGCAGCTCGATGGGGTCCATGCCCAGCTTCTCGGCCAGCTCATCCATGGCGCATTCCAGGCTGAGCATGCCCGGCGCCTCGCCCGGCGCACGCATGGGCCCCGCGCCCGGCAGGTCCATCTTCACCAGGCGGTGGCCGGTCAGACGGTTGGGCGCGGCGTAGAGGTTGCGCGAGAAATTGGCCGCGTGCTCGGTGAAGATCGCGTTGCGGGCGCAGTGGGTGGTCGCCTCCACCGCGAAGGCGGTCAGCCGTCCGTCGGGCTGGGCTCCCAGCCGCACGCGCATAATCACCGCGGGCCGGTGGATGGTGCCGTGGAACATCTGCTGGCGGGTGTAGGCGAGCTTCACCGGTCGCCCGAGCGCGCGCGCGCCCAGGGCGGCGAGGATCAGGTCGTCATAGGCCTGGCCCTTGCCGCCGAAGCCGCCGCCGATATAGCGGGTGAGCAGGTGGACCCGGTCGCTGGGGATGGCCAGGGTCTCGGCCAGGGCATGCTGGCCGCCCTTCACCATCTGGATCGAGGTGTGGACCGTGACCTTGTCGCCGTCCCACCAGGCCAAGGTCGCCACCGGCTCCATCTGCACGTGGTTCTGGACCGGGCTGACATAGGTCTCGTCGACGCTCACCGGCGCCGAGCCGTAGGCGCTCGGGAAGTCGCCGATGTGAACGTCCTCCTCGCCGGGAGGCTGTTCGGCCGCATCGAGGTTGGCCTCGAAGCTCACCAGGGCGTCCTCGGCGGCGTACTCGACCTCGACCAGGTTCGCGGCGGCTCGCGCGTTCTCGAAGGTGTCGGCGACGACGAAAGCCACCGACTGGCCGAAATATTCGATCCGGTCGCCCACCAGGGCGGGATTGGAGGGCCGCTGGCTGCGGGGATTGGCGCGGCTGCCACGCGCGGCCTGAGTCGGCACGTTGTGGTGCGTCCAGACGAATTGAACGCCCGGCGAAGCCTCGGCCGCGGCGGTGTCGATTCGGACAATCCGCCCGCGCGCGATGGCGGCCGTCACCAGGTAGCCAAAGGCCGGCGGCGAAGGCGGCTCGACTTCATAGGCATAGGGAGCCGTCCCTGTGACCTTCAGCTTGCCCTCGTAGCGATCGACGCCCTTGCCGATCAGCCCGCCGCGGTTCTCGGTGATGGGGTTGGGCGCGGCCCAATCCTTGACGGAGCTCATGCGCCCCTCCCTTGCTCGGCGAGCGTCGCCGCCGTCAGACGGCGGATGACATCGATCTTGAAGGCGTTGCGGCCGTTGGCCCGGGCGTCCGCCAGTTCGGCCTCGACGGCTTCGGCGGGTGAGGCGCCGGCCGATAGGGCGGCCTCGGTCTTCTCGGCGCGCCAGGGCTTGTGGGCCACGGCGCCGAAGGCCACCTGGCCGCCGGCCACCGCCACGCTGGCCAGTCCTCCGGCATAGGAGGCCCGGTCGCGGACCTTGGCATAAGCCTGTCCGCCCCTGGGCGGCGGCGGCAGGACCACGGCGGTGATCAGCTCGCCGGGAACCAGGTCGGTCTCGATCTGCGGTGTATCGCCGGGCAGGCGGTGCAGGTCGGCCACCGCGAGGGTCCGCGACGATCCGTCGGGGGACAGGGTCTCGACCTTGGCGCCCAGCGCGGTCAGGGCCACGGCCATGTCCGAGGGGTGGGTGGCGATGCAGTGATTGCTGGCGCCGAAGATGGCGCTGTTGCGATTGAGGCCCTCCAATGCGCCGCAGCCCGAACCGGGCTGGCGCTTATTGCAGGGCTTTGTGGTGTCGTAGAAATAGGCGCAGCGGGTCCGCTGAAGCAGGTTGCCGCCCACCGTGGCCTTGTTGCGCAGCTGGCCCGACCCGCCCGAGACGATGGCCTGGACGAGGACGGGATAGAGCGCCCGCACCGTGGCGTCGGCCGCGACCTGGCTGTTGGTCGCCGCGCCACCCAGCCGGACGCCGCCGTCGGCGCCTTCGATCCCCGCCAGGGGCAGGCGACCCACGTCCACCAGATGGGTCGGCCGCTCGATGTCGAGCTTCATCAGGTCCAGCAGGTTGGTGCCGCCGGCCAGGAACTTGGCCCCCGGGGTCGAGGCCACGGCCTTCACGGCCGAAAGGGCGTCGGCGGCGCGTTCGTAGGTGAAGGGCCTCATGCGGCGTCTCCCGCCACGTCGCGGATCGCCGCCAGGATCTGGGGATAGGCCGAGCAGCGGCAGATGTTGCCGCTCATCCGCTCGCGGATCTCGGCGTCGGTGAGCGAGACTGCGCCGGTCAGGTCTTCCGTCGCCTGGCTAGGCCAGTTGTCTGCGGCCTCCTTCAGCATCCCCACCGCCGAGCAGATCTGGCCCGGGGTGCAGTAGCCGCACTGGAAGGCGTCCTGGTCCAGGAAGGCCACCTGCATCGGGTGCAAGGCGGCTTCGGTTCCGATCCCCTCGATGGTGGTGATCTCGTCGCCGTCATGCATGACCGCCAGGCTGAGGCACGAATTGATCCGCACCCCGCCCACCAGCACCGTGCAGGCGCCGCACTGCCCGTGGTCGCAGCCCTTCTTCGAGCCGGTCAGCCGCAGGTGCTCGCGCAGGGCGTCCAGCAGCGTCGTGCGCGGATCGAGGTCGAGCGTTCTCGCCTCGCCATTGACGGTCATCGTCGTCTTCATGTCGCCTCCCCAGGCGGGGCCGCCGTGAACCGGCGAACCAGGAAATTATTCTAGCTCGGCTCTCCAGGAGCCAGCGCCTTGACCGAAAGGGCATGGATGGGCCCGTTCAATTCTTCAGCCAGGGCCTTGTAGACCATCCGCTGTCGCGCCACCTTGGGCGCTCCCGCGAAGGCTTCTGCCTCGATCAATACGTTAAAATGACTCTCTCCCCCTGGTGTCGCGCCCGCGTGGCCGGCATGCCGGTCGGAATCGTCCTGGATTTCCAGGCGGGTGGGCGAGAACGCCGCGGTGAGCTTGTCGTGGATGGTCTCAAATATGGCGCCCATCGGCATCAAGTTCAATTCTTGAAAGGGACTCTAGGAGCCTCATACTTGGGTCATGGCCGGCGCGTTTCAATACAAGCCTAAGTTTGTCGACATCCGGGTGCGTCCACCGACCCCCGAAGAGGCCGCACAGGCCGATGACGACGTCTATGCGCTGAAGCCCGGGGAACGGGCTTGCGACCACGCGGGATGCCGCCTGGCCGGAAGCGCGCGCGCGCCGAAATCCCGTGACATGCTCAACGAGCACTACTGGTTCTGCCAGGGTCATGCGGCCGAATATAACCGCCAGTGGAACTTCTTCGCCGGCATGAGCGAGGGCGAGGTGCGTCAGCGCCAGGCCCAGAGCGCGGCCGGCGACCGCCCGACCTGGGAGTTCAAGGCCAGCCGGTTCTCGCGGGAATCGGCGGCGGCCAGCCACAACTTCGGCAAGGGCCAGGGCTATCGCGACCCGTTCAACCTGTTCGGTGGCGGCGGACCCAACGCCCGCGTGGCGACTCCGGAGGCCCGGCGAATCGGCAAGCTGGAGCGCAATGCGCTCGCCGACCTCGACCTCGAGGACTCCGCAGACGCGCCGAAGATCCGTGCCCGCTACATCGAACTGGTGAAGCGCTGCCACCCCGACAGCAACGGCGGCGACCGCTCGGCCGAGCACAAGCTGCAGCGGGTGATCAAGGCCTACCAGGTCCTTCGCAAGGCCAAGATGGCCTAAGCCCAGCGCTGGGGCGGGGCCTTGGCGTGGAGGTCTTCCAACGCCACGCGAAGCGCCTCCATGAACGCCTTGCGGTCGCCTTGCCAATAGATGGGCTCGCCCACCAGGACCGTGCAGTTCATCGGCACCGGCACCACCTCGCCCTTGGGCAGGACCCGGCCGGCGCCCTGCAGCCAGATCGGATAGACCGGCGCCTCGGGCACGTCGGCGGCCAGGCGGGCGACGCCGCTCTTCAGGTCGGACATCTCCTCCCCGTCCCCGCGTGTGCCTTCCGGGAAGATCAGCACGATGTCGCCGGCCTTCAGCGCCTCGCGCACGGGGGCCAGGACGTCGACCCCGGTCCCAGCCTTGTCGCGGTGGACGGGGACGATGCCGATGATGGTGTTGGAGAGCCAGCTGATCAGGCCGCCCTTCAGGAAGTAGTCCGCCGCCGCCGCGGGCCGCACCCGGTCCAGCGCCTTGGACGGATAGAGGGTCAGCATCAGGATGGTGTCGACATGGCTGGCGTGGTTGGCCGCCAGGATGGCCGGGCCCTTCAGCGGCAGGCGCTCACGCCCGATGATATCGGCGCCGGTGAAGATGCGGGCGATGGGACGGGCGATGCCCACCAGGACGAGACGACGGAGCCAGCGCATCAGAAGTGGCTCAGGGCGAAGTAGGCGTGGATGTGGAAGAACAGCGGGGCCGTGAAGGTCAGGCTGTCGGCGCGATCCAGCAGGCCGCCATGGCCGGGTATCAGGGCGCTGGTGTCCTTCACCCCGATGTCGCGCTTGATGGCGCTCATGGTCACGTCGCCGGCGAAGCCCGCTATGGGCAGGAAGATCGCCAGGCAAGCCAGGCCGAGGCCGCTGAGCGGCGAGAAGACGGGCCCCAGGAACCAGATCAGGGCCGCGGTGGTCGCCCAGCCGCCCAGGAAGCCCTCCCAGGTCTTGTTGGGGCTGACCTTGGGGACGATCTTCCGCTTCCCGAACAGCTTGCCCCAGACGTACTGGGCCACGTCATTGGCCTCGGTGGCCACCAGCAGGAAGAAGACCAGGCCCGCGGCTCCGGCCGGCAGCGGCTCGCTGGCCGGAGTACGCATCAGGAAGGCGATGTAGCCGAGGTTGTAGACGCAGGTGACGATGGCCCAGTGGAAGGTCGCCGTGGTCGCCAGGAAGGCCCGCGTCTGGCCGATACAGGCCATCAGGAAGGGCACGATCAGGAAGACATAGGTCGGTATGAAGACCCGGTAGAGGCCGTAGTCGTCGGCGACGATGAAGCCGTAGTTGATCAGCATGGCCGCGAAGGCGGCCAGCACGATGGGCCGGTCCTCGCGGCGCACCGGCGCCAGGGACAGGAACTCCCGCAGGGCGATAAAAGAGACCACCACGAACAGGGCCGTCACCGCCTGCCAGCCGGCGAGCAGGGCGGCGGCCAGCAGGGCGATCATCACCCACCAGGACGAGATGCGCTGGCGCAGGTTGGTGAAGTCGCCGCCCGGCTTCAGCCTGGGCAGCAGCAGGGTAATCCCCACCGCCAGGGTCAGGACGGCCAGCACCCCGCCCAGGCCCCACAGCAGGGCCGGCGGCTGCCCGCCGAAAAAGGCCGTGATCGCGTCCATGCCAGATATTCCCCGCTCGCCCTCCACGAGCATGACCCGCATGGCCCTACGGTCAAGCACGCCTTGACCGTGGCTCGCATGACGGCGAGGCTCGCGTCCCAGCGGCAGGGGAGCCGAACTTGGGCCCGGGCTTTCGGACATTCGCCGGATCGAGCGCGACCCATGTGGGCTTCGCCTTCCTGGCCATGGGCGGGTGGGCGCTCTATGCAAACAGCGGCCATGGCCTGGCCGCGGCCTGGTTTCCCGCCTTCTCGCAGGGCGTGCTCTCCGGCCTGATCACCCTGGTGCTGAAACGGGTGCTGGAGGCCATGCGCGGCAAGTTTCCCGGCGTCCTCGCCTACGTCCTGCCGCCCGCGATCACCGCCGGGACGGTGCTGGTCCTGCTGGTGGCGGTCCACAAGCTGATCGGCACGCCGGAGATCGTGCGGACCATCGCCGTGCCCTGGTCAGTCTCCACCCTTTACGCCGTCCTCTACGCCGCCACCCTCGCGCGCGGCCAAGCCAAGGCCGTCCCATGACCGACGCCACGCCTGAGAACCGCCGCCCCCTGAAGACCCGCGGCGCGGCCTGGGCCCGGGGCCTGGCGGCGGCCATGGCCCGCGCCGGGATCAGCCCCGACGCCATCTCGGCCGGCAGCGTGGTCTTCGCGGTGCTGGGCCTGGTGCTGTTCATCGCCGCCGGCTTCGCCGAGGGTCTGTCGCGCGGGGCGCACCTGATCGGAGCCGGGCTCTGCATCCAGCTACGGTTGGTCTGCAACCTGCTGGACGGCATGGTGGCCGTCGAGCACGGCAAGGGCGGCACGTCCGGCCCGATCTGGAACGAGCTGCCGGACCGCATCGCCGACGCCCTGTTCCTGGTGGGGGCCGGCTACTGCGCCGCGGCCTCCGGCATGGTGTTCGCGGCCGCCCTTGGCTGGGCCGCGGCGGTGCTGGCGGTGCTGACCGCCTATGTCCGCGAGTTGGGACGCGGCCTGGGCTTGCCCGCCGACTTCTCGGGCCCGATGGCCAAGCCGCACCGGATGGCCGCGCTCACCGGCGCCTGCGTCGTGGCCGCGTTCGAGCCCCTGTGGGGCTGGCGTGGCGAGGCCCTGATGGTCGGGCTGTTCGCCATCGTGCTGGGCGCGATCTGGACGGTGGCCCGGCGCACCCGGACCCTGGCGGGGCGGCTCGCGGCCAAGGGCTGAACGGCGGAGTGGCGGCGCGGCGGACTGAATAACTTCGTTATCCGGACGAATAGACACGCCGCCTGGCCTGTGTTCGGCTGGATCATGGCCGAGCTTCAGATCGACACGCCTGCCCGCGGACGATTCCTTAACGTCGTCGAGAAGATCGGCGACGCCCTGCCCGACCCCGTTTTCATCTTCCTGGGCCTGATCGGCGTTCTGGTCGCCGTGTCTGTCGCCGGCTCAAGCCTGGGCTGGGCGGCGGTCAATCCGGTCACCGGCGAGACCCTGGCGGCCAAGAGCCTGCTGTCGGAGGAGAACGTCCGAAAGCTGTTCACCGAGATGGCCCGTACCTATGCGAGCTTTACGCCGCTCGGCATCGCGCTGACCGTGGTGCTGGGCGCGGGTGTCGCCGACCGCAGCGGACTGTTCGCGACCCTGCTACGAGCCAGCCTGGGCGGCGTTCCGCAGCAGATCCTGACTCCCGCAGTCTTCGTCATCGGCATGCTGACAACCCACGCCTTCGACGCCGGCTATCTCGTCTATGTGCCCCTCGCCGGCGTGGTGTTCGCCGCCGCGGGACGTCACCCGGTCCTCGGGGTCATCATCGGCTTCGCGGGCGCGGCGGTCGGCCTGTCGGGCAACCTGTTCCCCGGCCAGTACGACATGCTGATCTTCGGCATCACCGAGCCCGCCGCACGCCTGATCGCGCCGGACTGGTCGATGAATCCCCTAGGCAACTGGTGGTTCGAGATCGGCATTGCGGTCGTGTTCACCTCTTTGGGCTGGTACATCGCCGAGCGCATCGTCGCGCCGCGCTTGGGCCCTTGGCACGCGACGGCGCCGATGGGCGCCGAGGCGGCGACCGCCGTCTCGCCGCTCGAACGTCGCGGACTTCGCGCGGCCGGCCTGGCGGCGCTGGGCGTCGCGGCCCTGTTCGCGGCCCTCATCTTCTGGCCCGGCTACAGCCCCCTGCACGACGATACCGCCGTCGGAACCCAGCGCATCGTGCCGATCTTCCAGAGCCTGATCGGCATCATTTTCCTGCTGTTCCTGTCGACGGGCTGGGCCTACGGCGCGACCGTTGGCTCCATCCGCTCACACCGCGACGTGGTCGCCATGATGGCCGAGGGCCTGGCGGCAATGCTGCCCTACCTCGTGCTGATCTTTTTCGCCGCGCACTTCGTGGCGATGTTCGGCTGGTCGAACCTCGGCCCCATCACCGCGATCGCCGGAGCCGAGCAGCTTCGCGCCCTGCAGGCGCCGCCTGCCCTGCTGCTGCCGCTGCTGGCGACCATGTCGGCCTGGCTTGACTTCCTCATCGCCTCGGGCTCGGCCAAGTGGACGGCCATGGCGCCGGTCGCCGTGCCGATGATGATGTTGCTGGGCGTCTCGCCCGAAATGACCACGGCGGCCTATCGCGTGGGCGACACGGTCACCAACCTGATCTCGCCGCTCAACCCCTACTTCGTCCTGACCCTGCTCTATTGCCGGCGCTGGGTCCCGGAGTTCGGACTGGGCGCGCTGCTGGCCGTCATGCTGCCCTTCGCCATCGCATTCTATGTGGGAGGCGCGGCCCTGACGGCGGCCTGGGTGGCGCTGGACCTGCCGGTGGGGCCGGGCGCCCAGGTCGGCTACGTGCTGCCCAAGTCCTAGATCGCGCTCCGTCGTAGGTTGTCTAGACGGGCGGCTCGCCCGCGACCGTGGTTCGGTGCATCACCCGCAGGTGCCCATCATAGCCGCCCTCGGCGAAGTGGACGGTGCAGCGGTTGTCCCACATGAGCAGCATGTCCTTCTCCCACCTGTGGCGGTAGACGAACTGCTCCTGGACGATGTGGGCGAACAGGAAGCCGAGAATCGCCTGGCTCTCGGCCACCGCCATGCCCTCGATCCCCACGGTGTAGACCGGACTGACGAACAGCGCCTTGCGGCCAGTGACCGGATGCGTGCGCACCAGGGGATGGGTGAGCGTCTTGTCGGCCTCGGGAGAGACGATGATCTCCATGGTCCGCTTGGCGCTCTCCTTGGCGAAGACTCCCTGGGTCCCGTAGGCGCGGCTGGCCGAATGGATCGCCCGAACGCCCTCCAGCATCTTCTTCATCACAGGTGACAGGGCCTCGTAAGCCCGCGAGCAATCGGCGAACAGGGTGTCGCCGCCCACCGGGGGGATCACCTGGGAGCGCAGCAGGGTGGCGGCCGGCGGCGTCTTCTGGAAGCTCCAGTCGGAGTGCCAGCCCGCGCCGAAATTGGTCGCCGTCTCGTCAGGCTCGCGACGCAGCTCCAGCACGTTCGGGTGGCCGGGCATGGGGGCGATGAACGGATCGACCCCGAACGGGCCGATCGTCTGGGTGAAGGCCTCCAGCGCCTCCAGCGACAGGGGCTGGCCGGGAAAGGCCACCACCGAATGCCTGGCCCAGGCGGCCTTCACCTCGGCGAGGACGGCCGGCGGCAGTGGCCGCGACAGGTCCACGCCCTCGATCCGGGCGCCGAAGCCTGACTCCTGCGGCGTGACGATGATCTCGGCGACCTGGACCATGACGTTTCCTCCGGTTCCCAGCTTCGTATTCTCGAGGCTTGGGCGCTACCTTAAACCGCGATCTTCGATCCGGCGCGGCCAAATCCCCGGGGCGACTGACCCAACGGAAGCCGCGGCAGGATGCGGAAAGCGCCTGAGCCACACCCGGGCGCGAAGTCGCCCAAAGCCCGCAAACTGCCGTTTGCATTGACCGCGTAACCCTGTAATCGAAGCCCGCCATGACTTCTTTCGCCGATACCCAAGACGACAAGCTGATCGCGTTGGTCCCGGACAGGAAGGTCTCCGTTCGCGAGACCTTCGGCGTGGACAGCGACATGACCGTGCCCGCGTTCTCGACGCGTGACGCGCACGTGCCCGATCTGGACACCGCCTATAAGTTCGATCCGGAGACGACCAAGGCCATCTGCGCCGGGTTCGCCTTCGACCGCAGGGTGATGGTCCAGGGCTATCACGGCACGGGCAAGTCGACCCACATCGAGCAGGTTGCCGCGCGCCTCAACTGGCCGCTGATCCGGGTGAACCTGGACAGCCATGTGTCCCGCATCGATCTGGTCGGAAAGGACGCCATCGTCCTCAAGGACGGCAAGCAGGTCACCGAGTTCCGCGAAGGCATCCTGCCCTGGACCATCCAGCGGCCGGTGGCCCTGGTGTTCGACGAATACGACGCCGGCCGCCCGGACGTGATGTTCGTGATCCAGCGCATTCTGGAGGCCCAGGGCAAGCTGACCCTGCTGGACCAGAACCGCGTGATCCGGCCCAACCCGTTCTTCCGCCTGTTCTCGACGACCAACACCATCGGTCTGGGCGACACCACGGGCCTCTATCACGGCACCCAGCAGATCAACCAAGGTCAGATGGACCGTTGGTCGATCGTCACCACGCTGAACTACCTGGCCCACGACGTCGAAGCCGAGATCGTGCTGTCGAAGTCGCCGCACTACGACACGCCCGAGGGCAAGCGCACGATCGCCGCCATGGTCCGCGTCGCCGACATGACCCGCAACGCCTTCATGAACGGGGACATCTCCACGGTCATGAGCCCGCGGACGGTGATCACCTGGGCCCAGAACGCCGAGATCTTCGGCGGCGACCTGGCGCTATCCTTCCGGATGACCTTCCTGAACAAGTGCGACGAGTTGGAGCGCGGCACCGTGGCCGAGTTCTACCAGCGGGCGTTTGGCCAGGACCTGCCGGAAAGCACGGCGCGGGTGCGGGTGGCCTGATAATGCGACTGGACCGCGCCGTCCCACGGCGCGATGTTCGCCCCATTGCGAACAATAGATTTTCAATGGGGATACATGTCCAGGATTTCGCTGACGGCCGTGGCCGCAGGCATACTCACACTCGCCGCCTTGGCCTCGCCGGCCTCCGCCCAGGTACCGGCCGCCGAGCATAACGACTACTCGAAAACCGAGAACTGGCTTTGCTGGCCGGGACGTGCCGACGCCTGTTCTGGCGACAATACCTCAACCGTGATCACGGCCGACGGCAAGGCGACCAAGGAGGCCTGGAAGGCCGACCCCAAGGCGCCGATCGATTGCTTCTACGTCTATCCCACCGTGTCGATGGACAAGTCGGTGCTGTCGGACATGACCCCGAACGCCGAGGAGCAGCGCGTGGTCGAGCAGCAGCTCTCGCGGTTCGCTTCCAAATGCCGGGTCTATGCGCCCATGTACCGGCAGTTCACCCTGACGGCCCTGCGCGCGATGATCACCGGCCAGCCCATGCCCGACGGATCGGCGTCCAACGCCCCGCGGCCGCAGACTGGCTACCAGGACGTCGTCGACGCCTGGAACCAGTATCTCGCGACGGAGAACAAGGGCCGCGGCGTGGTCCTGATCGGCCACAGCCAGGGCTCGGGCGTGCTGACCCAGCTCATCGCCAGCGAGATCGACGGCAAGCCGGTCCAGGCCAAGATCGTCTCCGCCCTGCTGCTGGGGACCAACCTGCCGGTGACCAAGGGGCAGGACACCGGGACGTTTAAGTCGATGCCGCTTTGCAAGTCTGCCACCCAGACCGGCTGCGCGGTGGCCTATGCGAGTTTCCTTGAATCCGCCCCGCCCCCAGCGATCAGTCGCTTCGGCAAGCCGCGCGAACCCAATTCCGCGATGGAGGCGGCCTGCGTGAACCCCGCCAATCTGTCGGGCGGCAAGGGCGAGTTGCACGCCTACATGGCGACCGGCGGCAACGGCCACGACAAGGCGGGCTGGGCCAAGGGCGTGACGGTGGACACGCCGTTCGCCTCTGTTCCCGGCCTATTGAGCGCGACCTGCATCAACAAGGACGGCTTTAACTACCTGGCCGTCGGTGTGAACGCCGATCCCGCCGACCCGCGGATCGACGCCATCAAGCCGGGCGCGGTGACCCCGGACTGGGGCCTGCACCTGGTCGACGTCAATGTCGCCATGGGCAACCTGATTGCTCTGGTGGAGACCCAGGGCAAGGCCTGGCGCGCCAAGCAATAGCCTGAGGAGTTCGCGGGCGGCGTCAGCCGCCCGTGATCTTCTTTCCGGCCATGAAGCCCAGGACCAGGAAGATCACGAAGCCGATCAGGAAGATGAAGAACAGGAACTTGGCGACGCCGGCGGCCGCGCCGGCGATTCCGCCAAACCCGAGAGCGCCGGCGATCAGCGCGACGACGGCGAAGATGAGAGCCCACTTGAGCACGGCGTGCCTCCTTGAACAGCGTGGTATCGCAACGCGGATCGCCGTTCGCCGTTCCGTCTGGCCGTCAGGCGGCTAGGACCGGCAGCGCGCGGACGTCCTGCATCCGTCCGCCAACCGGTTCGGTCTGCAGGCGGCAGACGGCGGGACCGGTGACGAACGGGATGGAGAAGGCGATGCAGGCGTCCAGCTCGGTCCTGTTGCGGACGTTGGTGACGGCCGGCCAGATCCGCTTCTGCTTGAACAGCGACAGCCGTTCGGCGAATCGGCGCAGGGCGACCAGCCTCGTCCGGGTGTCGCCCTCGGGCAGGACCAGGGTGACGCTGGTCACCGCCTCGTGCGGCAGCTTCTCGACCTCGAAGCCGGGATCCGGGGTGCGCAGGTCGATCTTGGTGAAATAGCGCTCCAAGGTGGCGCGAAGCTGGCGAAGCGCGGTGAAGGCGGGGTCGCGCGGCACGTCATAGACCGCCGCGGCGAGCTGGGGCCGCAGTGCCGAAGGCAGCGACTGCAGCATGGTCTCGTAATCCGCCCGCGAATTGGAGCGGATGATGTTGGAATAGCAGATCGGCAGGTACAGCATGCCGGTGACGCCGGGCGGTTCCAGATAGCGCTTGGCCGCCTCGACGCAGTCGCGGTCGAAGGCCTGCGGCTCCCGGGGCATGTGGTCGGCGCCCTCCACCAGGGTCAGGTGGGTGCGGGCGGTTCCCGGTGTCGAGCTCACCACGTCCCCGACGAATAGGCCCCGCGGCGCGAAGTAGATTCCCTGCAGGCCCACGAGCTGAGGCAGGGCCTGCTTCAGCAGGGCCGCGGCGTCGGCCATCGTGTCCTGGCCGATCATCACGTGCTGCTCGACCCAGCCCGGACCGCTCGGCCGGGAGACCTTCGGCTCCGGCCGGGCCTCCCTGGCGGCGCGCGCGGCGGCCTGTTCGGGGGTTTCGATCCGGCTGAGCCGGCCGCCAGGCGGCAGCAGGCTGGGATCGGTCATCGCGCGCGCGACGGTGGCGGCGTCCAGGGCGGCGAAGGCGGTCACCGCCTCGGGCGGTCCTTCGAACAGCAGCAGGCCGATCTCGCCATCCTCGGCCTCGCCGAACAGCTTGATCTGTAATTCGTCCGACAGCCGGGCGAGCTCGGCGACGTTCATCTCGTCGGAACCGGGATCGTTCAGCAGGAAGGAATAGTGGGTGAGCGGCGCGAACTTGCGTGGCCACAGCCAGCGGCTCTCGAGGTAGGCGGAAGCGAACTTGGCCACCAGTGGGCCCAGCGTGGCCGCGGGGATGCCGGTGCGGTCGGCTTCGACGGCCACTCTCAGACAGGCCACCGCGGTCAAGCTTCTCTCCCATTCACTGTGTACGAACGCTCCGCAACCCTTGCGTGAATGCGTAAACGGAGAGTGACCTTCCATCGGGGTGCGACACTGACGCCACGGCCCCCTTCCCTCCCCCATCGCCCGCGCGCTATGACGTTGGGACCATGGCGAAGAATCCGGAAAGCCCAATCGAGCCCTTCAAGCGCGCGCTGGCCAACGCCGCGCGCTCGCTCGCAGAGATGCCCGACCTGGAGATTGTCTTCTCCGGCGAGGGGCCGCAACTCACCGGCAAGCGCGCCGTCTTGCCGCATCCCCCGCGCGACCTCACCCCGGCCGACGCCTCGCGCATTCGCGGCCTGGCCGACCAGATGGCCCTGCGCATCGCCCACCACGATGTCACCGCCCACAACAAGGCGCGGCCGGCCTCGGCCCTGGGCGCGCCGGTCTATGACGCGCTGGAGCAGGCCCGCATCGAGGCCGTCGGCGCGAACGCCCTTGGCGGGGTGAAGGAGAACCTGCGCGCGGTGCATGAGCATGCCTGGGCCAAGAAGCCGCTGAACCAGCTGGAGGCCCTGGCCAATCCGCCGATGGCCGACGTGATCGGCCTCCTGGCCCGCGAGCGGATGACCGGCGAGCCGCCGCCCGCCATGGCCAAGGCCCTGGTCGACCTGTTCCGCGCCGAGGTGGAGAGTAAGGCCGGCCCCGATCTCGACAAGCTGGCGGACGCCTTCCACGACCAGAAGGCCTATGCCCGCATCGCCCGGACCATCCTGCGCGACCTCTCCATGGGCGACGACCTCTCCGACGCGCCCGACCAGGCCGACGAGGACGAGGAAGGCGACGAGGGCGAGAGCGAAGCCAGCGACGACGGCGACGAGGGCGACGGCGAGGGCCAGTCGCCGCAACAGGCCTCCATGGACGACAGCGAAGCGACCCATCGCGAGAGCGAGGACGCCGACAGCCAGGCCATGCAGGCCGACGACGATTCCGACGCTGAGGACAGCGACGAGCCGCCCGAGATGGGCGACGGCGAGCAGCCGGCCCGTCCCGACCTGAAGGGCGAGGGCAAGCAGGCCACCTACAAGATCTTCACCACCGCCCATGACGAGGTGGTGGCCGCCGAGGAGCTGTGCGACGCCGAGGAGCTGACCCGGCTGCGGGCCTATCTCGACCAGCAACTGGCCAGTCTATCCACCGTGGTCTCGCGCCTGGCCAACAAGCTGCAGCGCAAGCTGATGGCCCAGCAGAACCGCTCCTGGACCTTCGACCTGGAGGAAGGGATCCTGGACGTGGCGCGCCTGACGCGGGTGATCACCGATCCCACCGCCTCACTGGCCTTCAAGGAAGAGGAAGACACCGAGTTCCGCGACACGGTGGTCACTATTCTGATCGACAATTCCGGGTCCATGCGCGGTCGGCCGATCATGGTGGCGGCGGTCTGCGCCGACATCCTGGCGCGCACCCTGGAGCGCTGCGGCGTGAAGACCGAGATCCTCGGCTTCACCACCCGGGCCTGGAAAGGCGGGACCAGCCGCGAGGACTGGCTGAAAGCCGGCAAGCCCGCCCAGCCGGGCCGGCTGAACGACCTGCGCCACATCATCTACAAGGCCGCTGACGCTCCCTGGCGCCGGGCGCGGCGCAATCTCGGCCTGATGATGCGCGAGGGGTTGCTCAAGGAGAACATCGACGGCGAGGCGCTTATGTGGGCGCACCAGCGGCTGATGGGCCGCTCCGAGCAGCGCCGCATCCTGATGGTGATTTCCGACGGCGCGCCGGTGGACGACTCCACCCTGTCGGTGAACTCCGGCCACTATCTGGAACGCCACCTGCGCGAGGTGATCGGCGAGATCGAGTCCAAGAGCCCGGTTCAGCTCATCGCCATCGGCATCGGCCACGATGTGACCCGCTACTATCGCCGCGCCGTGACCATCGTCGACGTGGAGCAGCTGGCCGGCGCCATCGTCGACCAGCTGGCCGAACTGTTCGACGAGGAGGTGCGCCGGCTGACCCGAAAGAACGCCAACCTGCTGCAGCCGCCGCCAAACACCCAGGGGCCGCAGGGCCCCGCGGCCCGGCGCTCGACATTCAAGGAAGTGCGGAGAGCCGTCGCGTGAGATCAGGACTGGTTCTGGCCGCGGCGCTGGCCCTGACGGCCTGCGCCCAGCCCGTGACCCTGCCTGCCTCCCCTGTCCCGGCCGGCCCAGGGATCACCATCGTCGCCAAGGCGGTCGCCCTGAACCCGCAGGATCCGAGCCAGGACCGCGTCGGCGCCTTCCGCTACGCCGGTGGCCTGGTGCTGTCCTCGCCTGACACCGCGCGCTTCCACGGCCTGTCCGACCTGGCGATCGGCGCCGGCGGTGCGGTGACCACGGTCAGCGACGAGGGCGACCTGATCAAGGCTCGGCTGGTGCTGGACAAGACCGGGCGGCTGGTCGGCCTGACCGACGGGCGGGTGTCGGCTCTGACAAATCCCGACGGCAAGCCGCTGCAGGGCAAGCAGGAGGGCGATTCCGAGGGTCTGGCCTTGCTGCGGAACGGCGACCTGCTGGTCAGCTTCGAGCAACGCCATCGCATCTGGCTCTATCCGGCCGCCGGCGGCCCGCCGCGGCCGGCCCCCATGCCGCAGGCGACCTTCCCCGACAACGCCGGGCTGGAGGCCCTCGGCCCCGACGCCGCTGCGGGCGCCGACGCCTATGTCGCCGGCGCCGAGGAAAGTGGTCAGACCTGGACCTGCCGGATCTCGACCACGTGCGCGCCGGGTCCGGTCATCGCCAAGCCGCCGGAGTTCGGCCTGGTGGCGGTCGCGCGCCTGCCGCAGGGCCGCACCGCCTGGGTGCTCCGCGCCTGGGACCCGGTGCGCGGCAACCGGGTCAGCCTGGTTGTGCGCGACGACAAGACCGAGGTCGCCCGCATGGACCTGGCACGGCCGCTCACCATCGACAATTTCGAGGCCGTGGCGGCGGTGCCGGCCAAGGACGGGACCATCCGGTTCTACCTGCTCTCCGACGACAATTTTCAGAGCTCCCAGCGAACCCTGCTGCTGGCGTTCGACTGGAAGCCATAAGGCGCCCGGCTATTCCGGAACCCAGACGAAGCCGTCGGCCTCGGCGCGGACACGTCCGACGCCGGGGAACGGGAAGTGCGGCGCGTAGAGCCGGAGATTCCCACCGGCGGCGCGCTTGAGCAGGTCGCGGCGGCTGGCCTGGGCGGTGGGGGCGTCGCCGTCATAGTCGATGGTCCAGTCGGGCTTCCGCACTGAGACGACGAAATGGTGGGCCGCGTCGCCGATATAGAGCAGCCGTTCCGCGCCCGAGGCGATCTCGTAGGCGCTATGCCCCGGCGTGTGGCCGTTCACGGCGACAGCTGTCACCAGACCCGGCAGGATGACGGCCCCGGGCTGGAAGGCTAAAACCTTCGGGGCCATGGCGGCGACGGTCGGCGCGAGGCTGGCCTCAGCCTGCATCGCCTGCCACTCGGGAGCCGAGATGTGAATCACGGCGTTGGGGAAGCTCAACAGGCCATTTCCCCGCACTAGTCCGCCGATGTGGTCGCCGTGACTGTGAGAGATGAAGATGTCGGTGACCTGCGCCGGATCGACGCCGGCGGCGCGGAGCGGCGCGGCGAGCTTGCCGGCCTGCGGCGCCCACGAGACGCCGGCCGCCCCGGCGTCGAACAGTAGGACCTTGCCCTCGCCCCGCACAAGAAGCGGCTGGATGCTGAGGCTTAGGACATCGCTTGGCGCGCCGGCGGCCTTCAACACGGCGGCGACATCGCTGGCGGGCCGCCCGATTCCAAAGGTCTTGCCGTCGTTGGGAACCAGAAGATCGCCATCCTTCAGGGCTGTCGCTTCCAGGGCGCCGATCTTGAAGCTGAAAACGTCGGCGGACAGGGCGGTCCTCGGCGGGGGCGCCGGGACGGCGGATTCGCTCATCTGCGAACATCCGGCCAGGGCGATGAGCGCGGCCAGGGCTACGACGGTCTTGTTTGGGATCATTGCGACGCCTCTCCAGGTCTGCTCGGCGCAGACATGGGGCCAAGCTCTCCACGCGCCAGGGCGTTCGTCAAAGCAAAAGGGCCGCCCCGAGGGACGGCCCTTTCGAAATCCGATGTGGTCGGGCTCAGGCGGCCGCGGTCTGCGCGGCGAGCTTGGCCTTCACCTGCTTCTTGATCTTCAGCGCGCGCGGCGAGAGGTTCTCGTCACGAGCCTTGATCAGGAAAACGTCCAGGCCGCCCCGGAAGTCCAGGGTGCGCAGGGCCGCGTTGGTGATGCGCAGACGGAAGGTCTGGCCGAGCGCATCCGACTGCAGCGAGGCTGGCGCAAGAGCAGGCAAGAACCGGCGCTTGGTCTTGATATTCGAGTGGCTCACATTGTGGCCGACCATGGGGCCGATACCGGTGAGTTCGCAACGACGCGACATGGCTTCTGACCTACGCGAGAAATAAGGATGCGGCGGGCGGACCCGCGCGAGAGCCGGCGATATAGGCGAAGGCTGCGTCCGGCGTCAAGGCGGAGCGGCCACGTATCCGGTCATCCTGGGCCCGGAAGGCCAAAAAACCGCAGGCGGGGGCCGTACGCATTTGTGCCTCTGCGCCTTTGGGATACAATACCTTGTAGGGAACAAAGACTGAATCGGGCGGAGTCGCTGATTCGGTCATGGTTCGTTTCGGCCGTGTTCCGCGGGTTCCTCGATTCGCGTTAACCGCGAATCTTCAAGCCGCGGAATCGGGGAGGCCCCACGCCGGGCCTCCCGACCTCGCTAGCTCAGCACCACCAGAACCACGCGGCGATTGGCCGAGCGGCCGGCGCGGTCGTTGTTGGGCGCCACCGGAACTTCCTCGCCGTATGAGATGGAGGACATGCGGTTGAGCGCGACGCCCTGCCTGTTCAAGGCGCGTCGCACGGCCTCGGCGCGGTCGGCGCCCAGCTGCTCGTTATAGGCCTTGTCACCGGTGGAATCGGTGTGGCCCTGGACCTCGACATAGACGTTGCGGTTCTCGGCCTTCAGGCGCTCGGCCAGGGCGGCGATCCGCGCCTCGGCTTCGGGCGACAGGCTGGCCTTGTCGAGGGGAAACTTCACCGCGTCGTCTGACAGGACCACGGTGTACATGAACTTGCCTTCGGCCAGCTTGCCGGCGGCGACAGCGCGCTCGAGCGCCTCACGGGAGGTCCGGTCCAGCTCGCCGATCCGGGTTTCATGAGCCGCGACCTTGGTGTCGACAACGCCGACCTGCTCATTGACGTACTTCTTGGTGGCGCAGCCGCCGAGGCTCAGCGCGCCCAACAGCAACGCGCCCATCACCACCACGTTCGTCTTCCTGGTCTTCATCTTATTCTCCCTAAGGGGTCTCAGCACGCCAATCCGGCCTTCGGATCTCTCCGGCGTCCGGGCGTGCTGACGCCTTAAAACGGCCGTTTGGTGACATGGTTGCGGCGGGGACTTGGCCCAGCTTGACTGTATTCGGCGGCGATCGAACCTCGACGGACCCCTTGCGAAGGAGTGGGCTTCGGCATATTGATAACTGACTGGTCAGTTATTACGGATTGCGACATGCTCCCCGCGGGCGGACCCAAGTTCAAGCGGCGCAAGGCGGAACGGCCCGACGAGATCGTCGCGGCGGCCTTCGAAATCTTCTCGGAAAAAGGCTTCGCCGCGGCTCGCCTGGACGATATCGCCGCCCGCGCGGGGGTCTCGAAGGGGGCGATCTATCTCTACTTCGCCACCAAGGAAGACATATTCCGAGCGGTGGTCGAAATGGGCGTGGCGCCTAACCTGGGTCTGATCCAGGACAATATCGCAGCACATCAGGACTCATTTCCCGACCTCGTCCGGGGCGCGGTCGGCGTGCTGGGCCAGATGCTCGCCACCACCCCCATCGGCGGCATCGTCAAGATGGTGATCGGCGAGTCGCGCAACTTCCCGGAACTGGCCCGGGCATGGCACGACACCCTGATCCGCCCGGCGCTCGGCGCCATGACCCTGGCGATCACCGCGGCCCAGGCGCGGGGCGAACTGCGCCCCGGCGATCCCCGACAGTACGCCCTTTCCCTGATCTCGCCCATGCTGGTGGGCGTCATCTGGCGCGAGACCTTCGAGCCGGTCGGCGCCGAGCCCTTCGACATCCCGGCGCTCGCCAGGCAGCACGCCGAGCTGTGGCTGCGCGGCATGCTCGTCCAGCCGGAGCCCCAGCCATGAACCCGCAACGCCTGCTGGTCGGAGGCCTGCTCCTCGCCGCCGCGATCATCGTCGCCGTCATCTGGCTCGCGCCCCGGCTCGCCCAGTCCAAGACCCTGACCGGCTATGTCGAGGGCGAGCCACTCTATCTGGCCGCCCCGGTGGCCGGCAGCGTCGACCAGGTCTTCGTCCAGCGCGGCGACCGGGTCGCCGCCGGCCAACGCCTGTTCCTGGTCGACCCGGCCCAGCTCAAGGCCCAGCGCGACCAGGCCCAGGCCGAGGTCGAGGCCGCCCAGGCCCAGGCTCAGGACGCCCGCAAGGGCCAACGCGCCGCCGAGCTGGCCGTGTTCGACGCCAATGTCGCAGCGGCCGACGCCCGGCTGCGCGACGCCGCCGCCGACCTGCGCCGTATCCGACCCCTGGTACGGCAAGGCGTCTACGCCCCCGCCCGGCTGGACGACTCGCAGTCGGCCTACGACGCGGCGGCCGCCCAGCTCGCCGCCGCGCGCCGCCAGCGGCAGGCCGCAGCCCTGGGCGCCCGCGAAGATCAGATCCGCGCCGCCGACTCCAAGGTCGAACAGGCCGGCGCGGTCCTGGGCGCCGCCGACGCGCGCCTGATCGATATCGCCCCCCTGGCCCCGGGCGCGGCCCGGGTCGAGGAGGTGTTCTTCCAGCAGGGCGAGTGGGCGCCCGCCAACCAGCCCATCGTCGCCCTGCTGCCTGACGACCGGATCAAGCTGCGGTTCTTCGTCCCCGAGCGCGAGATCGCCGCCTATCGCCCCGGCGGCGTGGTGGCTTTCACCTGCGACGGCTGCAAGGCCGGAATGACGGCGAAGATCACCTTCATCAGCCCGCGGCCTGAGTTCACCCCGCCGATCATCTACAGCCGCGACGCCCGCGACCGGCTCGTCTACCTGGTGGAGGCTAGGCCCTCGGCGCGGCTCAATCCCGGCCAGCCGGTGGACGTCGAACCGATCGGCGCCGGCAAATGACCCTCGCCATCGACGTCCGGGGCCTGAACAAGAGCTTCGGCGACAAGCATGTGGTGCAGGACGTGTCCCTGCAGGTGGAGGAAGGCCGGATCTGCGGCTTCCTCGGCCCCAACGGCTCGGGCAAGACCACCACCCTGCGCATGCTGTGCGGCCTCCTGACCCCCGACAGCGGCGAGGGCACGGCGCTCGGCCTCGACATCATCACCCAGGCCAGCCTGATCAAACGACGGGCCGGCTACATGACCCAGAAATTCTCGCTCTACGAGGATCTGAGCCTGGAAGAGAACCTGCAGTTCTCCGCCCGCGTCCACGGCCTCGACCACCGCAAGGAGCGGGTCGACCAAGCCCTGGAGCGCCTGGGCCTGATCGAGCGGCGCGGTCAGCTGGCGGGCTCGCTCTCCGGCGGCTGGAAGCAGCGGCTGGCGCTCGCCACCGCCACCCTGCACGAGCCGAAGCTCCTGCTGCTGGACGAGCCTACCGCCGGGGTCGACCCAAAGGCGCGGCGCACCTTCTGGGACGAGATCCACGCGCTCTCGGCCGAGGGCCTCACCGTGCTGGTCTCCACCCACTACATGGACGAGGCCGAGCGCTGCCATGAGATCGCCTACATCGCCTACGGCAAGCTGATCGCGCGGGGCACGGCCGACCAGGTGATCGCCGACACCCAGCTCGTCACCTTCAACGGCGAGGGACCCGGCATCGACCGGCTCGCCGCCGAGATCGCCGGGCGCGACGGGGTCGAGATGGCCGCGCCCTTCGGCCAATCCCTGCACGTTTCGGGGACCGAGCGCGCGGCCCTGGAGGCCGCCATCGCCCCCTATCGCCGCGAGCCGTTCCGCTGGACCGAAGTCGAGCCCAGCCTGGAAGACGTCTTCATCCGGCTGATGGACCAGTCGGAGGACAATTTCCGATGAACGGCTTCTCCCCGACCCGCGTCTTCGCGGTGATGATCAAGGAGTTCAAGCAGCTCACCCGCGACCGGGTCACCTACGCCATGATGCTGGGGCTGCCGGTGATCCAGCTCCTGCTGTTCGGCTACGCGATCAATTCCGAACCACGCCATCTGCCCACCGCCCTGCTGGTGCAGGAAGACAGCGTCTTCGCCCGCTCGCTCACCTCGGCCCTGCACAACAGCGCCTATTTCGACCTGGTCGCCCAGGCTCGCTCGCCCGCCGAGCTGGACGAGATGGTCCGGCGCGGCGACGTGCAGTTCGCCATCACCATTCCCGGCGACTTCACCCGGCGCGTGGCGCGGGCCGACAAGGCCCAGATCCTGATCGAGGTCGACGCAGCCGACCCCTCGGCCACCGGCGCCGCCGTGGCGGCCCTGGCCGCCCTCCCCAACCAGGCCCTGGTCAACGACCTGAAAGGCGCGCTCAGGAACCGCGCCGGGAGCCCGGCCCCCTTCGAAGTCGTCGTCCACCGCCGCTACAATCCCGAGGCCATCACCTCCTACAACATCGTTCCGGGCCTGCTGGGGGTCATCCTCTCCATGACCCTGGTGATGATGACCGCGCTGTCGGTCACCCGCGAGGCCGAGCGGGGTACGATGGAGAGCCTGCTGGCCACGCCCGTGGAGCCCATCGAGGTGATGGTCGGCAAGCTCGCCCCCTATGTGGTGGTGGGCATCGTCCAGACCGTGATCATCCTGCTGCTCGCGCGTTTCCTGTTCGATGTTCCCATGCTGGGCGGCTGGGTCGGACTGACCATGGGGATCAGCCTGTTCATCGTCGGCTCCCTGGCCCTGGGCTTCCTGATGTCGACCCTGGCGCGCTCGCAGCTCCAGGCCATGCAGATGAGCGTGTTCTACATCCTGCCCTCGATCCTGCTCTCGGGCTTCATGTTCCCCTTCCGCGGCATGCCCGGCTGGGCCCAGGCGATCGGCGAGGTGCTGCCGGTCACCCACTTCCTGCGCGTGGTGCGCGGGGCCTTGCTGAAGGGCCAGGGTATCGAGGACATGTGGCGTGAACTGCTGGCCCTGGTCGCCTTCGTGTGCGTGGTCACGGCGCTCGCCATGGCGCGCTATCGGCGGACCCTGGACTAGGGTGGGACGCGCATTACGGCGAATTAACCCGCCGCCGCGTTGCCCCGCGGGCAGCCTCCACCATAGCTTGCGCCCCAAACTCCTTTGGGAACCCCTCTCCTATGCACAGCCGTCGTGAACTTCTTTCGGGCGCCGCCGCCCTCGGCCTGGCCGCCGCCGCGCCGAAGCTCGCCCTCGCCGCCGCCCCCACGGGCGAGGCCGCCAAGATGTATGCCTTCTTCGACCGGGCCATGGCCGAGACCTTCCGCCGCCAGCCGGAGGTTCCGACCTTTCTGGGCATCGACAAGGGCGTCCTGGCCTGGACCAAGTCGGAGCTGTCGGACTTCTCCCTGACGGCGCTCGCCGAGAACAAGGCCAACAACACCCGCCAGCTCAAGGAGCTTCGCGCCATCGACCGCGGCCAGCTCACCGGCATGGACGCGGTCAATTACGACACCGTCGAGTTCACCTTCGCGACTACGGAGGAAGGCAACCGACAGTTCGCCTATGGCGGCCAGGGCGCCGGCGCGCCCTATGTGCTGTCCCAGCTCACCGGCTCCTACCAGCAGATGCCGGACTTCCTCGACAACCAGCACGTCATCTCGACCAAGTCCGACGCCGACGCATACATGTCGCGGATGGAGGCCTTCGGCCGGCTGCTCGACCAGGAGGCCGAGGTCGCGCGCCACGACGCCGGCCTGGGTGTGTTCGCCCCGGACTTCGCGCTCGACAAGGCGCTCACCCAGCTGAACGCCTTCCTGGCCAACGCCCCGGCCGACGCCCCGGTGGTCAAGAGCCTGGTCCGCCGCACGGCCGAGAAGAAGATCGAGGGCGACTGGGCCGCCCAGGCCGAGGGCCTCTACGCCGAGAAGGTCCGCCCCGCCCTGGCCCGCCAGGCCGCGCTGCTGGCAGAGCTTCGCGCCAAGGCCGTCCACGATGCCGGCTGCTGGCGTCTGCCGGAGGGCGAGGCCTATTACGCCGTCTCGCTCAAGCAATACACCACCTCCAACATCACCCCCGATGAGGTGCACAGGACCGGCCTGGAGCTGGTGAAGAGCCTGAGCGCCGAGGCCGATGTGCTGATGAAGAAGGCCGGCTATTCCAAGGGAACCGTCGGCGAGCGCTACCGCATCATGGGGACCGATCCGAAGCAGCTCTATCCCAACACCGACGCCGGCAAGGCCGAACTGCTGGAAAAGCTCAACGAGCAGATGGCGATCGTCAGCAAGAAGCTGCCCGCCTGGTTCGGCCAGCTTCCCAAGGCGCCGCTGGAAATCCGCCGCGTGCCGGCGGCGATCGAGGCGGGCGCGCCGGGTGGCTACTACAATTCGCCGTCCCTGGATGGTTCGCGGCCGGGCATCTACTGGATCAACCTGCGTGACACCGCCGAGGTCCCGGCCTGGACCCTGCCAACCCTGACCTATCATGAGGGAAGCCCCGGCCACCATCTGCAGCTCGCCCTCAACAACGAGGCCGGCGACCTGCCGCTGATCCGCAAGGTGATCGGTTTCTCGGGCTACAGCGAGGGCTGGGCGCTCTATGCCGAGCAGCTGGCCGTCGAGATGGGCATGTACGACAACGACGTGCTGGGTCACATCGGCATGCTGCACGACGCCATCTTCCGCGCCGTGCGCCTGGTGGTCGACTCAGGCATGCACTCCAAGCGCTGGAGCCGCGAGCAGGCGCTGAAGTTCTACCTGGACAGCATCGGCGATCATGAGGCCGCCGCCATCACCGAGATCGAGCGCTACGCCGTCTGGCCGGGCCAGGCCTCCAGCTACATGGTCGGCAAGATGACCTGGCTGAAGGCCCGTGAACGGGCCAAGAAGGCGCTCGGCCACAAGTTCGACATCCGCAAGTTCCACGACGCGGGCCTGCTGGCCGGGGGCACGCCGCTCACCGTGCTGGACCGGGTGATCGACAACTACGTGGCCGCGACCAAGAAGGGCTGAGGCGTATCCACCCTGGGGGAGCGTCTGAACTTCAGATGCTCCCCTCCTGGGGGAGCTGTCAGCGAGGCTGACTGAGGGGGACTTTGACTCGCTTTCGGCGGGCTCCAACCCCCTCCGTCTCTCCGCTTCGCTCCGAGCCACCTCCCCCTCTACGCGCTGCGCGCTGGGGGAGGATCGGCATGCGGCGTGGCGCCGCTTGCCGAGCGGCGATTCCCATCCCACCTTCGAAATATGAGTGATCGCCCTTCGGGCGCGGCGCCGCCAAGAGTCGTGGCGGTGCTGGGGCCGACCAATACCGGTAAGACCCACCTGGCCGTGGAACGGATGCTGGGTCACGCCTCGGGCATGATCGGCCTGCCGCTGCGCCTGCTGGCGCGTGAGATCTATGACCGCGTGGTCAAGCTGCGCGGCGCGCGTTCGGTTGCTCTCATTACCGGTGAGGAGAAGATCGTCCCGCCGCGGGCCCAGTATTTCGTCTGCACCGTCGAGGCCATGCCGCTGTCGCGCGAGGTCGAGTTCCTGGCGGTGGACGAGATCCAGCTCTGCGCCGACCCGGAGCGCGGCCACGTTTTCACCCACCGGCTGCTGCATGCGCGGGGTCGGTCGGAGACCATGCTGATGGGGGCGGCCACCATGGCGCCCCTGGTCCGACGGCTGCTGCCGAACGCCGAGATCGTCACCCGCGAGCGGTTCTCGGCCCTGACCTATGCCGGCCCCAAGAAGCTGACACGCCTGCCCCGGCGCTCCGCCATCGTCGCCTTCTCGGCAGACCAGGTCTACGCCATCGCCGAGCTGATCCGTCGCCAGCGCGGCGGGGCGGCCGTGGTCATGGGCTCGCTCAGTCCCCGCACCCGCAACGCCCAGGTGGCCCTCTACCAGTCCGGCGAGGTCGACTTCCTGGTCGCCACCGACGCCATCGGCATGGGCCTGAACATGGACGTCGACCACGTGGCCTTCGCGGGCCTTCGCAAGTTCGACGGCCGCCGCACCCGCTACCTGCATCCCCAGGAGGTCGGCCAGATCGCCGGCCGCGCCGGGCGCTATCTGAAGGACGGAACCTTCGGCGTCACCGGCGAGTGCGAGGACATGGACGCCGAGCTGGTCGAAGCGGTGCAGGAACACCGGTTCGAGGCCACCGCGGGTGCGGAGTGGCGCAACGCCAAGCTGGACTTCTCGACCCTGCCCCGACTGCTGGACTCGCTGGCGAGGCCGCCTGAGCGCGAGGGCCTGAAACTCGCCGCCGAGGCCCTGGACGAGAAGACCCTGCGCATCCTGGCCGGCGAACCCGAGGTAGCCGACCGCTGCGTTCGCGACCGCCAGGCGCTCACCCGGCTCTGGGACGTCTGCCAGACGCCGGACTTCCGCAAGACCTCGGGCGAGGAGCACGTGCGGCTGGTGCGCGAGTTCTTCGGCTGGCTGACCACTCGCGACCGCAAGATCCCGCAGGACTGGATCGCCGCCCAGCACCACCACCTGGACCGCACCGACGGGGAGATCGACACCCTGGCCGCGCGGCTGGCCAGCGTCCGGACGCTCGCCTATGTCGCCAACCGCCCCGACTGGCTCGCCGACGCCGGCCACTGGCAGGACCGCATGCGGCGCCTGGAGGACCGGCTCTCCGACACCCTCCACGAGAAGCTGATGGCCCGGTTCGTCGACCGGCGGACCAGCGCCCTGATGCGGGCGCTCAATGTCCGCGGCGAGATGCTGGCCGGGGTCAGCGCCGACGGCGATGTGGTGGTCGAGGGCCAGTACGTGGGCCGCCTCACGGGCGTCGCCTTCGAGCCGGCCCAGGGCTCCTCGGTGCTGGAGGAGAAGGCCCTGCGCGCCGCCGCCGTGGCCGCGGTCGGCCCCGAGATCGCCAAGCGTCTCGGTAAGCTCGCCACCGAGGCCGACGGGGCCTTTGCGGTCACCCCCGACGGGGTGGTGCTGTGGCGCGGCGAGGCCGCCGGCGCGATCTCCGGCGGAACGCGGTTCGCGCCGCGCGTCCGGCTCTATGGCGAGCTGGGTCCGGCGGCGGCCCGTGAGCGCGCCGCGCGCCGGCTGGAGGCCTTCCTGGCCTCGGGGGCGGGGCGCAGGCTGGCGCCGCTGCGCCGCCTGGAGACCGCCGTGGAGACCGGCAAGGTCAAGGGCCTGGCCCGCGGTCTCGCCTATCGCCTGATCGAGTCGGGTGGGGTGCTGGATCGCGCCGTGGTGCGCGCCGAGGCCAAGGGGCTCTCCCAGGTCGAGCGGCGCGCCTTGAAGGGCCTGGGTGTGAAGCTCGGCGCCTTCAGCCTCTATCTGCCGGCCCTGCTCAACGCGCCGGCACGGGCCTTCGCCCAGGCCCTGGCCCGCTCCGACTGGCGCCCGCCCGCGGACAAGGTCAGCGCCCTGCCAGATCCGCCGCCCCCGCCCCCTACCCTGGCCGCCTTCGGCCTGCGCGCCGTGGGCGGCCACGCGGTTCCCGTCGAGGCGCTGGAACAGTTGGACGCCCTGCTGCGCGCCGCCCCGCGCCAGGGCCAGGGCGCCCTGCTCACCGATGAGGCCCATGCGGCCCTCGGCTGGAGCGCGGCCGAGACGGCGGCGATCCTGCGGGGGCTCAACTTCACCCCCGCCGCCAAGGTCCAGCCGGGCGAGCCCATCGCCTGGCGCCGGCGCGGCGACAAGCCCGCCGCCAGGACTGAGGCCCCCACCGGCTCGCCGTTCGCAGCCCTGGCGGCGCTCAAGGACCAGCCGGTCCCGGCCCGGCGTCCGCGCCGCCGCCGCAAGACCAAGGCCGCGCGCCCGTGAGCGAGGGCTGCCGCGCCGATGTCTGGCTCTGGCGTGCCCGGTTCTTCAAGACCCGGTCGCTGGCCGCCAAGTTCGTCGACGAAGGCAAGGTGCGCCTCACGCGCGCCGGCGCCGAGAGCCGCATCGACAAGTGCGCGCGGCCCGTCAGGGTCGGCGACCAGTTGGTTTTCGCTGTCGGCGGCAAGCTGACCGCGGTGGCCGTGGAGGCGCTGGGCGAACGCCGGGGCCCGCCCGCCGAGGCGCGCACGCTCTATTCGGCCCTGCCGAGCAGCTAGACTCCGACGACCACGGATGGTCTCGTCGCCGAAACGGGAGGCCAGTATGTCCGAGACCTTGATCCGAGATACCTCGCACGCCTCGGCGGGCGAGCTCGTCGAGGCCCTGGTCCGGCGCGACGTCAGCGCCCTGGAACTGTTCGACGCCGCCGTGGAGCGCATCGAGGATCGCGACGGGCCGATCAATGCCGTGGTGATCCATGACTTCGACCGGGCCCGCGAGGCGGCCCTGGCCGCCGACGTCGCCCTGGCGCGAGGTGAACGCCGCCCGCTGCTGGGACTGCCCATGACAGTCAAGGAATCCCACAATGTCGCCGGGCTGGCGACCACCTGGGGCTTTGAGGAGGCCAAGGGTTTCAAGGCCGCCGTGGACTCCGTCGGTGTCCAGCGCCTGAAGACCGCCGGCGCGGTGATCCTCGGCAAGACCAACATCCCGGTGAGCCTGGCCGACTGGCAGAGCGTCAACCCGGTCTACGGCCGCACCAGCAACCCGTGGGACCTGACCCGCTCGCCCGGCGGCTCGTCCGGCGGCGCGGCCGCGGCCCTGGCCTCCGGCATGGTCTCGCTGGAGTTCGGTTCCGACATCGGCGGCTCGATCCGCGTGCCGGCCGCCTTCTGCGGCGTCTATGGGCACAAGCCCAGCTACAACCTGATTCCTCAGCGCGGCCACGCCCCACCTGGCTTCGACGGCGGCGACACGCCCATCGCGGTGCTGGGCCCCCTCGCCACCACGGCCGAGGATCTGCAATTGGCCCTGGACGTCCTGGCCGGCCCAGTGGGCGATGAGGCCACGGGCTACCTGCTCGACCTGCCGGTTCCTCGCCACACCGAACTCGCTGACTACCGCGTGCTGATCCTCGACAGCCATCCGATGGCCGGTCTCGACAAGGAGATCAAACAGGCGCTGGCCGACCTGGCCGACCATCTGGACCGCCAGGGCGCGAAGGTGGCGCCGGGCAGCGACCTGCTCCCGGACCTCGCCAAGTCGCACGAGGTCTATCTGGGCATCCTCGGCGCCACCATGTCGCGCGGCGGCCCGCCGCGACCGGACGTGGTCTCCGCTCACGCCTGGATGGACCTGCTCGACGCCCAGACCTTCGTCCGCCGCCAGTGGGCCGAGCTCTTCAGGACCTTTGATGTCGTGCTGGCCCCGGTGTTCGGCACGACGGCCTTTCCCCATGTGGAGGAGGCCGATCCCGCCAAGCGCACCCTGACCATCAACGGCAAGCCCACGCCCTATTTCGACCAGCTCGCCTGGGCCGGGATGGCGACGCTCGGCCACCTGCCGGCCACAGCCGCGCCCTTGGGGCGCGGCGCCTCGGGCCTGCCGATCGGGGTGCAGATCATCGGCCCCTACCTCGAGGACCGCATGACCATCGACTTCGCACGGCTGCTGGAACGCGAGTTCGGCCGGCCTCCGCGGGCCGGAGACGCCTGACCGATGAAATCGATCCTCGCCGCCACCTTCGCCGCCCTCGTCGCCACCACCGCCGCGGCCGCGCCCCCGACGGAGACGCACGCCCTGGCCGGCCTCGCCCAGCCGGCGGAGATCCGCATCGACAGGTGGGGCGTCAGCCACATCTATGCGGGCAGCGTCCGCGACGCCTTCTTCCTGCAGGGCTACAATGTCGCCCGCGACCGGCTGTGGCAGGTGGACCTGTGGCGCAAGCGCGGCCTGGGGCTGCTGGCGAAGGATTTCGGACCGTCCTACGTGGCCCAGGATCGGGCCGCACGGCTGTTCCTCTATCGCGGCGACATGGCTCCGGAGTGGGCGGCCTATGGACCCGGCGCCCGGGACAACACCGAGGCCTTCACGGCGGGGCTCAACGCCTATGTCGCGGAGATCCGGGCCGGCAAGCGGCCCCTGCCCATGGAGTTCGCCATGGCCGGCTCCACCCCCGACCTCTGGAAGCCCGAGGACGTGGTTCGCATCCGCAGCCACGGCCTGACCCGCAACCTGCCCAACGAGGTCGGCCGGGCCCGCATCGCCTGCGCCGCCGGCCTGGAAGCGGCCCGGCTCTACAAGCTCCTGGAGCCGAAATGGGAGACCAAGGTCCCCGACGGCCTCGATCCCTGCGACATCCCCGCCGACGTGCTGGACGACTACCAGCTCGGGACCAGCGGCGTGAAGTTCTCCGGCCCCGCGGCCAAGACCGCCATGCTGGAGATCCCGCCCGAGGCGGTCGGCTCCAACAACTGGACGATCTCCGGCTCTCGCACCGCCACCGGCCGGCCGATCCTGGCCAATGATCCGCACCGAGAGCACGGCGCGCCATCTCTGCGCTACATCGTCCACCTGGAGGCGCCCGGCTTTTCGGTGATCGGGGCAGGAGAGCCCGCCCTGCCCGGTGTCTCCATCGGCCACAACGGGACCATCGCCTTCGGCCTGACCATCTTCCCGGCCGACCAGGAAGACCTCTATGTCTACGAGACCCGCGGCGACACCTATCGCTACGGGAACGGTTGGGAGCCGATGCGCACCGTGGTCGAGGAGATCGCGGTCAAGGGCGAGGCCCAGCCGCGCAAGGTCACGCTGAAGTTCACCCGCCATGGACCCGTGCTGAAGGAGGACCCCGCCAAGGGCCGCGCCTTCGCCCTGCGCAGCGTCTGGAGCGAGACCGGGACCTCGGCCTATTTCGGCTCGATGGGCTACATGACCGCCAAGACCTGGGACGGGTTCAAGGCCTCGCTGGCCAACTGGGGGGCGCCCTCCGAGAACCAGGTCTACGCCGACACCAAGGGCGAAATCGGCTGGGTGGCTGCGGGCAAGGTCCCGCAGCGGCCGGGTTGGGACGGCCTGCTGCCGGTCCCGGGCGATGGGCGCTACGAGTGGAAGGGCTTCCTCTCGATCGAAGAGCTGCCCAGCGCCCACAATCCGCCATCGGGCTGGTTCGCCTCGGCCAACCAGCTGAACCTGCCCGACGGCTATCCCTACGCCGAACGCAAGGTCGGGTTCGAATGGACCAACGGGGCGCGCATGGCGCGGATCGCCGAGGTGCTGGCCGCCAAGCCGAAGCTCACCCTGGCTGACGCCATGGCCCTGCAGACCGATCCCTACGACATCACCTCGCGGCGGATGCTGGCCGTCCTGGCGCCGTTGAAGTCCGACGACCCGAAGCTGACCGCCGCGCTCGACCTGCTGCGCGGCTGGGACCATCGCACCGCCGCCGACAGCGCGGGCGCCGCCCTCTACGAGGTCTGGATCGCCAAGCACCTCGGCAAGGCTGTGGTGGCCCGCGCAACGCCGCAGGCCGCCCGCGCAATCGTGGGTAACGGCGACATCGCCGCGGTGATGGATCTGCTGGAGCATCCCGACGCCAGCCTGGACGCCGGCGCCCGCGACTCCGCCCTGCGCGAGAGCCTGCTCGCGGCCTATGACGAGGTGGCCGGTAAGCTGGGTCCGGATCCGAAGGCCTGGGCCTGGGGCAGGCTGCACCACGCCCGCTTCGAACACGCTCTGACGCCGCTCGCGACCCCCGCCCAGCGCGCGGACCTGACCGTCGGGCCCTCGCCCATGGCCGGGACCAGCCTGTCACCCCTGGCCGCCTCCTGGCGCGCGGACGACTACCGGGTCGTCTCCGGAGCCTCGTTCCGGATGGTGCTGGACGTCGGCGCCTGGGACAACAGCATGGCGATCAATACGCCCGGCCAGTCCGGCGATCCCCGGAGCCCGCATTTCGACGATCTCTTCCCGCGCTGGGTCACGGGGCAGTACGTGCCGCTAAGCTATTCGCGCCCGGAGGTGGAGGCCGCGACGGAGCGGGTTCTGCGCCTCACGCCGGCAAGCTGAGCGGCCGCTATCGGGCCTTGCAGATATCCTGTGAGCGCTCGCCATTGACAATGTGGGGCCGGAGCCGGAAAAACCGCCGCCCAAGTGAGCGGCCGGAGCTTCAATTTCCGCGATGACCTACATCGTCACCGACGCCTGTATCAAATGTAAGTTCATGGACTGCGTCGAGGTCTGTCCGGTGGACTGCTTCTACGAGGGCGAGAACTTCCTGGCGATCAATCCGGACGAATGCATCGACTGCGGAGTCTGCGAGCCGGAGTGCCCCGTGGACGCCATCAAGCCCGACACCGAAGACGAGCCGGACTCCAAATGGCTGCGGATCAACACCGAATACGCCAAGGTCTGGCCGAACATCACGGTGAAGGGAACGCCCCCGGCGGACGCGGAGGCTTTCGAGCGCGAAACCGGCAAATTCGAGAAGTATTTTAGCGAAAAGCCGGGCCGCGGTTCCTGATCTCGCCTGATCCAGCCTGGAATCAGGGCGCCAAGCCTTTCAATCGGCTGAATTTTATGCTAACGTCACAGATGACGTGGCGAGAGCGCTTACGCGCGCTGCGTCGTTTCTGCAGAAGAGCCGTCCCGGCCGACGTACGCCTTGCACAGGCGAAGGGTGTCTTAGAGGTCGAATCCGTTTCCACAGGGGTAAGGCGCCGCGCGGTTTTCGCGGAGGGTGTCCTTTGTCCTGTGGCGTAATGGTTAAGATCTCTTAACGGGTTCGGCCAAGTCGAAAGGACTTGAGCGAATGAGCAAGAGCGGTCTGGAATTCTCCATCGGCGATCATGTCGTCTATCCGGCTCACGGGGTGGGTCAGGTACAGGGGATCGAAACCCAGGAAGTCGCCGGCTATTCGCTCGAAGTCTACGTCATCACCTTCGACCATGAGAAGATGACCCTCCGAGTTCCCACGGCCAAGGCCCGCACCGCCGGCCTGCGCTCGCTGGCCGAGGGCAATGTGGTCAACCAGGCGCTGACCACCCTGAAGGGCCGCGCCCGCGTGAAGCGCACCATGTGGTCGCGCCGCGCCCAGGAATACGAAGCCAAGATCAATTCCGGCGACCTGATCTCCATCGCCGAGGTGGTCCGCGACCTGCACCGCGCGGAAAACCAGCCGGAACAATCCTACTCCGAACGCCAGCTCTATGAGTCGGCCCTGGACCGCATGGCCCGTGAAGTCGCCGCCATCGAGCGCATCGACCGCGACGCGGCTATCGGCATCCTGAACAAGAGCCTGATCAAGGCCGTCGCCGCCTAAGCGCGACAGCCCCTATCTCAGCTTCCGACCACGCCCGGCGCCTGCGCCGGGCGTTTTCGTTCAAGCTTGAACGAAATGATTTTCGATTTGGATCGGCAAGCTCCGGATCCGCACGCGGATGGCGTGGAAGACGGCGTTGGCGATGGCCCCCGCGGTCCCCGCCGCGCCCTGCTACCTGCAGGCCCTGCACATGGTCTCGCTTTCCGACTTGATCGCGGTCGTGCCGCGCCGCCAGATCGTCATGCTGGCGTAGGCGCTGGGCCTGGAGGTCCTCGCCCCGCCAACCGATGGGGAAGCTTCGAGGAATATATGTCCCACCCTCTCACCGCCCACACCGACCCCGCCTCGATCTGGCTATGGCCCATGGTCGCCAAGGTGGCCGCCGGGCTGGCGGGCAATCCATGAGCGGAGGCGTGACCGCTCCGATCGGCTATCTGGACCTGCTTGCCCGCGCACGTGCACAGGCCGACCTGCGATTCACCTACGGGCGCGATCCGCTGCAGTTCGGCGAGCTGTGGCTGCCCCAGGGCGAGGGTCCGCATCCGGTGGTCGTACTGATCCACGGCGGCTGCTGGCGCGCCGACCTGCCGGGGCTGGAATTGATGGACTATGCCGCAGCCGACCTGCGCGCCGCGGGCAAGGCGGTCTGGAACATCGAGTACCGGCGGATCGGCCACGCCGGCGGCGGCTATCCCGGCACCTTCCAGGACGTGGCGCAGGGGCTCGACCACCTGAAGACCCTGGCCGTGCCGCATCACCTCGACCTCGATCGGGTGGTGGTGTCCGGCCACTCGGCAGGCGGCCACCTGGCGGTCTGGGCGCTCGCACGGCCGCGCCTGGCCAGGACCAGCCCGCTACATGCCGCCGAACCCCTCAAGCTGCGCGGCGTCGTGTCTCTGGCCGGGATCATCGACCTGGAGGCCTATCACGCCGACGGCCCCGACGCCTGCGGCGGCCCTGGCACCATCGACGCCCTGGTCGGCGCCCCGACGCGCGCCGGCGACGTCTATGCCGACACCTCGCCGCCCCGCCTGCTGCCTATCGGTGCGCGCCAGGTGATCGTCTCCGGCGACCTGGATCCCATCGTGCCCAGCCGTTTCGGCCAGGCCTACGGCGCGGCGGCGGCGAAGGGCGGCGACCCAACGACGGTGATCGACCTTCCGGCCTCGGGCCATTTCGAGCTGATCGATCCCACGGCGGCGGCCTGGCCGCCCATCCGCGCGCAGTTCGACGCCTTGCTCGACTGACTCAGACCCGGACGAAGATCGGGCCCCACAGCACCTGGTAGCGGCGGGCGTCGACGCGGCGCTGCGGCCGTAACTGGTAGACGCCGGGCGCCAGAACCGGCGCGGCGCCCTCGGCCATCTTCGGAACGGTGACCGTGTCCACCGGATTGCTGACCGCGAAGCCGTCGATGTGGGGACTGGCTTGCGAGACCGCGCCTGCCAGGTCGTCCTCGCGGCCCAGGCGGAAGGGCACCGGCGCGCCCAGCTCCCCATCCGGGCGGGAATACAGCCCCACGGCATAGGTGCGGTCGCCGCGAACCGCCACCCCGATCCCGACGCGGGCTTGGGTCGGCCGCAGCAGGTTGCCCCAGTGGGGCGGGCTCGTGCGCCAGATGGCCATCAGCTCGGCGGCGGTGGTCGGGTCGCCCGCGCGGCGGTAGGCGATGTTCTCGCTGGCCGAGCCGATCATCCGGCGCGCCAGGATGCTGACCCGGTGGCTGGGATCGAAGCCCTCCGGGGTCACGTGTTCCACATAGGCTCGGGCGGCGAGGTCGCCGGCATGGGCGCGGGCGGCCAGGGCCAGTTCGTCGCTCCAGGCGCAGGGCGGGGCCCCGCGCTCGGCGCGGGCGGCGTTGGTCAGGCGCAGAATCTCGCGCTCGACGACGGGATCGAAGGCGGCGGCATCGGCCAGTCGAGCGCGCAGACGGGCCTCATAGTCCAGCCAGGATTGGCCGGGGATCGCGGCGAAGGCGGGCGTCGCCGCCAGGCCGGCCAGGCCCGCCAGCAGGGTCCGGCGCGCCACGAGGACGCCCCCTGCCGACGACGCGTAGATTGGCGCTCGACGCTGCACTGGAAACCACTCCGCCCGTCGCTGGAGCCTCAGGCGGCGGCGCCGAAGGCCTCATCACGGGGATCAGCTTACGGTGGTCGACTGGCTTAAGGATTAACGGCGCCTCGTCGAAGCCTTCACCTGGTCGACGGTTCTCGCCGAGGACAGGTCCTCGATGGTCTCGACCGGGGTCAGCAGCGGGTCGGGTGTCGCATCGCCGCGTTCCCGAAGAACCGCCGCCCGCACCATGACCGACCCTCCTTGCTTACGCGTGGGTTGAGTCGACCTTGCCTCAGTCAATTCCCGCGACGCAAGTCAATCTGAGGTTGATCGGCTTTCCCAATGGTTGACGCGCGGACCTAGTCGGCCGCGGCCGTGACCACCGGCGGCGGCGCGTGCGCGGCGCCGGGCCCCCGCGCCAGTTCCCGGGTCAGGGTCTCGCGGTCCAGGTCGCCCTCCCAGCGCGCGATCACCAGGGTGGCGATCCCGTTGCCGACCAGGTTGGTCAAGGCCCGGCACTCGCTCATGAACCGGTCGACCCCAACCAGCAGGGCCAGGGCCGCGATTGGAATGTCGGGCACCACCGCCAGGGTGGCGGCCAGGGTGATGAAGCCCGCCCCGGTGACGCCGCTGGCGCCCTTCGAGGTCAGCATCGCCACGCCCAGCAGGCTCAGCTCCTGGGTCAGCGACAGATCGATATTGGTCGCCTGGGCCAGGAACAGGGTGGCCAGGGTCATGTAGATGTTGGTGCCGTCGAGATTGAACGAATAGCCCGTGGGGATGACCAGGCCGACCGTGGTCTTGCCCGCGCCAAGGCGCTGCATCTTGTCGATCATCTGCGGCAGGACCGATTCCGACGACGAGGTGCCGAGCACGATCAGCAGTTCCTCGCGGATATAGGCCAGGAACTTCAGGATCGAGAACCCGCTGGCGAGCGCCACCAGACCCAGGATGACCAGCACGAACAGCAGGGAGGTGCCGTAGAAGGTCGCCACCAGCGCCCCCAGCTTCACCAGCGCCGCCAGGCCGTACTTGCCGATGGTGAAGCCCATGGCCCCGAAGGCGCCGATGGGGGCCAGCCGAACCACCACCTGGATCAGCGAGAAGAACACCTTGGAGACGTCTTCCAGGACGCCGGCCACCTTGTCGCCGAACGCCCCCAGCCGCGAACAGGCGAAGCCGGTCAGGACCGCGATCACCAGCACCTGCAACAGGTTCCCGCTGGCGAAGGCGGCGAAGAAGGCGTCGGGGATCAGCGACAGCACGTAGTCGGGAAGGCCCTGGCCATGGGCCGCTTTCTCGACATAGCCGGCGGCCACCGACGGATCGAGGGTCGCGGGATCGATGTTGAAGCCCGCGCCCGGCTTGACGAGGTTGCCCACCACCAGCCCTAGGACCAGGGCGAAGGTCGAGACCACCTCGAAATAGATCAGGGTCTTGGCCCCCAGCCGGCCGAAGGCCTTCATGTCGCCCATGCGGGCAATACCGGAGACGATGGTGCAGAAGATCACCGGCGCCACGGCCATCTTGATCAGCTTGATGAAGCTGTCGCCCAGCGGCTTCAGCGCCACACCCACATCGGGCCAAAGGGCTCCCACGGCGACGCCGAGCGCAATGCCGACCAGCACCTGGACATAGAGCAGCCGGAAAAATCGCAAGATCGCCATGCGCCCCCCTCCGCCGGTCGACCCCGGCCACGCGGAGCGGAAGATAGGCCGATCCCCCGCCGATTGGCGAGGTTCGGCCTGCGGCAATACGCGCACGCCGACTTAAGGGGGCCTAAACCGTTCCGGTGTAGTCAAGCTTCGTGACCCACGCCCCCGACTACAGTGAACGCAGAGCCCACCCGCGCGTCGCCGCCAACTTCCGCGCGCGCGCCTTCTATGGGACGAACAACGGCCTGTGGGCCGACTGCCACATCGTCGATGTGAGCCAGGGCGGGGCGCGTTTGAAGATCGCCCAGATCTATCCCCTGCCCGGCCGCTTCATGCTGCTGCAGCTCGACGGCGGGATCGTCTACGAGGCCCGGCTGCGCTGGCGCCGCGGCGACCTCAGCGGCGTGGCCTTCGACGGCCGCCACGACGTCGCCACCTCCAGCTTGGATAGTCTGGCCCAAATACGCCAGACCTGGGACGCCTTGCAGACCGCCAAATAGGGCTCAGGCCGAGGCCAGAGCCGCCCAGATCGCACGCAGGGCCCGGAACTCCCCGTCCACCGGCCCGCGCAGGTCGTGGCTGCCCTCGAACCGCACACCCAGCATCTCGCCGCGCCGCCAGGTCAGGCGCGCGTCGAAGGCGACGGCGTCGCTCACGTGCAGCAGGGCGAAGTTCGGCGGCAGCGGCTGGTCGGCGGGCACGCGGAGCATGGCGCCCCGGGTGGTCAGGTTCCGGATGCCGCAATCGACCGACATGACATGGCTCAGGCCGTAGCAGATCCGGCCACGCAGGAGGGTTCGCTGCCTGACCAGCGATCGTCGCTCGGTGCGGACGATGGGATCGGTCATGGCGACAGCCTAACCGCCAATGTTTTCCGCCGCGTAAAGGACCGCGGCCGGCCGGGCGCCTAGCCCTTGGTGGCTCTCACGCTCAGGAGCCAGACCGCCAGAGCGCTGACTCCGCCGGACATGAGCGCGATCACGATCGCGATCACCCATCCCGGCACCACTGGCTTCTCACCCTGCACTGTGTAGCTCCCTACCGGTTCGACCGACCTCTATCCATCGCCTAGGTCGTGCCGGCGCGCAATCCGGAGTTTCATCCCGCCCGAGATGGCTGGCTTGGCGCCGGGCGGCGAACGTGGCATCGGTCTGCCAGATCGTCGCGGCCCCGCGGAAATCACCAATCCGCCGGTACGATCGGCAAGGCCCGGTAGCTCAGCCGGATAGAGCAGCGCTTTCCTAAAGCGAAGGTCAGGGGTTCGAGTCCCTTCCGGGCCGCCATCGAAGCCATTGATTTTCCAGGATATTTTCGTGTTCTTATTGTGTGTAGTGGCTCGAAAATCCGAAATAGGGAGCAAATAGGTCACAGAGGGGGTCGGAAGGGTCCCCGCGATGCAGCGTTTTTCCATGGTTTTCAAAGTGCTTGGTCGAGCCCTGTCGACCGCGTCGTGATCGACAGAATGCCGTTTTGACCGCCAATCAGCGTCAGCGATGAGCCGAGCTCCGGCGATATTTCCCCCGGTTTCAGGCGCGCATAGTGATCGACGCCAGCGGAGTCGCGCACCACCACAAAGGGTGATGCGCCGATCTCGTCGTGCGCACCGCGCTGCACGACCTTTCCCCGCAGACGTTCCCCGGCGAAGACCCGAACATCCCTCGCCCCCTCGAGCCGACGCTGGTTGAGGGTGCGGATGATATCCTTGCGGACCTGGAGCTGGCGCAAGGTCGGCTCAAGATCCGGGTCGAGCCGGTAGGCCCGGCCGACGCGGTGGGCCAGGCCGAGCCGCTCAAGGTGTCGGAGCCGACCGCGGGACAGGGCGTGCCAGGCGTCGCTGCGCCCAACGCCGTCCGGCACGAGGCCGTCGGCCCGGACGCCCTCCAGAAGCCTCCGGTCCAGCGGCGTGAAACGGCCGGCCTCCGTATCGCGCCAGACCCGTCGCTCCGCCTCCAGGCGCGAAAGGTCACCCAGTCGAGCCTGGGCCGCCTCCTGGGCGCGTCCCCGGAAGCCATAGCCGATGTAGTGGCGCGGGATGACCAGGTCTCGCCCGTCCTCGCGCTTGCCCCGGACCAGGACGTGGGCGTGGGGCTGGTCGGTGTCGAAGTGGCAGGTCGCCACCCAGGTCAGGTTGGATTCGCCAAGGTCGGCCGACACCTGTCCCATGACCTCGCGCACATAGCCCCGCAAATCGGTGATCCGGTCGCCATGTTCGGGGGAGACGATGAACCGGAAGTGGTGGCGATCGCTCGCCCACGCCCGCGCGATCTCGCCGGCCTCCACGCCCTCCCCTGACCGGTCGAAGAACTCCGCCTTCGCGCCCTCCGCCCCGGCTCCGCTCCGTCCGAGATAGGACACGTGCCGCGCCAGTGCCGCGCCTCGCGCCGCGCCCGTTCCGACATGCCGCGACACCATCGCCTTGACCACCACCCGCTGGCGGACATCCAGGCGGAAGGCGCGGCCCGACCGTCGCTGGGCCGCGGAGAGCACCCCTGCCCGATCTCCGAAGGCGAAGGCGCGTGACGCCGCCAACCTGCGGAACAGGGCCGTGCGCACCACCGTCGGATCGGACTTCAAACCGCGCGGGAGAGAGCCTGCCGCCCTGCCCGGCTCGCCTGCCTCAAGGCGGGCTTCGATGCTGTCTCGAACCATCATGACACCAACCTCCGTTGCCGGTCGGGGCGTCAAATCAGGCTCAACTCACTGCAAGTCGGCGGAAGCGAGCCTCGACACCGTAAGTGATGGATAGAGTACAACAAATGAGGACCGGAAAAACCTCCTTTTATCTTGCCCTTACCGATCTACGTTTGTTTTCCCTATTCTCAGTTCATATCGATCAACATCGAACATGATCGAACAAACCTGAATACAGACCTGGCCGGTTCTCGTCCTATGCACCGATCGCGACACGGCCCGCCGGACCGGCGACGGCTACACCCAGGCCTTGTTGAGGATCTGGGCGGCGAGCTGGGCCTTGTCCTGCGGCAGGAAGCGGCCGTAGTGCTTGGCCACCATGTCCGGCGTGTCCTGGATGGCGTAGCTGGCCTGCTCATAGGACCCGGTCTGCTTGAGGATATGGGTCGCCAGCACATCGCGCACATTGTGAGGTCCGTGCGGCAGCAGCCCCGCGACAGCGCCCCGCCCGGTATAGGGATTGAAGATCCCGTATCTCTGGATGGCCAGCCGCCACGCCTCGTAGAAGCTCGTCTGGTCGTAGGCGGCGCTGCGGCTGTTCACCTTGGCGGACTTCACGAAGAACGTGCCGGGATCCTGAAATCCACCGAGCAGTATCCGCCGATGCCGGGCGACATAGGCTTCGATGTGGAGGTTCAGGTCGGCCAGGTCCGGCAACAGCAGGCGGAACGGCCGCGCACCGAAGAAGGACGATGTCGCGTTCTTGAACGCTAGCGACGGTATGTAGACCTCCCAGCCGCCGGCGCGTTCGCTCCACCGCAGCTCGCCCCGGCGATGAACTTCAAGCCATCGCTCGTTCCTCGGGATCGCACCTCGGCCGCACAGCATGAGTTCGCGAAGATTGCGCTGACGCAGGCCTGTGTGCAGCCCGAGCCGGAGCATCAGGAAGGCCCGGACCGCTTCGGCGGCGGCCTTGGGATAGCGCCGCTCGTCGGGCATGCGCCGGGCGATCTCGTCGGTGATCTTGCGATACTCCGCAAGCGGGTTGTCGGCCTCCAGGATCGGCAGGATGGGCTCGAAGGGATCGCGATGCACACGCGCCACCCGCGCGATCTCCTTGGTGCGCGCGAGGGCGTGCAGCCGCATCCCCTCGCAGGCCGCGGGCCAGTCCCGCCGCGCCGCGGCGATGTCGCCTGGCGAGATCAAGCCTTCGATCGGCTGGAGTCGGTCGGCGAGCGCCGGGTTTTGCCGGATCCAGCCCGTGCCTTCGCGCGTGAAGGCCGAGCCCAGGATGAGCAGGTCGACCTCCCACTGGGTGTAGAAGCCTCGCCGGCTTTCGCGCCAGCGCACATACCAGTCCCAGACCGCGGGAAAGACCAGCATGGCGAAGCTGAGGCTTTCGAGCGGCGCGCCGCGGCCCGCGACAGGCCCTTCCGGATCGGCCGCCAGGGCGCCGAACAGCAGGCTGAGATGCTCGGTCCGCTGATCGGCCGTCACCTCGCTCCAGACCCCGTTGCGCTGGAGCCCCGGCGCGGTGAGCACGTCCGTCTTGAACGACACCAAGGCCGCCATCTCGCGGCGCAGCGCGAGCGGCGCCGACAGGCCGTGGGTGGCGATGTCCGCGCTGGACGCCGGCGCCACGCCCCCACGGCTCTTCCTTGACCTCGACCCGGAGGCCGCGAACTGGAGCCCATAGCGCCGCTGGACCGCTGCAGCCTGGAACCGCCTGTAATCGGTCGAACCCCTGACGATCACCTCCCGCACCCAGGCCAGGATCTCCTGCTGCTGCGCCAGCGGTCGCGCCTCGAAGTCGTCCGGCAGGTGCCAGGTCAGCCGGCGCATCTCGGGCGGCGTCACCCCCTTGATCGCGCGACGCCGGACGGCCTTGGGACGGCGCTGCTGCTTGGACAGGAAGTAGCCTTCCGGAAGGGCGTAGCGCGCCTCGATCAGCGTGAAGATCTTCAGGCTTTCGACGCTCTGGGGGGCCTTTCCGCCGCGGCGCCAGACGGCGAGGGTCGAGGAGGAGATCCTGCCGCCTCGCGCCAGCAACGCTCGATGCAGCCGGTAGACGCTGTCGCCATGCCGGCGCATGTGCAGGTCCAGCGCCGCTTTGAAGCCAGGAGGGTCCTCCCACGGTTCGGGGCTCGCTTCGGGGTAGGGTGTCACGGGCTCCGGTCGCCGGCCCGGTCGTCCACGTGGCCGGCCTGTTCGCGTCGCGCCCCGAGGCCGGGCGGGCGGCGCGCAGGCCCGGAGCACCGGAAGCAGATGTAGCCGCGCCGGCCCAAGGGAGGCGGCCTCCACGCCTGCCTCCCGCGCGATCCGGCTCCAGTCGAAGCCTCGGCCCCGCTTCGGAACCTCATTCTCTCCGCGGGCCAGCGACTGCAGGTAGCGGTCCAGGGCGTCGCGCTCAACGCCGCCCAGGCACGTCGACATACCGGCGCGAGCGGCCGCCAAGAGACTCGGGCGGTCAGGACGGATTGATGGCATGGACCCCTCGAACACGGGCGCAGCCGGCATGCTTTCCCCGGCTCTCGTGACGAGCTCAGTCCGACATGGATAGAGACGCGCGCGAGGCGGGCAGACCCTAGGGCGCGGCGAACTTAATCTTACGGGCCGCCGCGTCGGCCCTGTCAGACCCACGTCTTCTGCATGGTCGTGGTCGTCACCGCCTGAAGCTCGACCGACCCGTCTTCCGGCTCCGACGCAAGACGACCGCAGACCCTGCGGTGTTCAACGGCAGCCTCGGCTTCCTCGGTGGTCTTCAGGGCCGGGCACGGACCCGACGGGGATCGTCGAGAACGGATGTTCGGATGTGATAGGCGACCATGTCAGGGTGTCTTGCGCCCGGCGCCGCGCGCCTGGGCGATGCTCGCCTCGTAGAGGTCGTGACCACCAAGGCTGGACCCGGCATGGACGCCGTCGCGCAGCGCCAGTTCAGGGGGCGCGACCTCGGGTCCTTCGCCGGGGGGAAGCGGCGGGGTGAAATAGCCGAGGGCGTAGCTGCCCATGGCGTAGCCCAGCAGAGCCTGCAGGTCGGGATCGAGCGAGCGCGCGATCTCGGGTGGACAGGAGAGGTACTGGTTCTCCTCCTGCCGCAACCAACCCAGGGCATAGGTGATGTTGAGGCCCCATCGGTCCTGGGCGCTTAGATTGGCGCCGCCGCCGTGGAAGACCGAGCCCGTGTAGACGAGGACCGAGCCGGCCTTCATCTCGGCGCGCGTCAGCTCCGCCTCGGTCGGCCGTCGGTCGTCGGGCCATCCGATGGACCCGGGCGCCACCTGGGTCGCGCCGTTCTCGGCGGTGAAATCGGTCAGGGCCCAGATGGTGTTGAGCTGCGGCTCGAGCCTGTCGAGGCTGCGGCCCCAGGCCCAGCGGTCACGATGGATGGGCTGGGCCGCCTGGCCCGGCATGATCCGGATGACCTGGGTCAGGTGAAGCTGGAAGCGAAGGCAATTGGGACCCAGGACCGTCTCGCACAGGGCCAGGATCCGCGGGTCCATGACCAGGGGGCGGGTCAGCGGGGAGCGGGCCACAAGTGCGCCCGTCCGCGTCGTGTGCTCGCCGGAGAACACATCGCGCCCGGGCTCCGTCGCCTCGACATAGGGGCGCAGCTCGGCGACCAGCGCGTCGACCGTCTCGTGCGCCAGAGCCTCGTCGAGGACGAGCGCCCCGTCGGCCTCCAGCGCGGCGACGATTTCCGACGCCGGTGCGTCCGCGGAGAGATGGATCAGCTGACGCATGGTCCCGCCTTTCTCGCTCACCTTCCTCCAATGGAAATGACCGTCAACCCTGCCTGGGCCCCGACTGCCGGCTGCGGTCGTCGTCAGCGGGTTGAGGGCTAGCCGTTCGACGCCAGCACGACGCCAAACAGCACGGCGCACCAGTGGGCCGCCGCGCCGGCGACGACGTGGCCGTGCCAGATCGCCCGCGCGAACTTCAGCTTCTTGTTCAGGTAGAAGATGACCCCCGTCGAATAGAGCAGGCCGCCCGTGACCAGGAGCGCCAGGGCATACCAGGCGATGGTCTCGATCAGCGGCGCCAACGCCACCACCACCAGCCAGCCCAGCGCCAGATAGACCCCGACCCAGAGCCTTCGATCGATGCCGATGAGCATGAGCTTGCAGAACGCGCCGAGCCCGGCGACGCTCCAGACCGCCATGGTCATGCCAGGCCCCCAGGCCCCCGGCAGATGCAGGGTGAAGGGCGTGTAGGAACCGGCGATCATGAGGAAGATTCCCGCATGGTCGAGACGACGCAGCGCCGGCCTATAGCGGGGATGGGCGAAGTTGTAGGCCGTCGAGAAGGCCAGCATGGCGACGACGCCGGCGGCATAGATCGAGACGCCGACCACCTGGCTGATCGCACCGTTCAGGACCGCCAGCACCAACAGGACGATCCCGCCCACCAGCGCCAACGTCAGGCCCATGACGTGCACGACGAGGTCGGCGCACTTGGCGGCGGCCGTGGGATAGTGGCGGGGCGGAACGGCGGCTTCGGGTGCGACCATGACGTACATCTACCGCACCAGGACGACGACATTAAGCCGTTCCCGGGACCGCGGTGGTGAATTCGCCCGATCTCCTCGGGTGGGGCCATCGAGCCGGCCGGGGGGCCATTGGGTGGCAAGGTGGTCGTGTCCGTCGATTCTCCTCGGGGGGCGGGCGCCTGGGCGCGACGGCCGACGGCTGTTGCACGGCTCCAGCCGACGAGCCCACTCGACGCAAGCGCGGGTCGATGCGTGCCCGCGCGCGCGAGCCCTGGGCGTCCTTGGGGAGTCCGGGGCTCGAAGCCCCGGCTCCAATCTAGTCGGGCGCGGCCTGAAGACCCGTCAGGTAGTCGGCCGCCTTCTGAGCGTGGGACGCGGCGCTGAAGACCGCCCGACTGTCCGCCTTGAGCACCTGAAGCCAACTCGCCAGATCGGCCGCGTCATTCTCACGGGGCGCGGCCTCCTCAGGTTCGATTGTGATCGGGAGGGAGCGGCGCCCCGCCCTGCGGGGCGCCGGCCAAGGGCCTAGTCGCCGGTGCGTCGCGACCAGATCAGGCTGTAGCCCACCTCGGCCTCGACCAGGGAGGCGTAGATCGGGGCCGGGAAGCTCGGGTCGTCGAGCTTGACCGAAAGGTAGTCGCGATCCTCGCGGCTCTTCTTGCGCCAGGCCGCCCCGAACTCGACGGCGGCGTGGAAGATGCGGAAGTCCGGGGCCTTGTCGCTCTCCCGCTCGGCGGGACGGATCACCGCGGCCTTGACGTTGAGGGTGAGGGTCTTGATGGCGCCCGTATAGGAGCCGTCGTCCTGCTTGTGGAACGAGCCGATGGTGGCCATGGGGAAGTCTCCTGTTGCTTCTCGACCGCGCCAGCCGCGGCCTCGACGGCGATCCAGGACGCAGGGGCGTTCGGCCCCGCAGCGTTCAGCCCGAAGCGCAGCGAAGGACGCCGGACCAGGTGTCTTTGCCTCGCGAGGAAGGGCCCAAGGCCCGGGGAAAGACGCCGCCGGCCGGCGTTGCGGAGGACGCACGGGGCGCAAGCCCGCAACCCTGCGAGGGGGTCAAGCCGGGAGAGGCCGCAAGGCGAGCTCGAGCAATCGCGGGCCTGTACCGCCCCTGGCCATCGAGCCCGCCCCACGGCGGACCGCTCTCGTCGCTGAGCCGGAGCCTACAGGCCCCGCACCCCGGACCCGTCCTCGGCGCGTCGGCCTGCGCCGGTCGTGACGCGGTCCCTTAAGGGTGTCTTCAGGGACGGCGCCGCGGCGCCGGCCTCAGCCGGTGGCCGCGTCCATCATCTTCCCGCGCAGCCGCCGCATCCCGCCCAGCCAGCGGTCGTAGTCGCCGGCCTTGCGCTGCATGTAGGTCAGTACGATCGGGTGGGGCAGGATCAGGAAGGTCTCCGCCGCCAGCCCCTCGACCACGCTTTCGGCCACTTCGTCGGGGGTCATGACGCCGTCCAGGTTCTGCGGCTGCGACGCGGCGTCGCCCTGCCGCAGCATGGCGGTGTCGACGCCCTGCGGGCAGAGGACGGAGACCCTGACGCCCTGGTCACCGTGGGTGATCGCAAGCGACTCGGCGAAGCCCACCGCGGCGTGCTTGGTCGTCGAGTAGACCGCCCCGCCGATCTGCGAGAGCAGCCCGGCCGCCGATATGGTGTTCAGCAGATAGCCGCCGCCTCGCGCCTGCATTCCGGGAATGACCGCGCGCGCCGCATGCACATGCGCCATGACATTGACCTCCCAGGCCCGCTGCCAGACCGCATCGGGCGACGACGCCGCGTTTCGCCGGTCGGGGTCGCCGTCGCCGACACCTGCGTTCGAACAGAACAGGTCGATGCCGCCGTGCCGCGCCTCGACACCGGCCACCATCGTCGCCATGGCCTGGCCGTCGCTGACGTCCAGGGTGACGGCCTCGCCGCCGATCTCCGCGGCGACGGCGGCGGCCCCCTCGCCGTTGCGATCGGCCACGATCACAGCTCGCGCGCCCTCCCGGGCGAAGCGGCGGCAGAGCGCCGCCCCGATCCCGTCGGCCCCGCCGGTCACCACGACGACCTTGTCCTTCACCTGCATCGGCGACGCCCTTCTTGATCCTGGTTCAGTTCGCTTCGGCGTAGCCGGCGAACGAGTTTTTCAGCGTGGCGTGGTTCAGCAGCATCTCGGCCACCTGCTTCCCGCCGCTTGAGTCGAAGACCCGGGTTCGCACCCAGTAGGACTCCGTGCGCTTGCTCTCAGCCAAGGCGACGACCTCGCGGCGCAGGACATAGTCCTCGCCCACGAACAGCGGCCCCTCGATCAGGCGGATCTCCTGGTCGGCGAAGAGGCCCACCGCTGGCCCCTTCACCGGGAAGGCCGCCTCACGGCTGGAGTATTCGAAGAGCACGCTCAGCATTTCGAACGGGATGATCGCCCGGCCCCAGGGCGAGGCCGCCGCTTCAGAATACCAAGGCGATGCCTCGGTGATCACCTTCAGCTTTTGGTTGAGGCTGAAGGGATAGAGGGCGCCCATGCTCTGGTCGGCGTCCATGCGCACCCGTTCCTCGCGCGCGCCGGTCATTCCGACCTTCAGGTCTTCCAGGATCAGCAGGCGGCCCGGTGGACGCAGGGCCGCCATCCGGGTGTCGAGGAGGGTCGGGCCGCCGGTGGCGCCGAGGCTGGCGCTCGCCTCCAGGACGGGCGTGCCGTCCGCCTTCTCGGCCCATACCCGGGTGGAGGTGGCCCCATCGGGCGGGATCTCGGCGAAGGCGCGGACCTCTTCGCCCTCGACCACCATGTTGAGGAAGTGGGCCGACAGGCAGCCGCGCTCGAACCAGGCCTGCCCCCAGATCCTGGCGAGCAGCGGCTGGAACTGGCTGAAATGCGTGGGCCCCTCGATGGGCCCGGCGCGGAACCCCAGCTTCTCGGCCATGGCGTCGTCATGGATCGAGCTATGCCCGCCGTAGGTCTGGTCGCCGAGCATCTGGCGTGGTCGCCGAAGGGGACCAGCGAGGCTCAGTTCCGTCGAAAAGCTCATGGGCCTCTCCCTGCAGCACGGCAGTTGCGCTGCCCGGTCACTCCGCAGGCTGAACGCGCGCTTCCCGGCCTACATAACGCGTCGGACGTGGAGGCCAAACATCTGTTTGAATGGAGGAGCGGAACGACTGCGCCAGGGGGCCGGCCTGAGGTTCACCGCTTCCACGGCGCCAGCGCGTAGCTCGTACTTCTGCCGCCGGCGGATTCCTTTGTGAGCACCCCCGCCCGCACAAGACCGTCAATGTCTCGCAAGGCGGTATCCTGAGAACACTTGGCCAGGACCGCCCACTTCGACGTGGTCAGCTTCCCTTCGAACCCTCCCAGCAGGCGTTCGACCATGCGTCTCTGCCGTTCGTTGAAATTCACGTCGGTGTAGGTCAGCCAGAACGCCGCCTTGTCGAGGACGGCGCCAAGCACGCCCCCGGCGCCGTCGATCGCCTTGCCAAGGCACGACAGGAACCACTGCAGCCACCCGGTTATGTCCAGGCCGCCTTTTTGAGTGGTCTCGAGCACGTCATAGTAGGCGGTCCGCTCGACCCGGATTTGTGCGGACATGCTGTAGAAGCGTTGCGGGCTGTCATCGGCGCGCGCCAGGGCGAGGTCAGCTATGGCCCGCGCGATCCGTCCATTGCCATCCTCGAACGGGTGAATGGTGATGAACCAGAAGTGAGCGACCGCGGCCTTAAGGACCGGATCGATGGCGGCCTCCTCGTTGAACCAGGTCAGGAACCTCGCCATTTCCCCCGGCAAGTGTTCCGCCCGCGGCGCCTGGAAGTGAACGTGCTCGCGGCCCGGCCCGCCGGAGACGACCTGCATGGGTCCGTCACGATCTTCGCGCCATGCCCCGACAGTGATCTTCTGCAATCCGCTCCACCCCGTCGGAAAGAGCGCCGCATGCCAGGCGAACAGCCGCGTCTCAGTGAGCGGCTGGTCGAACCTCTGGGTCGCATCGAGCATCATCTCCACGACCCCCTCGACCTGACGGTCGACGGGGGTCAGGGCGCCGATGTCCATGCCCAGCCGTCGAGCAACGGATGAGCGGACCAAATCCTTGTCGAGGATCTCCCCCTCGATCTCGCTCGATTTCAGGACGTCCTGCGTCAGAGTCTGGAGGACGGCGTCCGCCCGGAGCGGAAAGCCCATGGCTTCCATGCGGCCCAAGAGCCGGCCCTGACGGTGCCGCACCTCGCTCAAGGCCGCCTGCAGGCCGCTCTCGTCCCAGACAAGGTCCGGCCAGCCCGTGTCTTCGTAGATATAGGCCATAATCACCGCACCATTTGCGGCGAATATGATCGGCAATCACCGCAAATGCAATCGTATTCTCCGCAAAATTGCGGAGAATACGCCCCCTAATCTCCGCATCAGGTTTGTCCCAGGACAAACCTGCCGACGCCACGCGCACTAAAACGCCTGACTTTCAGATAGTTATCGCTTGAGAGGTCGGCGCGCAGCAGACGCTCGAAGCGCCATGCGCAAACACTTGCCTTGCCCGTGTCGGAAATCCGCAGAATGACCAATGCCGCATTCCCCATAGCGAGCCGTGTCATGGCGGCGGCTGTCGCTGCCGCTGACGGCATTATGAGCGCCATACGTCACGCCCCCTGGGAGTCAGCCAGTTGGAACTCAGGACGCACAAGTTCGATCCTGAAGCTCGGCACGCCGATCGCTAGGACCGACGGGGCTCGCTCATGGAGCGATTGTCGGGCCCAGGAATTCGACCAGCCGTGCCTCGAGGCCAGCCTTCGCCTTTGTCTCGCATTCCCAGACGACAAGGACGGTCCATCCTCCCGCCTCGGCCCGCACAAGGTCTCGCATATCTCGTTCACGGTTTCTCGCGAACTTTTCCTGCCAGAATTCGGTTCGCGTCCGGGGCATCGTAGCGTTCCTGCAGCCGGCGTGTTGATGCCAGAAGCAACCGTGCACGAATATTATCTTCCGGCGGCCCGGAAATGCCACATCCGGTCGGCCTGGTGCTGCCGCCCACTGAAGTCGGAATCGATACCCCAGGGCATGGAGCATCCTCCTGACGATCCATTCCGGCTTCGTGTCCGCACGACGGATACGACCCATATGCGCACTGCGTTGTGCAGGCGTGAGATGATCCACTAAGGCCTGCCTCATCGTGATGCCGCGGCCGTCGGGATGGTTGTACCGAGGGCGGCAAGATTTCGCGACATCTCATCCGCCACCGCCTTAGCCAACAGGGGTGGGACTGCGTTGCCGATCTGTCGGAACGCCGCGTTCATCGCGCCCGAGAAGGTGAAGGAGTCTGGGAAGGACTGCAGGCGCGCCGCTTCGCGGACCGAGATCGTCCTCGCCTGCGTGCTGTCATAGTGGATATGGCTGTAGCTGTCCTTACCGAGGTGGGCCATCAGCGTCCTTGCAGGCAGGTCAGGCTCCATCTTGCGCCACTTGTTAGGAAACTTGCCGACGTCGTACGGCGGCACGAACGCCGCACGAAGCGCGTCGTGGGCCTCGCTCCCGGACTCGGGTGCCGCGTTTACGGCCGCAAGCCGCTCGAGCTCCTCGCCAAATAGCACGCATGCCGCGGCGTGCGCCTCAGGATACTCATCTCCTGGTGCAAGCCGGGCGAAGATGCGCCAGTCCCTGGGAAGGTGGCGGATCACATGCCCGGTCACACCTTCGGCGGTCGCCGGTCCCGACCAGTGCCGCATGAAATCCGCATAGCTACCTTCGGGCACCATTGGCGTCCCGTAGCCAATCGCCGTCTCGAGCGCCCGACGCCCCCGTCTCGATCCTCCATCGAGGTGGGCAGTCAGCACAGGGAGGTCGCTCAATGCCTCACGCGCGGTGACGGCCGGGGGCAGTTCCGGAGAGGGCATCGCGGGAGGGTGGTAGGAGTTCACGTCGCCTCCCGGCAACCCTTTCAACAGCTTGAGCGCAACCCTGCGGCTTGAGGCGTAACCTCTTGGCAATTGCAGGAAACGGGTCGGGCGCGGGAAACTCGGTTCTATGCCGAGCTCACGGCGATAGGCCACCAGGATCATGCGCTCCCGCATCTGAGGGACGCCGTAGAAGGCCGAATTGAGAAGGGTGTATCCGGCCACGTATCCACGGTCCCGCAGGACCTCGCACGTCTCCTCGGCGATGTTCTGACCGCCATGGTTCAGGACGTCGGGAACGTTCTCCATGAGCAGGGCCAACGGTTGGAATGCCTCTACATAGGCAAGGTACTCGAGATACAAGCGAGCCCGCGGATCGCGGATGAAGGCCTCGGGATGGGACTCGATCTCCCGGAGTTTGGGACGACCCACCCGCGCGAATGCTTGGCATGGCGGACCGCCGACGATCACGTCGATGCAGCTCGTGACCGGCCCCAGGTCGAGCGTGTCAGCGAGCTCCACCGGCGACAGGGAGGTGATATCGCGTGGCAGCGCGTAGATGGGCTGTCCTGGGTGGAAGTTCGCTCCGTGGGATTCGGCGGCGCGCGGATCGAACTCTACCCCAGCTGAGATCTCGAAGCCGGCCGCGTTGAACCCCAGTGAGAGCCCGCCGCATCCCGAAAAGAGGTCGAGCACCCGCGGTCGTCCTCCCTCAATGAGTCGACGAACCTTCGCCCATACAGCTCCTTCGCCACAGACAGCTCCTGAGAGGCTTGCTCCCGTCAGGCGGCTAGACGTTGGGCCGGAACTACCATCGTGCACGTCAGTACTCTCCGCCCCGCGGCCACCCGGCGTCAATGCGCGGCACCCGGGTCAAGGCGACGACATCCATGGGTCGTCGCCGGTATAGGAAACTGCCGGGCTGAGGGCCAGGCTTTCGGGCCATGGCCCGGCAAGTACGAGGGTTGATGTGGGCGGGCTTTCACGGAACAAGGGGGTGCCTCGGGGGATCGCATGGCGTACCAGATCAACACGCACGTCCAGCGCCTGCATCGATATCTGCCTTTCGACGCATCGTTCGACCAGATCTATGAGGAGAACCGCAACGTAGGCGACTCCCTCGAGATCGAAACCCGCGCGCTGCACTATCTCAAGACTGTTCTCGCGGACACGGCCCGCTTGGTGATCCTCACGGGCGACGCGGGTCACGGGAAGACGCACCTTTGCAACCGCGTGCTCCGCGAAGTACTCGGGTATTCGGCGGACGCGGCTAGGACGGCCATCAAGCACGCTTGCGATGGGCGCCTCCTCATGTCGGACCGTCCCGGTGGAAGGCCGTTGCGGGTGTTCAAGGACTTCTCCGAGGTGACGCCCGCCAAAGCGCGCGATCTGCTGAAGTCGGCCGCCGCGGATCCCGATTCCGCCACGGTCGTCTGCGTCAACGAGGGGCGGCTCCGGACGATCCTCGCAGGCGACGGAGACCTCGCGGATGTAGCGCTTGCCTTTCTCCAATCGTTCGCGTCTGGCAGGGCGTCTACCGAGGGCCGACTCCATATCGTGAACCTCAACTATCAGTCGGTCGCGGCCGGCGATGCCGCCCTCGTCGAACGGGTGCTGTCCGGCGAAGGCCGCATGCTCGGCTGGCTGGCGCCGCGACGGTGGGCGGTTTGCGATAGCTGCGACGCCAAGCCCGGCTGCCCGATGGCCAGGAACGCGGTGTTGCTGGAAGGCGCCACGGGGGTCGGCCGGCGGGCCCGAATCCGAGACGTCATGGCCCTGATGGAGCGACTGGGGGTCGTCATAACGATCCGCGAGATCCTCATGACGGTGGCCTATGTGCTGACGGGCGGCCTCAAATGCGAAGACGTCCATCAACGCTTCGGTAGGCAGGCGGATGGCTGGCAGGCAGAATACATGTTCTACAGCCTCCTATTCGCCGGCCCGCGAACGTTGAGTCGGGACCGCTTGGCGCGGATCCCCGTCCTAGCGGAGATCGCGGCCCTGGATCCCGGTTTGGTCGCTGATCGCCGCGTCGACGAGCGCCTGATCAATGACGCCGATGTCTTCGTCGACCCGGGCTTCGAGTTGAGGTTCCGCCGACGGATCGGAGGCCGGGAAGCGCTGATCGATGCCACACATGGGATCGACGAGATCATCGCCGACGCAAGAAGCGGCGACGAGAGGCACACGGAAGCGGAATTCACCAGGGAGGTGATCCGCAATCTGCGTCGCCGCGACTTCTTCGAGGGCGCGGTGAATGGCCTGGAGGCGGCACGGCTGGGATTCAGCCACTACGACGATTTCCGATTCTTGCTCTCGGGCGAATCCGACAACAGCCGCCGCGTAACAATCAAGAATCGACTCATCACGGGACTGCATACCATCCAGGGGCTGCGGCTGCCGGCCAGCGGCTCCACGCTCCACCTCGTCGACCCAGCATTCGGTCGATCGACGAGCAGCGCAGCGATCATCGCCCGGAAGATCGGTTCAAGTCAGATCAGGCTGCTGCCGCAATCCGAGGGCTGGGAAGTCAGGCCGGACGACCCCTACGCGCTTCGCGGAGCAGTGGACTGGATCGAACGCGCCGTACTACTGACCGTTGACCTCGGCGGGGGCGAGCGGCGGCAGCATCCGCTGGACCTTCTCAGCTTCGACTGCATCATGAGGGCGGCTTCGGGCTACCTGCCCGAGGCATTCTACGCGCACGATATCCGGCGCATCCTGAACTTCCTGGGCCTGCTCGCCGAACGCAGCGCGCACGATTCCAACGACAGCATCAGCGTGATGGTGGGCGGCGCACTGCACACAGTCACACTGGAAGAGGGCGGCGTCATTGGCGTGAGCAAAGGCTGATCCATGAAGACACCGGACATATCCCAGGCTCTCGTCGGCGGAATCCTTGTCGCCGATGCCGCCGGCCATTATCCCGGCCTTGAGCTGCTCAATTACGTATACGGCTCCGAAGATGGTGTGCTGGCCAATGGGGAAAATCCGAAATTCGTTCGGACCGCCCAGGACTTCGCGCGCCGGCTCGTCTGGGATCCCGAGCGGTTCGCGGACACGGCCGCCGGGCGTGAGGTCTTCGTGGGTGACGGCGCCGAGGAGGTGCTGCGGCAGCTCCTGAAATGCCTACAACTTCCTGTACCGGATCGGAAGACGCCGAACTGGGAGGCAGCGCACTTCTTCCCGTACACTCGATCGTTGATTCATTGGGATGCGCGCAATGCGAGGTCGCAATCTCGCGGGGTCGTCCAGATCGAACGACGGTACCTCCGCGGCGGCGGGGCGCTCGCCTACAAGGTCCTGCGCCAAGACCCGGACTCAAGGCGACTGGACGCTATCAGGGACGGCTTCGCGGCAATGATGCCGGACGAGGGCGCCACGCCGTTGGAACGCCTGGCGCAGGTCCTAGCAACTCACTCTCGGCCAACCGCGGCGACCGCCTGCTCGGTCGAAGCCGCGGCCAACCCTCCGGAGGACGAACTCGACAGGCAGTACAGGGACGGCATCGCCTCCATCTTGTCCCATACGGACCTCTCCTCCACTGCGCGCGTGAAGGCGGTCGTCAACTGGACCGGCTTCTGGCTCGCCCTCTGCCAACGCGACCGCGCCGCCGAGCGGCTGGAGGCGCGACGCCCGCCAGCCGTGGTGGACTGCGGCTCAGGACCGAGCCAGCTCCGACGCGAGTCCGCTCGAGGGCTGAAGGAGATCGTCGCGGTCATCGGCGAGGCGGCTGAGGCCTGCCTGCCGGAGGGGGATGAGCTCAAAGCCAAGGCCCGCCGCGACCTCGCGGGATTCTTCACCCGTACCTGTGCCTGGACGGGGCTGATCAACGCCTTCTCCGGGAAGCGCCACTTCGCCATCGGCCTGGACCTCCTGGAGGCTCTTGTGCTGGCGCTCGTGCCGCTCGATCAGGAGAGGCCGTTCGAAGTCTTCGCGGGCGAGGACCTGCACGCACGCTTCGGCCTCGTGATCGGTCGGTCCGCGGCGGCGGCGGAGGGGCTCCTCGGGCGACTTGACGCAAGCCTTTTCGAGGACAACGAGCAGGCCTTCGCTCGCCAGCTCGAGGCCGCGGGTCTCTTGAAATCCTACTCCGACACCACACGGATGGTCGGCACGAAGGCGCTGCGATGATCGACAACCTCATCGCGCGCCTGGCCTATGAGACCGCGCGTCATTTCATCCGCGCCGGCGCAGCTGCGGACGAGGGCGACCAACCGGCCCTGCGAGTGAAGAACCTGCTCGATGCCGAGGCGGAGGAGCTCCTGCGCATCTGGCTCATCAGCGCTGGCGCAGACGGCCTGGGCGACGTCCGGGTCGTGGTGGCCCAGGACAGCAATCTCGAATGCGACGATTGCTTTCGCGCCGATCCGGAAAAGTCCATCACCTGGTATCGCAACAACAATCCCACGGGCCTCCTCTACCTGCAGACCAAGGTCGAATCCGACGAGCAGGGCCTCGAGTCTATGTTCACGGTCCAGGACCGTAACTACCTCGACGGGTCCCTCCAGACCGTAGGCTTCGCGCCGGAGCGTAGGATCGTCGAGCTTGCCTGGGCTGCTGTGAATGGATCAGACGCACCGCCTCCTAGGCGCCTCGCGGAGAGGGTGTCGGAGGTGCGGCTGCGTCTCGACGAAAACGGGGTCGGTTCCGGTGTGCGCGCCTTCGCCGCCTTCGCGCTTGGCGTCTCCGCGGAGATACGGACCCTTACGACCGGCGCCGTCGACCACGCCACGCTCGACCGAGGTGTGGGCCTCGCGCTGCCCCTCCTCAACCTTCTCCCGGACGAGGATTGGGCTTCCGATAGGGACGTCTCGAGGCGCCTGCTGCTCAACCACCGCCTCGCCGACCACATGAATCCTTCGGGCGTCGATCAGGACCCGGAGGTCCTCAAGGCGCTCATCCGCGCCGCGGTTTTCAACGATCCTGCCGGCACCCCCCTCCCAGAGGACGACAACCGCGCTTGGCGAGCGGTCTGCGAGAGGTATGTGGACCAGCCGCTCGAAGAGCATCGTCGCTCGACGCCATTCTGGGTGTATCGACAGGTGTTCGCTAAGGCGGCCGTGATGGGCGTGCCGCTGGGGGACAGGGCCCGCGAGGAGCTGGCGGCCACCGCGCCGGACCGTGTCGGGGAATTCGACGAGCTGAATGTCCGCGATGGTCTGAACCTGAGAGACGCCGAGTCTGCGAGACGACTGGTCGAGGCCGCGCCAAGCCCGGATGCCCCTGAGGCGGGTCCCCTGGTCGACCGCCTCCTGGCAGCGACGCAGAAGCTCCTCAGGCGCCTCGCGTACCCGCGCGCTCGTGAGTTCCGCGACCCTTTCACTCGGATCATCGAAATGGTCCGCAACGCGGGAGCGCCGGAAGAGCTGGAAGGCGCTGAACTCGAGGTCATGTGCGGGCGATTGGTCGAGGCCGATGGTCCGTCCGTCGACCTCTTCGCCTTTCTATACGGGTCGACGCTCACTGAGATCGGTGCGATGGCCGCGACCGGATCCACGGGTCTAGTCCTGCGGATCGAAGAGCGCCTTCTCACGCCAGGCCGGCCGCCGCCACTCAGGACGGTCCTGGGGGAAGATGAACTGTCCGACGACCACCCGGGCGTCTCGGGGCCGGACGCGCCCGTGGAGTGGCCCGGGGTACCCATCGAGCTGCGGTTGTGGAAGGGCGACGGTCCGGGCCGCGTCCTGATCGACGAGGCTACGAACCTGCGGTGGAGGCCGGAGGACATAGAATGGCTGGCCTTCGGCTGGCTGATGATAGCGGCCGAGGACGCCCCGGCCAACGAGCCGTTCCTGTCGAGCTCGACGTCGGATTTCGCGCAGATTGTCGCCCACGCGATCGAGCGTACGACGCCTCTAGCCGAACTCATCGTAGCCCGACCTTTGCAGGCCTCGGTCTCCTGTGACCCCACGCTGCTCGCGCTCCGAACCGCTCGAGCCTCCTTCATAGCGGAGGCGGCATCGGGCGGTCTCGCGTCCAGCGGCATCGAGGCGTACGCCGAGACCTGGGAGCTGCTGCTCCACGAAGTGCGCCAGTCCTTCGTGCCCAACGGCGTGCTGGACGAACGCCTCCACGCGGCGGCGGCACAGGACGTCGTCCACTGCGAACCTCAGTCTCGCGCCCTGATGCTTATGTCGCATCCGCTACGCCTGAGGTGGCTGGCGCGCCACTTGCGGGAGCTGGCCCGCGTGTGCAGCGAGGCGCTCGCGCTCAGCCTGCGCTTGAACAGCGTGAATGAGGGCCACTATCTGGAGAATCTCGAGCTGCTGTCTGCCCACGGGCAGCCTCCGCTCCTGGCCAACAGCGCGCGGACCCTGCTCGTCCCGGTTTCAGAGCACGGGCTCGCGGAAGTCTATGCGGCGATCAAGCAAGAGGGGCAGACCACCACCGCTTGGCGGGCGGAAGTCGACGAAGTGGCTCTGCGCGACGTCGCGCGCCAGTTGACGGAGTACCTGCGCGCCCATCCCCACAAGTCGGACGGAGTGAGTCTGCTCCTCGTCCTACCTGCAGGCGGCTCGGTGCCCGGCGAGCTGGTGCGTCGGGTGCGGCGTGGCGAATTCCGGGACGTGCCCATCCGCTGCCACGTGCTCGCACCGCGATCCTCCTGGGAGCGGATCGTCGCCGGCTTCCAGGACCTCGAGACCGGGAACCGCATGGCCGGATCGGCCCGCCTCAACCCCCCGCTCCAGCTCGAGCTCATCGACTGGCAAGGCGAGGTGCATGCGGCCGGCCAGCTGGAAGGCAAACAGTTCGACCTCGCGATCGTGCCGAACTTCTTCGGGGACAAAGTGGACGTGAACGAGTACGCGGACGCGCCTCGCACCGCGGCCGGTCGGTTCGACCCGCTCTACGATCGATCGACTTATGTGGACCTCGAGGCTGCAGCCGGCGCCGTGTCAATCGTGCTCCGACCAGAGGTCTCCGACCCGGTTCTCGAAGACTGGTCGACGATCAACGTAAGGCTCCTACGATCGGAAGCCATCGCGCCCCTGTCGCCGGACTGGACCGACTACGTCAAGCTTCGGATCCGGTTCGAGGAGGCCGCACAACTGTTCAGCGCCCTCCACGAGTGCAGCCATTGGGTGATCACCCTGGACCGGTATGTCGGCCGCAACCAGATCGAGAACCTGCCACAACGTCCTGACGTGCTGACCGTCCGCGAAGGCGTTGGCCAGAGCGGTCTCTCCACGCTCGTGGTCTCATCGAACACCGGCCGCGATTTCGTGGTTCAGCGGTTGCGGCGCAAGCTGGAGAGGCTGTCGCGAACCGTCGTGGGCCTCGACGTAGAGGCGCTGGCCATCGGCGTATATGACGAGATCCGGGAAGTGGCCCCCGGCCTTATCCTGCGCTCCATGGGCATCTCGCGGGTCACCGAAGAGGTGCTGGGCCTGATGGTCGCGAAGCGGATCGCCGAGTGGGAGGTCCCAATCCCGGCCGACGCGACCTCGGTCTGGATCTCGCTCGACGAACACTCCGAATGGTTCGGTGGCGACAGCGGCATCCGCGCGGACCTCTGCCGGATCGACCTGGTTCGCCGAGAGGGTCGCCTGCAGGTCGGCGTGCTCGTCGTCGAAGGCAAGTTGCGCCAAGCATACGATGCGCATGGCGAGGCCCAGGCTAGCCGTTCGCTGCGCCTCATCGGTGAAGCGCTCGACCCCGATAGCGAGGATCGCGCCGACGCCCCGTTCTGGCGGCGTGCTGTGCTGAACGCGTTGCGGGCAGTGAGCGACAAGGCCTCGCTGCGCCGTGTTCGCGAGGGGGTCGCCATCCCGGCCGAGCTCCACGACGAGGATCGGGCCGCCTTGCTAGCGGGCGACTACCAGCTCGCCGTCCTACGAGCCGTCTATTCCATCTGTCTCTATGACCGACCCGGCCGACTGGAGCGCAGCGATGCGGGCGAAGTCGCCGTCTTCAGGGCTGGCGCGGAACAGGTGCTCGACCTGATCGAGGGCCGCATGGAGAGCGCTCGGCCCAGTTCGGCCGGGAGTGCCTTGAAGAGCCCGCCCGACCAGTTCGAGCCCGGACAGCCCCCTGCCCTCACGCCTGCATCATTTCCGCCCTTAGATGACCGCCCAATCGGCGCACCTGTGGCGGTGCTCGTCCCAGGCGACATTGCCGCGCCCGCCGTTGTGGAAATCTCACCGGAGCGCCGGGGGATGGACCCCCAGCGCATGCAGAGGTTCTACCAAGTCATCCTGGACACCTTCGAGGAATTCAAGGTGGACGTTCGGCAGCCGCGGGACGGAGGCCCGAACTTCATCGAAGGGCCGGCGTTCGTGAAGTACCGCCTCCTCCCCGGCCGCGGCGTCGATCCGAGACGGCTTGGTGAACGCGAGGAGGCCCTCAGGCTCGCTCTTGGGCTCGAAGAGGGGAAACGACTGAGGTTCGTGATCGGTGGCGGCACCGTGAACATCGACGTTCCGAAGGTCGACGAGGACCGCTATTTCGTCCGGGCTGAAGACATGTGGGCACGTTGGGACGAGACGCGCTCGTCTGGCCGGCTTGCGGTTCCGCTGGGCGAGAACCAGCTCGGCGAGGTGGTCGAGCTTGACTTCTCGTCGGCAAATTCGCCGCACCTGTTAATCGGCGGCATGACCGGCAGTGGGAAGTCGGAGGCTTTGAACACGATCCTACGGGGTCTTACCCGCCTCTACGGCCCCGATCAGCTGCGTCTTGTACTCGTGGACCCGAAGCAGACGGAACTCGCGCCCTTCGAGGACAGCCCCCACCTACTCGGTTCGATCGGCTACTTCGCCGAGGATGCGGTGATCTGCCTCGAGGCCGCCGTGGCCGAGATGGAAGATCGGTATTCCAGGTTCAGGGCAGCCGGACAGGGGGTCCGGGACCTCCCCACCTACAACGCGAAGGTCACCGAGTCGGAGCGCCTGCCTTGGCATCTGATCGTGCTCGACGAATACGCCGACCTCATCACCGAACCCGATGTTCGACGCAAGGTCGAGGGGGCAGTCAAGCGGATTTCCCAGAAGGCCCGCGCCTGTGGCATCCACCTGATCATCGCGACACAGAAGCCGAGCTCCGAGAACATCAGCACCACCATACGGTCCAACCTTCCCGCCCAACTCGCGTTGCGATGCCGCGGCGTGGTCGAGAGCCGCGTCGTAATGGATGAGGCCGGCGCCGAGACCCTGAACGGAAAGGGCGACGCCTTCCTCAAGCTAGCGAGCGGTATCGAGCGCATCCAATGCGCGCGCGCGGGGTGACAAAAGTGTGGAAAGATCGAGCGCCCTACGAATGCGCGACGCGCTCGACCTGGCCACCGATGCGATCCGCGGATTCCCGCAGGACATCGATGGAAAGGACCTCGAGCGTCGGCGGGGCCTTGTGGCTTCCGTCGAACTCGACATCGAGCCCTTCGTCGCCAAGCTGTATTTCACCAAGCTCCATGCCGACGCATGGCGAAGTTGACGGCTGTACTAGCCCGACAATGCGATCTGGAACGGCTATGGCGCGCTGGCCAGCGTCTAGCACGCCGCTTCTGCGGGGGTTCGTCAGCTCCGCAGCCTCGGCCCTCCCTAGCGCCTAGCCCGCGGCCTGCTCCTCCGCCTCGGCCGCGGCCTCCGCAGCCTCGACCTCGCGGAGCGCGGCCTTCCCCTCGCCAAAACTGACGATGCTGTCAGGCAGCCCGATCAGGAGCAGCGGACAAGGATTGCCGACGCCACGGTGCACCCGGTCATCGAGCTTGCGCCAATGGGTGGTCGCCTCCCCGAACTTGTCGGAAACGAACTTGTCGACGAACACGTCGCGGAACCGCAGCGCCCCTTTGGATCGTGCGATCCGCTGCTCGATCGCCGCCTTCTGGCGGGGGGTGGGCTGGTATCCCCACTCCACAAGCGCGGCGAGGTCGTCGATCCCCCGCTCGTCGAGGAACCGTCGGACCAGGGCGCGCATGTTGCCGTGCAGGCTAGCGCCGCGGGTTACGATCACCCCCACCGAGATCGCTCCGTCGGCATGCAGGCGCTTATAGTTCTCCAGGTCGCGATCGTAGAACGGGTCCTTGTTGTTCCACTCGATCTCGAGCGCGATGCGCTGCCCCCCCTCGAAGTCGCGGACATGGTCGACCTCGTGGGACTGGCTCTCCCGCGGCACTCCGTTGATGCGCTTCTCGACTGTAAAGGTGGTCTTCAGCCAACCCAAAGCCGCGAGCGCGCGGCGGAATCGCTGGGTCCCCCGGGACTCCCCACCCCCGCCTGCGATGATTTCCTCGATCGGGATCGTCGCGGAAAGCAGCGCCGACTCGAGCTCGTCGGCCGCGGCCGGGAAGTCCACGCTGAGGATCGCCCGCGCGTGGCTGTGGAACTCCACCTGGAATCCCTGCTCGACGAGCCGTTCAAACACCAATCCACCCCCCAAGGTCGCAATCTGCAGACCCTCTCCTGAGTCGATGCCACCGCCGAATCGAAGGACGGTCAGCGGGCGCATTGGACGGAGGGCGAGCGGCTTGAGGATCGTCCAGCACTACTCCCATCTGAACGGCCTGGAATTCCTGGAGGCGCGCAAGCCCGCGCTCTGGAAGGAAATCTGCCGCGTCATCGAGGAGGTCGACGCCGACAGCTGCCGCACCAAGGTCTCGAAGGAGGCCCGCATGCTCGGCAAGCTCCTCTATTCGCCTGGCGACATGAACGCCGCGCTCAAGGAGGGCTTCCGCCAGTGCAGCCCGGCCTGGAGGAGCGTGCAGACGAACTACTGGGTCTGCGAGGACCCACGGACCAACCGGAAGATCATCGACCTGCCGTTCAAGGAGCAGGAGCGCGAGATCATCGAGGCCGGCTTCGAGCCGTTCCAGACCTTCAACCAGACGGATTTCGTGAAGGACCGGGTGGCCGTGGAGGTCCAGTTCGGCAAGTACGCCTTCGTCGCCTACGACCTCTTCGTGAAGCACCTGGCGTTCTACGTCGCTGACACCATCGATGTGGGCGTGGAAATTCTGCCGATGAAGTCGCTGCAGGCCGAGATGTCGTCAGGCCCTTCGTACTACGAGAAGGAGCTCCACAACCTGATCCGGGAAGGCCGCGGAGTGCCGGGCGTACCGCTGGTCGTGCTGGGCGTCGCGCCCTGATCAGGCCGCCGCGCGCGCCTCGTCGTGCCAGGACAGGCCGTTGAACCAGTCGGCCACCAGGAACCCACTGAGGATCCTGAGCGCATAGCGTTCCAGCTTGCCCTTGTTGGGTAGCTTGCCACCTCCGGCTGCCTCCTCGGCGACCACCACCACATAGCGCTCGGCGTCAGCCTCGATCAACGCGCCGCAGTCGGCCAGCAGGCGCGCATGCACCTTCTCGGCCAGATCACCCAGGAGATCGACGACTTCGAAGGGGGCTAGGCCTTCAGCCCGGTGCGTCCAGACCCGTTGCAGGCGCTCAGCATCGGTCCGTCCAAGCTCGGCAGCCGCCGCACGGAAGGCGCCTGAGAGCGTCCCCAGGGTCGCCCCGACGGGAGTGTCCTTGAACTCGTCCCAGATCGCGCCGTCGAACACGACCTCGCGCACGTCCTTGGACGACCCGAAGAAGAATCGCATCCGCCACCCTGGAAGCTGATCCTCGAAGGCATTCGAGAGCTCGAAGCGCATGCCGCTCTTGAAGCGGAGCCCCGGCACGGCGGCGCGGAAGCTGCGCTTCTCCGGATAGGTGCGCCCTTCCCTGTCCGGCAAGGTGACCGGCGCGGGGTTGGCCGGCAATCCGAGCCGACGACCGGCGTGGTCGAGGCCCTTGAACGCATTGGGCGGCACGCCCTGCGCCGCCAGCGCCAGCAGATGGGTGAATGTGGGCGGGATGGCGTTGCCGATCATCTTGGCCTTCTCGGCGAACGATCGGCCATAGAACTGGTAGGTGATCGGGAAGCCCTGCAGGCAGCCGCGCTCCCGGATCGTCAGGCGCCGGAAGGAGCCTGCGACCCGCGGATCGGCGATCACGATGCTCTCGCGGGACACCCGAGTGCAGGTCGCCGTCACTGTGCGTGCCGGCTCGTCCATCGGGTCGGGGAAGGCCATGTTGTTGTAGACCGGATGGTAGGCCTTGGCCTCCCGGTTCATGCGGAGCTCCTCGCCGTTGAGGGGCGCCTCCGCCTCCATCTCGGTCAGCTGGTTGGCCGAGATCGCCACACCCCAGACCGGATCGGTGACGACACCCTTCGACGCCAGCGCAGAGACCACGCCGCCAAGGGTGGGCTTGCCCAGTTTAGGCTGGAACGCCCGGATGAGGTCCAGGGGGATGTTGCCGGCGATGCAGCGCCGGCGGGCCTGCGGCGCCCCGAACTCGGAGAAGTCCACGACCTCGATGTGCGGCGCCAGATGCCGGAAGCGGTACAGCACGTGCTTGGGATCACGAAGGCCACGCTCCAGGACATCGGCCACGCGCGGCACGTTCTCCAGCGCCCACCATCGGGGCTTCAGGTGGTCGACCACCTCCAGGAACTTCACCAGGTCCTTGAGGCCCTCGACGATGTCGCCGCTGCCGCCCCGGTTGGCGTAGGAGAACTCCGTGCAGGGTGGACTGCCCACCACCAGGTCGATGTCGAGGGGAAGGTCGGCCAGGGCGAGCTTGCGGATGTCGACCGGCGCCAGGGTCCCGCCGTGGTTGCCGTTGTGCGTGTCGATCGCCGGCTGCCACCACTCATAGGACGCGACCACCTCCACGCCCGCCAGGCGCAGGCCGAGGCTCCATCCCCCGATACCCGAATAGAGGTCGATCGCGCGCAAGTGACACCTACCAGGGGCGCGACTCGCACCCGATCAATTCGTGAACATCCAATCTAGCGATCCTGCCCAGGAGCACAAGATCCAAGTCAGGCCGATTTGCCGCGGCCCACGCTGACCGGCCCGACGAACTCGACCAACCGCCGACTGACCTCGACAGGGTTCTTCGTCTCGCATTCCCAGACCACCAGGACCTCCCAACCTGCCTCCTCCGCCCTCGCCAGGTCCCGTGCATCGCGGGGCCGGTTGCGGTCGAACTTCGCCTTCCAGAAGTCGGTGCGCGTCTTCGGCATGGTCGCGATCCGACACCCCTCGTGATGGTGCCAGAAGCAGCCGTGGACGAGGATCGCCTTCCTACGCCCGGGGAACGCCACATCCGGTCGTCCCGGTGCGGCCTTCCATTGCAGCCGGTAGCGATAGCCCGCTGCGTGGAGCAGCCGACGCACGATCCATTCTGGCTTGGTGTCCGCCCGGCGGATGCGCGCCACATGTGCGCTGCGTGCGGCGGGCGTGAGCAGGTCGGGCATAGGTCGAACCTAGGTGCTCGCGGCGCGCGCTCAAGACGAGACGCTTCGCCAATCTAGTCATTGCACCCCCTACGCAGCCGGGAGCAGGTGATCCTGACTTCTCCCATCCTACAAGGCCTAGGATCGCGCCCTGATTGTTGTAGGGTGAATATATCGCCAAGGTGGGGGCAGGATCATGGTGCAACTGGTCTTCGTTCATGGCGTCGCGACACGAACGACGCCGAAGTACAAGGTCGAGGTCGAGAACAGGAACCAGCTGTTCACCCAGGTCGCCTTCAAGGACCGGCCCCTCGACATCAGGTGCCCTATGTGGGGCGACGAGGTGCCGGCCCCCGCCTGGGGCGGGGCCGCATTCCCGAAGCTCGGGAGGGACAATGTCGCGAGCTTCTCCCTGCAGGGTCTCACCCCCGGCGCAAAGACTGGAGGCGCCGCCGGCATGTCCGTGGCGTCGATCGCGGCCACGAATCCGGCAGCTGCAATCGACACCGTGTTCGCCGAGCTGGTGGACGCGGCCGATCGCGAAGGCCGCGCCCTCACGCAGGACGATATCGCCCAGTTCCAAGCCGTCTCGATGAAGCTCAAGGGTGGCGGCTTCAGTCCAGCCCTGAAGGCTTCCGGGACCGATTCTGCATTCGTGAAGGCATTGCGCACTGAAGCCGGCGTGGCGAAGTCCTATGGCCTGCTCGATCCCCTGAAGGCCGCGGCCGTGGCCGTCGCCGACCGTGGTCGTAACCTACTCGCCGACGGGGTCGTCGCACTCGCTCGCGATGGCATCAATCCGCTGGTGGGACGCTTCCTGGGCGACATCTTCGTCTACCTGAAGGATGGAGACCTTAGGCAACGGATTCGCGCCGCCATCAGGCCGGCCCTGCTCGACGCCCACGCCAAGCGCGGCCAGGGTGAAGGTCTCGTGCTGATCGGCCACAGCCTCGGCGGCGTGATCCTCTATGACATGCTGACGTCCGATCGCGAACTTGATCTCCCCAAGGACGCCGTGGACCTCCTCGTCACGGTCGGTTCGCAGCCGGGCTTCTTCGAGGAGCTGAAGCTCTTCGAGGACGATGACCTGAAGCTCGTCGCGCCGACCAAGGTCGGTGGGCCAGAGGCGGTCAAGTCCTGGCTGAATGTCTATGACCCCGTGGACTTCTTCGGGTTCAGGGCCCAGCCGATCTTCGAGAAGGCGACGGACCTGACGTTCAACTCGGTGACCGGGCTGCTGGACGCCCACACCACCTATTTCAAGCGCCCCCAATTCCATGCTCGGCTGCAGGCGCACCTCGACGAGTTGAAGATCGCGTGACCCTTATCCTCGACGACAAGGTCGCGGCGACGGCCGCGGCGACCCACGCCCTGGTCATCGGCGTGGGCGCCTATCCTTTCGCGAAGGCGGGGTGCGGCGGCCCGCCGCTCCTGGAGGGGGTCGAGGATATCCAAAGCGCCGCCAATGGCGCGATGCTGATGGTGGACTGGCTTCTCGCGAACGCCGGCCTCTTCTCGCCTCCCCTCGCGACGTTGGATGTGCTGATCGGGAGTCCGGGCGACGCACCCGTCTTCCCCTGGGCCGCCGCTCCGGGCGCAGTCGGCGAGCCCACGACCAAGAACGTACGTGATGCGGGTGACGCCTGGCTTGCACGGGCGAGCGCCCAGCCCGGGAACGTCGCACTGCTGTACATCACCGGCCACGGGGCGGTGCGCGGCAACGACCCCGTGGTGTTCCTCGCCGACCTGAACCAGGACCCGAAGAGCCGTTGGGCCTTCCTCAATGTGCGGGAGACCGCGATCGCCTTGAAGAAGATCGAGAACCTTGCGGGAGCTTTCCTGCTCTCCGATGCCTGCCAGGAATTCATCCCCACCTTCGAGCTCTCGAACCCAGGGATCGGCGCGAGGTTCACAGATGAGCCGGACCCCATGGCCCCGCCGGGCGTCGAGAAGGTCGCGCTGCTCACAGCCTCCGCGCAGAAGACCGTGACCTATGAGGGCGAGATCCCTTCGCATCCGGGCGTGAACGCGGGCCGGTTCACCCAGACCGTCCTGCACGCGTTCGAGGGCGCGGCGGCACGCGATGTCGATGGCTCCGGAACCTGGGTCGGGTACCCAGGAGCGATCTACGAGGACCTCAAGCAACTCTATCTCCTGCGCCCGGATTGGCGCGATAGGCCGCTATCCCCATCCTTCCCCGACCCGCCCAACACCGTCCTGCCGATGATACGCTACCCCAACCCACCGGAGGTGCCCCTTCGGTTCGTCACGGAGCCGGAGGAAGCGATGAAGAACCTGGGATTGAGCATCCTGGGCCAGACCAAGGCTCCGCCCATCCTGCGCTCCTGCCTCCCCAATGGCCAGATTGAGTGGATGACCTCCCTACCGGCCAGCTTCGACAAACATTGGCTGCTCGCCCACGCGGCGGGCCAGGCACCAATCGAGAAGCCCTTCTTCCCGGCGCGCTCCATCTTCGGCCAGGTCCTCAAGGTGCCGGCATGACCTTCACCCTTCGAGGCCCTGCGGACACCGGCGCGGTCAACCTTCGCCTGATCCATCCTGACGGCCGCGTAGAGGACCTCTTCGCGACGCCATCCCGGAACACGTTCCGCGTCCAAGGCGGTGGAGGCACCTACCACGCGATCGTCGAGCCGCTTGGCCAGGGCCAGCTCAACTTCTCCTTCGAACTGCCAAACGGGCCGGAGCCGATCATCGAGGTGCCCCGCGTCGCCGAGCTGCGCGCCCAGGCCCGCGCCCCGGTGATGATCAACCTGCAGGCCGAGTCGCTGACCCTGCGACCACCGGACTTCTCGCAACCGACGGCAGGGACGGCGATCTCCTCACAGAGTTCCTGGCTCACCACAGCCCAATCGGAGCGACTGCCAGGAGTCCTCCGCGAGGCGGCTACGCCCAAGCCGATCACGATCGGGCTATCCGAGGATACCCAGCCGGGGCGGATGGGCGGATGGCGCCCTTATCAAGGATCGCCGCCCTCTGTGACCCTGGCCGCTGGCTCCCTCGATGTGGTCCTGGATCGGAAGGACCAACGGCTGTCTCCGCCAGGTGGCGGCGCCCGGCTGCGGATGTCCGTCGCGATCCAGGGCACCCGGGTTGAGCGCTTCCTGCTGCCACTTTTCCGTGACGGCGTCAGGGTGCGCTTCGCAGCCTCCCCGCTGACCACGGCTGACCTTTCGATCCTCGTCATCCCCCTTGATCCTGGCCGCCGCTCACTCTGCCAGGCGCTGGGGATCGGTTATCTGGAAGAGGCCCGGAAGATCGTCGACGACTTCCTTGAGGACGATCCGGCACCCGGTGGCTTCGACGAGGAGGACCCTTGGACGGCCGTTGTCCTACGTCTTCTTGCGATCCGCTTCCCCGAGCTGTCGATTCCCGCCCTGGACTGGCGCGAACTCGCCGCTGGCCCAGCGAAATGGCTTTCGGACGCCCACGTGCTGGCGGCGAGGCAGTGTCTGGACCAGGGTCGTATGCTGAAGGGCGCCGCGCGGGAGGCCGCTGCGCGCGACGCGATCAAGGCCCTAGCGCGGGCACGGCAAGTTGGCGCGCCCTATTTCGCCCAGTGCAATCTCCTGATGGGAGACATGCTGACCTCATTGGCGTCCGGGGCGCCCGGGGATGTCAATCGCCACCTCGCTGAGATCGAGGCTCGTCGCTGGCGGCGCGACATCACCTTCCGTGCAAACGCCGGCGTATCGTTCTCCTGGATCATGGCGCGCAAGGCCTCCGACGGCGGGACGCAACGCGCGCGATACACGCCGCCGCGAGGCGGTCTCCGAGCCGGATACTCGCGCATCCTATTCCGCGGCGAAGTCGACCTCCAGCAGATACGCCCCAGGGCGCCGACGCGAAGGCGCAAGCTGGACGCCCTGCCTGCCGCCGCCCAGAGCGTGCCGACGGGCGCCCCGGACGTCTTCCCAGCTCGGCTGGTCACCCGGCTAACCCGACCCTTGAGCACGCAGCGCCCGCCAAGGGACCCCTTGATGGGCATCCATCTCTCTCCCGCTCGCAAGGCCCCCAGCGCACTGGGCCGGGCCATTCGGCATGAGGTTGATCTCCACAAGGGTCGCTTCGGTGGCAGACCGGAACGGAAGGGGTTCCGCCTTGGCGTCACCTTCGAGAAGGTCCGCGGCCGCTGGGTCTACATGGTGCTGTTCATCACGGCTCCCCCTGGGCGGACCCGGCCCTTCGTCGACAAGGCGGAGTTCTTCCTCCACGACACCTTCGAGGCCGACCACCTCGAGGCCGTATTCCAGGAGGATCGGGCGGAAGTGTCTGTGGCAGCTGTAGGCGGGTTCACGGTGGGGGCGTGGATTCCCGGTGAGGACCTCGAACTCGAGCTGGACCTCGCCGAGGTGCAGGACGCTCCCAAGGCGATCAAGATCTATTGAAATGCGAAGGATCGCAGGGTGATGGCGACGGGCTCCGCACGGGATTCCAAAGCCAAGTCGACAAGATGTTCGATCTCGACGGGGTGTACCGACCGGATCGCTGTTCGACGTGCGGCCGAGTCCGCCATCGCGGTGTAAGCCTTCGCGAGTGAGCGGCATGCCTGCGAGGTCATCGGCGCTCGCCAGCAGCCTATACCCCGATGCACAGGGAATCCCTTGACGGGACTTGGCCGTGGGGGCCGAGGCACGATGCCCTTGGCAGGGGCATCGGCGTACGCTGGGATTGCAGAAGAGATTCCTGGTAACCAAGGGGTGCAACTGCCCGCACCTCCCAGACCGCCCGTTGGACCATCCATGCCGCTGCCAGACATCGATTTCAGGAAGATCCGCCTCCATGAGGGTAGCCAGGATCGAGCTTTCGAAGAGCTCTGTTGCCAGATGGCGGCGTCACAACCCAGACCGGCCGACACGATCTTCTCGCGGAAGGGGCGTGGGCGAGACGGCGGCGTGGAATGCTTCACGACCTTCGCCGGCGGAGAAGAGACCGGCTGGCAGGTGAAGTACAGCTGGGCGGTCGACAACAACCTCGAAAGGCATCTTGATGCATCCCTAGACGCGGCGCTCAAGAACCACCCGCGCTTGGACCGCTACATCGTCTGCATTCCCTTCGACCCGCCAGACCCCCGTGCAGTAGGGGTCACGACCCAGCTGGCGCGCTGGAACACCTGGGTCGAGACACGCGAGGCGAGGGCCCTGGCCTCGAAGCGCACCTTGAAGATCGAGCGTTGGGACGCGTCGGCCTTGAAAGGGCTGATGACGGCAGACGATCGGCTCTCCGGACGTATCCTGTTCTGGTTCGACGACCAGATCCTCGGCCCCGCCTGGTTCAAGGCGAAGCTGGAGAAGTCGATCGTCGACCTCGGTCGCCGCTATTCGCCCCAGACCAATATCCATCTTCCTATCCGTCGCGCCATCACCGCTGTGGGCGGCAACCCCTCCATGCGCGAGGTCCTTGCCGAATGGGCGGCGGAGATAGACCGGGCCCAGGTGGCCGCGAGGGACGATATCAGCGCCAAGGCAAAGGATGCCTGCTCGACGCTTGCCAAGACCCTGCGCGACGCGGGGTGGGGCGCCGATGATATCCCGGTGGATACCCTCGCCGTGCAGGCAGCCGCCGCGGTTTCGGCCGTGCTGTCCGACCTTGGCGCCTTCGGTCCCTACGACGAGCCGCGTCGTCGGGTATCGAACCTGTCCGACGTCCTCACCCACATCGTGCGCGTGTTACGAAAGCCGGAGTGGACCCATGTCAACGATCGCCGCCTGCTCCTCACCGGGGAGGCCGGTCGCGGAAAATCGCACCTGCTCGCAGATGCCTGCACCGAACAGGTCTCCGCAGGCAGACCCGCAGTATTGCTCCTAGGCGGGCATTTCGTGGATGGTGAGGTCTGGAGCCAGGTCCGCAGCGGGCTCGACCTTCCCGTGCACGTTAGCACGAAGGACCTGCTTGGGGCGCTGGACTCCGCGGGCTTTGCAGCCGGGTGTCGAACCCTCCTCGTCATCGACGCACTCAATGAACGACATGGGCAGGACATCTGGCCAACGCGCTTGGCTGGAATGCTGCTCGATGCCGAAGCCTTCCCATGGGTGAGCGTGGTGGTCTCGTGCCGCGACACCTACCTGGACCTCGTCATCCCCTCGTCCCTCGACACGTCAAGGCTACCCCGTCTGGAGCACGATGGCTTTGGCACGCTCGAAGCGGAGGCCTATCTCGAGGCGCGCGGGATCGAGATGCCGGCGGGGCCCTACCCCATCGAGGAATTCCGCAATCCCCTCTTCCTGAAGACCTGCTGCGACGGCCTGGAGGCGGACGGGAAGACAGCATTTCCACGTGGCTCTGCTGGCGTCTCGGCGCTGTTCGACATGTATGCAGCCGCGGTGGATGGCGCGCTGGTGAGGCGTATGCGCCTGAACCCGCGGCTAACGCTGGTCGGTGAAGCCATCAAGGCCATCGCCGGCGCAATGGCCGCGACGGGTGTCACCGAGCTGCCCTATACCCAGGCCGACGCCCTATTGGAGACGATCCACGCCTCGGGCGGCGCAAGCGACCGCAGCTTGACCTTCCAACTGGAGAACGAGGGGGTGGTCGTCGTCGAGCCGGTCAGGCTCGGGAGCGGAGGCGCCCAGCTGGAGCTGCGCTTCACGTTCGAGCGTTTCGCCGATCACGTCGTAGCCCGGGGAATCCTTGACCGCAGCGTGGTCGGCGACGATGTCGTCGACGCCAGCCGAAAGCCCACGGAGCTCGCCGCCCTGCTCGACCCAGCGACCAGGACGAACAGCCGTCCAGGGGTGCTAGAGGCGGTGGCCGTCCAGGCGCCGGAACGCTACGGCGTCGAGTTGCTAGACCTGCACGGCGTGGACGACCTCGACTTCGAAGCCCGAAACGCCTTCGAGCTCAGCCTCCGGACACGCGAGGGCCCCGCGTTCACGCCTAGGACAATGAATCTCGTCGACCGTATCGGCGGAAAGCAGCTCGTGTGGGAGACCATGCTCCAGATATCCAGCGAGCCAGACAATCCCTTCAACGCGCTCGATCTCGACACCCGCTTGCGGGCAATGAGGATGCCTGAGCGTGACGGAAGCTGGTCTGTGTTCCTTGGTGGCCATAGCGACGCGGTGCAGACCCTGACGGATTGGGCTTGGCGCGCGGGTCTGCGGTCGTTGGAACCGCTTCGCGCCGAACTCGCTGCGAGGACGCTTGCCTGGGTGCTGACGGCCACGGACCGCCGGGTTCGCGACCGTGCTACAAAGGCGCTGGTGAGCCTTCTGACCATTCGGCCCGGACTTGCGAAGTCGCTGATGGGGCGCTTCCTCGGCGTCGACGATCCCTATGTAAGCGAGAGGGTGATGTGCGCGGTCTATGGCGCCGCGATGCAGGGGCGGTGGACGCAGGCGGAGCTCGGCGAGGCCGCCCGGACCGCCTTCGACCTGGTTCTCTCGCCGACCCCAACCTTGGCTCCGAACATCCTGACCCGCGACCATGCCCTGGGATTGGTCCGCTATGTCGAGCATCACGGCGCCCTGCCCGCTGGGATGAGCCTCGCGCAAGCGATGCCCCCCTACACGAGCGCCTGGCCCCTTGAGTCCGTGCCCGACGAGATGATCGAGCGCTACACGCGTACCTATCGGACCGGCCATGTCGGTCGTGATGAGATCGTGGGCTCCTGCGTGGCGGATGGGGACTTCGCGCGCTACGTCCTCGACCCAGCTGTCCGCGTGTTCAGCCCGGCGGCCCGCGGCACATCATCCCTTCCGACCCACGCGGACCTGCGGGCACAATGGCTCAAGCGTTTCCAGGCGATTGCGACGCCAAAGATGCTGGACGCCCTTAGTCGGTTCGAGCTCGAGATGAGCGCAATCGAGTCGCCGCGCTCAAGCTCTGGAAATGAAGCGGAAGTCGAGGCGCGAACGCGGTTCGTATCCGTGGTCGGCATGGCCATCTACGAGACCTGGCGCGAAGAGTGCGGAAACTGGCGCGCCAAGGGGATGTATCAGGCGCCTCCGCGGAGCAAGGGGCCAGCTGGGTTCAACCTCGCCTGGGCCCGGCGTTGGGTCGCCATGCGAGCGCATCAGCTCGGCTGGTCGGAGGCGTTACACGGTGATTTCGACCTCAGTGTCCGAAGCGATCGCCAAGACCATCGGGTCGAGCGGGTCGGGAAGAAATACCAGTGGATCGCGCTCTACGAGCTGAAGGCCAGGATGGCCGACAACCTCGCGCTCGTCCGACCGGAGGAGACCGAGGGGGAAGCAGAGAGGCTCCGCAATCTCGACCCCTCGTTGCTGCTGGAACAGACCGAGGAACTCCGCTGGTCACAGCTGGACCGATCGACCTTCTGGGTGCCTGCGCCCGACCTTACGCCGACGACACTTCGTGGGGCCATGGCGTGGCTCGACTCCGACCGCGATTTCCTGGACGACGTCAGCACGATCGCCGTCACCGAACCGGAGAGCCGCCGGGAAATGCTGGTCTTGAGCGGCTTTGCCGTGTGGGACGCGCCGTGCGACCGAGGAAGGCGCGACATGTGGCGACGAGTGGCCAGCATTGTCGTGAAGCGCGAGGATCTCGACACTGCCGTGGCCTGGATGAAGGGCAAGCTCCTCATCAGCGATCGCGACCTGCCGTCCGGGCGTGTCGAGGGACTGCACGGGCATCTGGGAGAACACCCGTGGGTGCTGTCTGTCGATCCGGGCGACGACTGGGTCACCGATTGGGCCGATCACTTCGATGAGGATCGACAGGAGTGGACAGGCGCAGGCGTGCCTGCACGGCCCACGACCGGCGACTATCTCGCCGAGTCATCGGGGTTCGACATGTCGATCACGGACACGATCTCAGCTAGGCTGCCAGCGCCTTGGCTCTTGGAAGCCATGGGTCTCCACTTGGCGGATGGACGAGATTTCGCCTACGCCGACCCAAGGGGCGATGTCCAGATCTACGATCCGACGGCAAGACTGCGCGGGCACTCGGCCGCGCTCGTCGATCGCTCCGCGTTTGAAACCGTCTTGGAGGCAGAAGGCCTCGCCTGCATCTGGGCCATCGGAGGCGAAAAGAACATCTATGCGGACCATGGCGGTGACGGCTTTGGCGGTCGGGTCACATACACGCGCCTCCATGTGCTTGCTGACCGCACCCTGAGGGCCGAGGAACGTCTTCGCCAGCTCGAGCGGCCGTCATTCAGCCAGTTGCGGGACCTCTTCCGGTAGATGGGTGTACTTCTGCCCGGTCGTCCTTCAACGGACCCGCTTCCAGGCCCTTCTCGCCGGTTCCGCCGCCGCGGCACCGCTGGCTCCAGAAACGCCCTGGCTGCGCCCGATTGCCGCCAAAGTAGCGATGCACTTGAACGACCGGTGCATCATGCCCGACCTGTCCCATATCGATCCCAACAGCGACGATGCCACGGTCAGGCACCGCTCGATCACGGTCTCGAACAGCCGCCGCAGGATGTCGCTCTGGCGGAAGCGGCCATGGCGGTTACGCGAGAACGTCGAATGATCCGGGACATTGCCGTCCAGGCCGAGCCTGCAGAACCAGCGGTAGGCGAGGTTTAGATGCACCTCCTCGCACAGCCGCCGCTCCGAGCGGATGCCCATGGCGTAGCCGACGATTAGCATCCGCATCATCAGCTCGGGATCGATCAAGCGATCACCGATGGAGCAGTAGAACGGTCGGAGCTGCTCGCGCACCGGCTCCAGGTCCAGGAACCGATCGATCCGCCGCAGCAAATGGTCCTGCGGCACGTGATCATCAAGGCGGAAATCGTAGAACAGCGGCGGCGGAGCGCTTTGCGTCCCCATCATCGCCATGGCCTCCCAAAGCCAACAACGACAAGGGAATCACGACCTCAGGTGCCGATCAACAGCCGACCAAATCAACAATATCAGCCCAATGCCGACATTTCTCGCACGCGTTGGAAGTATCTACTTAGCTGAGCTTGGAAGAGATCAACGCAAAAAGCTCCACGGGATCACGGCCGAGCGCCTTCGCCAGCTCGCGAAACTCGAGAAGGTCCAAGCGCCGCTGGGATCCTTCAATCAGCGAGATGTGACTTTGGTCACGGCCGATACGGGCACCAAGTTCACCTTGGGTCAGTCCCGCAGAGACCCGTGCGTCCCGGATCGCTTCGACTACGACCTTGTTGTCGCCAGTGAAAATGGTCTTCGGCACACACCCGCTCCAACGAAGCGGGCAAAGAACTAAATGCCACTATTCCATATGCCGATTTTCCATATATGCTCTGGGTTGTGTTTTCTCGATGGTGGGAGAGGCCCCGGTGACCCATTGCGCGCCATTTCGTCGTACCGAACAGCCTCAACGAGACGCTCAAGTTCGATTCCCTCAACGCCATGGGATTCGAACGACTGTGGCCGACCCTCTCCACCGGTAGGGCATTCGCGATAAGAGCCTCGTCATGACCCCGTCAGATTCCATGCGAGAGCGCCTTGGCAGGATATTCGCTGCCCAAGCCAAGTGGATCAGGCGACGGTTGGCGGCATCCGTCGGGCGCGAGGCTAGCGAAGACCTCGCCCAGGAAGCCTTCTTGAGGGTTGTAGCGTCTGAGACCCTTGGGGAGGCGCGCCACCCTCGGGCGCTCCTCATGACCGTGGCCAACAACCTGGCTCGGGACGAATATCGACATCAGGCCCGGCGCGGCGGCGCCCAGCTCGCCTACCAGCCAGACATCGAGGAGGGCGAGCCGTGGTCCCACCCCGAGCAGGAAACGATGCTTCTGCTGAAGCAGGTCATCCTGGGTTTGCCGCCAATCTATCGAGAAACCTTCATTCTGAATCGCTTTGTCGGCATGAGCTATCAGCAGATCGCCGTGCACTTCGGCATCACGGCCAAGGCGGTCGAATACCGGATGTCTCGAGCGCTGGCCCTTTGCCAGGAAGCCCTTCGGGACTAAGGTCGCCGCAGTCTAACTGGCGATATTTGGACAACTAGACTGATTTATTGGCTGTAATTGGCCACATGTGGCCATGCTTCAGACGCCATCCGAGATGCTGCTCGAGCTTGCGCAGCACATCAAAGCGCGCCGGGTCGCCTTAGGCTGGGCTCAGGTGGAAGCCGCACAGCGCGCCGGCGTGGCCTGCCGAACCTGGCGGCGGCTGCAGACCGAGGGTCAGGCGTCGCTGCAGGATCTGGTCAAGGCGGCTGTCGCCCTGCGCTGCGAAGATGGCCTGAAGGCGCTGCTTCCGCCGCCCGCCGCCAGCAGCCTCCACGCCCTTCTTGCCGAGCAGGCCGCCGGGGCCGCGTCGGGCGCGGGTGCGGGTGCAGGCTCCCCGGTAAAGCGCGCCCAGGTCGCCGCGGCCATGAAGCTCGCCCCCGGGACCCCGCTGGCAGCGAGCCTGACCTTCGAGGGCCTGCATGGCTTCCTCTAGTCGATCGCCTGGCGGTTTCCAGAAACGTCAGGGGGTTAATCCGCAAAGCACAGGTCCCATGGCCTACCGGCGCCCAGCCGGGTCTCGCACCGAAGCCCGGCGGGTCAAGATCAGCGACGGGGGGAACAGCCGTGCTGATCCAGTGAGCGCAGAAGCCCATGGCCGCGCCTCTAGCTCAACGCCGATGCCGCGCTGACAGCCCTCGCCGCTCTCGCCGCGGTTTCGAGAACAGATTGTCCGGCGCGATAAAGTTCGCCGCCAAGACCGAACGCAAGGGCGCCGGCCGCCGACCATTCGGAGAGGTTCTGCGCCGAGACACCGCCCACGGCCCAGACAAGGCTCTCCGCCGGCAACACCGCCCGCAGTTGCGTCAGATGTCCCGGACCGTAGGTGACGGCCGGAAAAAGCTTGAGATGGCGAGCCCCCGCATCGATGGCGGAGAAGGCCTCCGTGGCCGAGGCGAAGCCCGGGATCGGATCCAGACGCAGGGCCAGCGCGCGCGCTATGACGTTCGCCGAGCTGTTGGGCGACACGATGAGGCGCCCCCCCGCCGCGGCGACGGCGTCGACCTGATCCTGGTTCAGCACCGTGCCGGCGCCCACGATCATGGCCTCGCCGAACCGCCGGGCGATCTGGCCGATACTCGCAAGCGGTTCGGGGGAATTCAGCGGAACCTCGACGACCCGGACGCCCGCCTCGAAAAGCGCGGCCACATGGTCGCACGCCTCCGAAGAACCTATCCCGCGAAGGATCGCCACGACCGGGCATTGGGCGAGCGCCTCGTCCAGGGTCATCGGCCAAGGCTCCCGTGATGAAGGGCGTGAAGACCGGCGATCGCGGCCGCCTCGCCATCGAAGATCTCATACCCGCGGCCCCGGGAGGCCAGGGCGCGGCCATAGTGGGCGCACAGCTCCAGATCGCCCAGCAGGGCCACCGGCTCTGCGAGTCCGATGCCGATGAGCGCGGGCGTGGTGGCGACGTCGGCCCCGATGAGCAGGCCTGACAGGTAGCTCGAGGCGCTTTCAGGCGCTCGCCCCCCCGCGACCAGGCGACCCCGCGCCGTGAACAGCCGGGCCGCCAGCGCATCGCCGGCGCCAGCGGCGTTGAGCCCTTCCTCGAACGCCGTGACATCGCCGGCCGGGGCCTCGCTCTTCAGCACGCTGTATTTCGTCAGGACGGCGAAAAGCTCGCCGGTCATGGCGGTGCAGAAGGCGGTCAACCGCCCCTCCTCGACCACCATCCATTTGGTGTGTGTTCCCGGATGACAGACGACCTGGCGCCCCGTCCGGCGTTCCGGGTGGGCGGCCAGCCACCCGAAAAGCTGGGTCTCCTCCCCGCGCATCACGTCGCCCGCGCCATTGAATCCGGGGGTCCGCAATCCCGGCACGATCCGCACGCGGCCCGCGGGATCGCCGACCTCCACCAGGCCCGCGGCGAGGTCGGCGGCGTCAGCGGGCAGGTCGGCATAGGGCGTCGCGACCCATCCCAGATTGGAGCCCACCATGCCGCAGAGGATCGCCGGAAGTCCCTGCGCCCCCAGGGCGGTCCGCACCTCGGCCAGCCGCTGCGGCGCCTCGCCCGCGCTCAGCCGCCCCACCCCGAACGGGAAGCCCCGGTCCTTCAGCACCGTTCCGTCGTCGCCGAGCGTCCAGGCCCTGAGATGGGTGGTGCCCCAGTCGCAGGCCAGCAGGGTGGCTGCGCGGCTCATGTCCGCCCCGCGTCGATGACGAGGTTCTGGCCGGTCATCATCCGGCTGTCATCGGAGGCCAGGAACAGCGCGGCCCGGGCGATGTCATCGGGGGTAATCCGGCCTGGCAGGGCGACCTGGCGGGCCCATTCGGCCTCGGCCTGCGGCGTCAGCCAAAGCTCGAGCTGGCGCTCCGTCACGACCCAGCCCGGCGACAGGGCGTTGACCCTGACGCCATCGCCTCCCCATTCGCGCGCCAGCGCCTTGGTCAGGCTGTTGATCGCGCCCTTGGCCGCGACATAGGCCGCCATGCCGGCCGGGCCCCAGAGGGCGTTGATCGAGCTGACATTGATGATCGCCCCCGCCCCCGCGCTCCGCATCATCGGGTGGACCGCGGTCGATGCGACGAAGACCGGGTCCAGGTTGACCGCCAGGGCCGCGCGCCACGCCTCGGGGGACGTCTCCTGCGCCGGGCGGCGGGTGTCGTCGGCCACATTGTTCACCAGCACCGTCACCGGGCCCAGGTCGGCGCCTGCCGCGGCGATCGCCTGCGTCAAGGCGGTCGTGTCAGTGACGTCGAGCGCCCGGAACCAGGCGCCGGGCAGCCCTTCGGTAAGGGCCCGCCCCGCCTCTGCCTGACGATCGATAAAGGCGACCCGCGCGCCCTGGGCGTGGAACTGGGCCACAAGGCTGGCGCCGATCCCGCTGGCGCCGCCGGTGATGAAGGTGACGCGGCCCTCGAGGCTTGGATACCGAGCGCCCGCCATCAGTGGGATTCCCGAGTGACGTCGGCGCTCGACCGTCCCACCAGGAAGTCGAGGTCGACGCCCCGGTCGGCCTGCAGCACCGTGTCCACATAGAGCTTGGCCCAGCCGCGGCTGTAGGCGGGCGGCGGGCGCAAGGCCTCCCAGGCCGTGCGCCGGCGCGCCAGTTCGGCCGCGTCGACGATCAGGTCGAGGGTGCGGCCAGGTCCATCCAGGACGATCTCGTCGCCGTCGCGCACCAGGGCGAGCGGCCCGCCCACATGGGCCTCGGGCGCCACGTGCAGGATCACCGTGCCGTAGGCGGTGCCGCTCATCCGCGCGTCGGAAATCCGGACCATGTCGCGAACGCCCTGGGCGAGCAGCTTCGGCGGCAGGGCCATGTTGCCGACCTCCGGCATGCCGGGATAGCCGGCCGGCCCGCAACCCTTCAGGACCAGCACCGAGGTCGCGTCGACCTGCAGGTCCGGATCGTCGATCCGGGCGTGGTAGTCCTCGATGGTCTCGAACACCACGGCCCGGCCGCGATGCGACAGGAGGTCCGGCGAAGCGGCGCTGGGCTTCAGGATCGCACCGTCGGGACAGAGGTTTCCCCGCAGCACCCAGACGCCGGACGACGGTCCGAAGGGGCTCTCCCGCGTGGCGATCACCTCGCGGTTCCAGACCTCGGCGGCCTCGGCGATGGCGCCCTGGGTGAAACCGGAAACCGTCAACGCCTCACGGCCGAACACCGCGCCCAGCTCCTTCATCACCGCCGGGCAGCCGCCGGCGTAGCAGAAGTCCTCCATCAGGAACTGGCCCGAGGGCATCAGGTTGACCAGCAGCGGAACGTCGCGCCCGATCCGGTCGAAATCCTCAAGGCTCAAGGGGACGCCGACCCGCCCGGCCAGGGCCAGGAGGTGCACCACCGCGTTGGTCGATCCGCCGATGGCGGCGTGCATGAGGATGGCGTTCTCGAAGGCTTCGCGCGTGAGGATCTGCGACAGGCGGACGTCCTGTTTCACCAGCTCGACGATGCGATTGCCCGTCAGGTGGGCCAGGGTCTTGCGGCGCGCGTCCACGCCGGGCAGGGCGGCGTTGTTGGGCAGGCTGACGCCCAGAGCTTCGACCAGACTGGCCATGGTCGAGGCCGTGCCCATGGTGTTGCAGGTCCCGTGGCTGCGGCTCATGCCGGCCTCGGCGCCCAGGAAATCGGCCAGGGACATCTCGCCGGCCCTCACCGACTCCGAGAACCGCCAGACATCGGTTCCCGATCCGATGTCGCGGCCCCTGAACTTGCCGTTCAGCATCGGACCCGACGACACGACCATGGTCGGCAGGTCGACGCTGGCCGCGCCCATCAACTGGCCTGGCGTTGTCTTGTCGCAGCCGCCGAGCAGGACGACGCCGTCGATGGGGTTGGCGCGGATGCTCTCCTCGACCTCCATGGCCAGGAGGTTGCGGAACAGCATCGCCGTGGGACGCATCTGGGTTTCGGGCAGCGACATGGCCGGAAACTCGATCGGCACGCCGCCGGCTTCCCAGACGCCGCGCTTCACATATTCGGCGAGGTCGCGGAGGTGGAACTGGCAGGTGACCAGCTCAGACCAGGTGTTGCAGATGCCGATCACCGGACGGCCGTCGAAGACATGCTCCGGCAGACCCGTCCCCTTGATCCAGCTGCGATGGATGAAGCCGTCCCGGTCGAGCTTCCCGAAGTTCTTCTGACTGCGCGACGGCTTATCGGCCATGAACGGTCTCCGACCCGGGAAATGAGCGCTCAAAGAGGGGAAGCGGCAGGCCGCCGACATCCGGCTGGAAGGCGAACAGGGCCCCGGCCAGGGGTTGGGCCTGCCGCTGGGCCGGGGTGAGCCCGTCCCAGGCGCTGGTGACGAACAGGGTCCTAAGCCCGGGCCCGCCGAAGGCGCAGCTGGTCGGCTGGTCGACGGGGAGCGGGACGGTGAGGTCGACGCGCCCATCGGGCGCGTAGCGGACCAGCCGCCCTCCCCCCCACTGCGCGTTCCAGAGAAATCCCTGGGCGTCGACGGCGCCGCCGTCGGGCGTGGCGGCCTCGCCCCGGGTATGGACGAACTCGGTCCGCTGGCTGAGATCGGACATGTCATAGGCGTAGATGGCCTGCGCCCTGGAGTCCGCCAGATAGAGCCGCCGCCCGTCCGGGCTGAAGCTCATCGTATTGGCGATATGGATGGCCCTGATCACGGCCTCGGTCTGGCCTGACGCGCGCGTGCGATAGACCGTCCCGGGCCGCCGCCCCTCATCGTCGTCCATCGTGCTCCACCAGAAGTCGCCGTGCGGATCGACCTTGCCGTCGTTGGTGCGGAAGCCCGGCTCCAACGCCATCGGCTGCACCAGGGTCAGGCTCTCGCGGTCGCAATCCCAAAGAGCCAGTCCCTGCTCGGTGGCCAGCAGCAGGCCCCCGCCGGCGCAGACCGCCGCGGCGCTGGCCCGCAGCCCGAGATCGCGGCGTTCCGACCGCCCGCTCGCCGGCTCATGCCAGTTGAGCGCGCGCCCCTTGATATCGAACCAGTAGAGACGCCCTTCGGCCTGCGACCAGCAGGGCCCCTCGCCCAGCTGATCGGGGGCGTTCACCCGACACTCCAGGTCCGTCATGTCGCCGCGCGCCTGTCCATCAGATCACTTCGCCGACCTTGCCCCGCCGGCGTCAATGGCGACCCCCGGGATCGTCACTGACGCGGCGTGATTTCCGGCCGGGTGCGGCCGACTAGAAGCGCTTCTGGACGATGACCCCATAGGTTCGGGGCTCCAGGAGCCGGGCGTTGCGATAGCGTCCGATCAGGGCGTCCTCGATGATGATGTTGGTGATGTTGTCGTCATCGGTGAGGTTCTTGACGAAGAAGCGCACCCCCAGGCCCGCGGGATCATTGTCCAGGCGCACCTGCAGGTCGACCACCCCCCAGGAGTCGATCCGATCCGTCGGGCTGTTGTACTCGCGCGCGAAGTAGGAATCCTGCCAGGTCGCGTCGATCCGGAACGTCGCCGACCAGTCCCCACGGAAGGGATCGGTCTGGTACTGCGCCCCGGCCTTGACCTTGAATCCGGGGGAGTGGGGAAGTTCGTTGCCCTCGAGATTGATCCGCACCGGCGGCGCCGTCGCCGTGAGGCTCTGGGCGGGATTGGCGGCGTCCTCGCTGAGGAAGGTTCCGATCCGGGTGTGGAGATAGGACAGATTGGCGTCGAACAGCCAGTGGTCGCCCGCGGCGTAGGCGAACTCGCCTTCTAGTCCATAGATCGTCGCATCGGCGTTGCGGGTCACCACCCCGCCGTTGATCCGCTGGCCGAGCTGCAGACCGGTATAGTCATAGTAGAAGGCCGTCACATTGGCCTGCAGGGCGCCGTCGGCGAGGCTGTTCTTGGCGCCCACCTCGTAGGCCGTCACCGTCTCGGGCCCAAACCCCGCGGCCGTCCCGGAGTTCAGGCCGCCGCCCTTGTAGCCCGTCGCGACCGAGCCGTAGATCAGGGTCTTGTCGGTGAACGTCAGGTCCGGTGTCCAGTCGAGGGCGGCCTTGTAGGTCGCCTTCTGGCCGTCGAACTTGGAATAGAGCCACGGGCCCTGGGGGCCGAGCACGATGGAGCGGGATTCGCCCGAGCGTTCCTCTTCGGTGTAGCGAGCGCCGAGCGTCAGGCGCAGGCTGTCGGCGAGGTCCACATAGGTCTCGCCGAACATCGCCCAGGTGGCGTTCTTCCCATTGCGCGACAGGGTCGACACCCGCCAGGTCTCCTGGGGACGACCCAGCGCCTTCTGGAACGCCTCGATCGCGGGATGCCAGGTCTCGAACCCGCCAGACCCCGTCCCCTCGAGGTAGAAGGCGCCCAGCAGGAAGTCGAAGCGCCCCTCGAACTGCGAGGCGAGCCGCAGTTCGCCGGTCTTGGTGGTTCCCCGCGAGGTGAAGCTGTCGGTGGTCAGGAGACGGTCGGTGGTGACCTGGGTGTCGCGATCCTTGAAGTAGGTGATCGGCTGGGTGAAGCGGAACGGCAGGTCGGCGTTGTCCCAGTCGGTGTTCTGCTCGGTGGAGAACTTCGAATAGGCCGCGACCCCGGAGAGGGTCAGGGATCCGAAGTCGTGCTGGAACTCGAACGACGCCGTGCTCTGGTCGAAGAGATAGGTCGGATCGGTATCGGCCGCGATCTTGCGCAGGTCGGTGGGATTGGGGGCCCCGGCATAGATGTTGCCGCCGGCCGGGAACGGCGTGAACACCCGCGACAGGGTTTGCAGGATGGTGGTGTTGGCGTTGGGTGAGTCAAAGCCCAGGACGTTGGGATCGCATCCGAGCACAGGGTGGGCCCGGCACAGCCGCTTGCCCTCGCGGGCCCGGGAGCTGTCTTCCTCAAAGCGGCTCAACACAAGGGTGGCGCTTGTATCGGGTCCGATGTCGAAGGTCGCGGTGCCCCGGACGCCCCACTGGTCGCGCCCGTCGACGTCGCGGCCCGTGGAGACATTCTTCGTATAGCCATCCCGGTCCAGGCTGTAGCCGGCCAGGCGCACCGCCACCTTTTCGCCAAGCGGCAGGTCGACGGCCGCGCCGAGGCGGACGCTGGAGAAGTTGCCGAGTTGCACGCTCGCCTCGCCGCCGAAGGCGTCGCCTGGCTTGCGGGTGATGAAGTTGATCGCCCCGCCGGTGGTGTTGCGCCCATAGAGCGTTCCCTGAGGGCCTCGCAGCACCTCGATCCGCGCCATGTCGAAGAACTCGTTCTGCGGCGGGTAGCCGATGGCCGCGCCGTTCACGAACGAAGGTACGCCAAGATCCACCGCGCCCAGCGCGTTGTTGCCGACGCCCCGAAGCGTGAAGCGGTCGTTCCCGGTCAGGACGGCGTTGGGGATGGAGAGCTGGATGTCGGTGGCGTCCTCGATCTGCACGCGGTCGAGCGCGGCTTCGGAGAAGGCGCTGACGGCGATCGGCACGTCCTGCAGGTTCTGCTCCCGCTTCTGGGCGGTGACCACGAGCTCCTCGAGCTCGTTGGCGGCCTGGGCCGAGGCCGGCGACGCCATCAGCAGGGCGATCGTGGACGCCGCGGCCATGGCTGCGAAACGGTAGGTGATCATCTTCGCGCTCCCCTCCGGCGCAGGGGCGCGCCCCCTTGTTCGCCAGCATGATTATTGTAACTATCGTCAATAGGTAGGTTGAGCCTGACGCCGCCGTCAAGGACAATTACACTTACCGTCAATAGTGGGGGTGCGGCATGGGACGATCCGGTTTGAGGCTCCGTCCGTCGGCTCGCGGGGCGGACCAGCAGCTCGCCCTGTCCGGCGGTCGCGGACCCACCGTCACGCAGAAGGTCTTCTACAGCCTGGGGCAGGCGGCCCAGTCCGGCGGCTTCGACACCGCGGTCGGGTTCGTGTTCTTCTACTATTCGGTTGTGCTCGGCCTGCCGGGCGCCCTGGTGGGCGCAGCCCTCGCGGTGGGGCTGGCCTCCGACGCGCTCGTCGACCCCCTGATCGGGTCGTGGTCGGACAATATCAAGTCGCGCTTGGGACGACGCCTGCCTCCGATGATCGCGGCGATCCCCTTGACCACGCTCTCGGTCGGACTGCTGTTCTCCCCGCCCCCGGGGCTGAGCGACCCGCTCCTCTTCGCTTGGCTGGCGACCCTGTCGGTGGCGGGCCGCAGCGCGATCTCGATGTTCCACGTCCCCTATGTCGCCCTGGGCGCGGAGCTGAGCGGCGACTACGCCGAGAGGACCAGCATCGTAGTCTATCGGTCCGTAGCGGGGGTGCTCTCCGGGCTTGCGATCACCGCCCTGGGATTCTCGGTTTTCTTCGCCGACGGCGGCCTTCAGCGCGCGGAGGGTTATCCCGGTTTCGGCTGGTCGGCCGCCGCCATCCTCTGCGTCTGCATGAGCGCCTGCTGTCTTGGCCTGCGGCGCTATGCCGGCGCCCTGCCCCAGCCGGAGCAGATCGCCCAGTCCCTGGGCCGCCGCCTCCCGGCCGAGCTGAAGGAGATCTTCGCCAACCCCTCCTTCCGGCTGCTCTTCGTATCCGCCGTGGTGACCTATGTGGCGCAGGGCCTCAACGCGACCCTCAACAGCCACGCCTTCGTCTTCGTCTGGCGCCTGAAGAGCGAGGACATCCAGTTCATAACCTACGCCTTCGTGGCAGGCCTGCTGCTGGGGGTGGGCGGCGCGCCTCGCATCCAGGCGCGGCTTGAGAAGAAGACCGTGGTCCTGATCGGTCTGTCCCTGCTCATCGCCAACTGGCTGGTGGTGCAGGGCTCCTGGCTGCTCGGGCTCTACAGCCCCACCGGGGCTGCCGCCCTGGCGCCGATGCAGCTCAATTCATTCGTGGCCGGGATCGGTCTCGGGTTCGTGAGCGTCGCCTATCCCTCGATGATGGCCGACGCCACCGACGAGCACGAGCACCTGTTCGGCCGGCGCCGGGAGGGTCTCTATTTCGCCGGACTGGCCTTCGCCAACAAGGCCGCCATCGGCGTGGGCGTTCTGCTGGCCGGGATCGCGCTCGATCTCATCGGCTTCCCCGATGACCTTGGGCAGACGCTGGGAGCCCTGCCGCCGCACGATGTCCAGGTCGGCCTTGTCTGGATCTGGGGGCCGCTTCCGGCCATCGTGGCGGTGGCCTCGATGCTGATCTTCGCCTCCTATGGCATCACGCGGGCACGCCACGCCGTCATCGCCGCGGCGCTGCGGAACCGGTCCACGCCGGAGAAGGACGCGCCGACGCTCTAAGCCTTGCGCGTCTCTCGCGAACCGTACTATTGACGTTTATTACAATAATACCGGCGACGGTGGAAAAGGGTGTGATCATGGAAGGATCTCGCGATGGCGCCGCCCCGGCCGGGCTGAACGATCCCGAAACCGCCGCCCTGCGAGCCTATCTGGAGGCCAATACGGGCATCCGCGGCCTGGAGATTCTCGCCCCGGCTGACGCGCGCCACGCCGTCGAGCTTTTCCGTCGCGACGGCTTTGTCGTCATCGCCGACGCGCTGGACACCGCCCAGGTGGAGATCCTCGCCCGAGGCTGCGCGGAGGCGGCTAGCGAGATCCTGGCGCTCGACGAGGGCCGGAAGGGCAATCGGGGATCGCACCGGTATTCGTTCGGGGGCTCAAGCCTCACGCGGAGCCAGCTGCATCGCCCGGAGTGGCAGATGCTGCTCGACATCCCCATCGTCACCGACGTCGTCAGTGCGATCTTCGGGTCGGAGGACTATGTGCTGCGGGCCGCCAGCGGGGACTTCTGCCTGCCGGGCGCCGTCGAGTACCAGCCCCTGCATTCCGATGTCCGCGACTGGACCGGTCCGGCGACACCCTTCAACGCCTTCCACGACCCCTTGGGCCGCTTGAGCATCCGGGACCTGCCGACGCCCTATGTGTGCGTCAACTTCCTGCCCCAGGACGTCACGCGCCTCAACGGTCCCACCCGTCAGATCCCCGGCACCCAGATGTCTCGCACGCCGATCCCCGGGCTCGCCGAGGAGCCGGAATGGATGCGCCTCAGCACGGTCTGCCCCGCCCCGGCCGGCGCGATCATGATCCGCGACGTCCGGGCCTGGCACGGCGGCACGCCGAACGTGTCCGACGCCATCCGGTCCATCCCCAATCTTGAGTTCTACGCGCCGTGGTTCCGGGAGCCGATCGTCCCCGGCATCAGCTATGCCGACGCCCGCAAGCTCTCGGCCCGCGCCCAGCGCATGGTTCGCCACTGCGTCGCAGACTCGAGCGAAACCCTGGTCACCGGCCCCACCCTGCGCGCGCCGTGACCCTTCCGCCCCGGAGCGTCTCATGAAGTACCGTCGGCTCGGCCGTTCCGCGCTCCAGGTAAGCGAGCTTGGCCTTGGCACCATGAACTTCGGCCCGGCCACGTCGGAGAGCGATAGTTTCGCGATCCTGAACGCGGCGATCGAGGCGGGTATCAACCTGATCGACACCGCCGACCAGTATGGCGGCCATCTCGGCGTCGGCGCCACGGAGTCCCTGCTTGGGCGCTGGCTCGCCGAGGACGCCAGCCGCCGTCGACGGATCGTGCTGGCCACGAAGGTCCACGAACCGATGTCGCAGGACGTGAACGACCGCGGCCTGTCGGCCCGCCATATCCAGCGGGCCTGCGACGCCAGCCTGCGGCGGCTGGGCGTCGACCATATCGATCTCTACCAGATGCATCACATCGACCGCAGCGCGCCGATGGAGGAGATCTGGCAGGCGATGGACCGGCTGATCGCCCAGGGCAAGATCACCTATGTGGGGTCCAGCAACTTCCCAGGGTGGGCCATCGCCCGCGCCAACGAGACGGCCGCCGCGCGGCGCGGCCTGGGGCTTGTCTCGGAGCAGAGCCTCTACAACCTTCTCGAGCGCCGCGCCGAGCTCGAGGTGATCCCCGCCTGCGAGGCCTATGGCGTGGGCCTGGTGATCTGGAGTCCCCTTGCGGGGGGCCTGCTCGCGGGCGGCGGCTCCGACCCGGACGGTCGGCGGCGATCGGAGCGTTCGGTCCAGGCCGCGGCTGCCCACGCCGAACAGCTCGCCGCGTTCGGGCGGCTCTGCGACGACCTGGGCCAGACCCGCGGCGCGGTCGCCCTGGCCTGGCTGCTGCAGCGCCCGGGTGTCTCCTCGGCGATCATCGGGCCGCGGCGGCGCGATCAGCTGGACTCGGTGCTCCACGCGCCGGAGCTTCGCCTCGAGGCCGAAACGCTCGCGAGACTCGAGCATATCTTCCCGGGGCCCGGCCCGGCTCCGGAAGCCTATGCCTGGTAGATCAGCGCTTCGGGAGGTCAGGCCATGACAACCTGGCGAAGCGGGACCGTCCGGGTGTCCGACGGCGTCCTGGCCTACTACCGCACCGGAGGCCGCGGCCCGCCGCTGGTCCTGTCGCATGGGCTGACGGACAATGGCCTCTGCTGGCGCCGTCTGGCCTCGGCCCTGGAACGCCAGTTCGACATCGTCATGCTCGACGCGCGCGGGCACGGCGCGAGCACGCGCCTGACCGGGGAAGGGTCATTTGATCCCAGCCGGGACCTTGGCGAGGCGATCGACGCGCTGGGGCTGCAGACACCCGTCGTCATGGGACACTCCGTGGGCGCCTGGGCGACCGCGGCCCACGCGAACAGAAACCCCGGCCGCGTCGCCAAGGTCGTTCTCGAGGACCCGCCGTTCCTGGCTTCGGCCGACGCTCCGACCTCGGAGGCCCGACGCCAGAGATTTCTCGACATGGTGGAGAGATTTCGATCCATGTCGGACGCCGAACTCGAAGCCCTGGGGCAAACGGCCCACCCGGGCTGGGACGCCGAGGATCGCCCCGACTGGGCGGCCGCCAAGCGGCAGGTCGATCCCGCCGCTTTGCCGGAGCTCACGATCTCCTGGCGAGAGCTTGTCGACCGCATCGCGGTTCCGACCCTGCTGGTCTACGGGGAGGCGGAGTTGGGGAGCCTGGTCACGCCGGCCACAGCCAAGGAGGCGATGTCTCTGAACGCCAACATCGAGGCGGTCCAGATCAAGGGCGCGGGCCACAATGTCCGCCGTGAGAACTTTCCGCACTATCTGGAGGCTGTTCGGACATTTCTGGGCCGGCCAACCCAGGGCCTTCGCCGCGGCTAGGCCTTCAGGACGCGGTCGCGGTCGAGGCCGGCCAAACCTCCGGTGATCAGTTCGACGCACAGCTCGGTGGCCGCCTCCACGTCGAGCTGCTTCTCCGCCACCAGCTTTCCGGCCCGATCGGTGACCGCCCACAACATCTCGACGACCACGATCGCGAGCGGCAATGGGAGGTCATAGGCCCGGCGGGTGGCGCGGACAAAAAAGCGCGCGGTGCGGTCACGGTCGGCTCGGTTTTCAGCCTCCATGAGCTTGGCGACCGAGGGATCCGACAGAAGGGCGGCGATCAAGGCCCCGCGGTCGCGGGTCTGCTCGAGATAGAGCCCCGTCGTCTGGCGGATCAGGTCGGCATAGCTCTCCGCCTGAAGGGCGCGGGCCATGCCGCGGTCGCGCAGCTCGGCCTGCTCGCGGGACAACAGGGCGGTCAGCAGCGCATCGCGGGTGGGAAAGTAGTTGTAGACCAACCCCTTGCTGATCCCGACATCGCGCGCCAGGCGCTCCATGTTGACCGCGTAGAGCCCCTCGTCGAGCAATAGGCGCGCCGCCTCGTCCAGGATCTGGTCGCGGCGGGCGCCGGGGGTCAGGCGCGTTCGTTTGCGCGGCGCAGCGGTCGTCATGGCGCTCCGATCTTCCAGGCCGCGAGACCTGCGGGCGGCAGCTCGGGGCCGCCCAGGACGTAGCGGGCGTCGGCCGGCGCCGGCGTCCTGCGGCCTTCCGGCGCGAAGTTGAAGGCGAAAAGCAGATCGCCGCGCCGGCGCAGGCGCACGCCCTCCTCAAGCGCCAGGACGGGCAGATCCGCCTCCAGGGCGACACGGGCGATCACAAGGTCGAGCAGCGCAGCCTCCGGCCAGGTGGCCAGATAATGCCAGGACGAATGCGCCGTCCAGGCCGTCCCGCCGTCCGAGAACGTGGCAAGGGGCGCCAGATCGCTCTCCAGGACTTCGCGCCACAGCCGTCCGGCGAAGGACCGCCCGTAATGCTCAACAACCGGCCCCGCTCCGGGACGAAGACTTTCCACGCGCGTCACCCGCACCGGCAGCCGCGCCTGGAGAGGGCCGGGCGGGAGGTTGGCGGGGATATGGCCCTCCGGAGTCCGCGACCCCGTCCTAGGCCCGAACAGCACGACGGCGCCCGACGCCTCGAGCGCGGCGAGGGTCGCCTCGGACAGCATCGGCAGCGACGGCGCGATCACCAGGGCATAGCCTGAGAGGTCGGCGTCGGGGGGCAGGATGTCGACATCGAGGCCCAGGCGGCGCAGGGCCGAATACATTTCGAAGGCCAGCCGCAGCCAGCGAAAGCCCTGGGCGTGCGGCTGAATGGCGAACTGCCAATCGGCCTCATAGCTGAACAGGAGGGCCACGGCGGCCGGCCCGCAGGGCGCGAGACCGCCCAGCCCGGCCACTTCGCCGGCCACCTCGGCAGCCTCCGCGCCACCCTGGTCCAGCACATTGTCCGGACGGTTCAGGCCGGCATGCATCTGCTCCTGGGCGAAGGGCGCCTGTCGCCAACGGAAATAGGAAACCACCTCGGCCCCGTGGGCGAAGGCTTCCCAGGTCCAGGATCGCACCATGCCTGGCAGGGGCGCGGGATTGTACCGCGCCCAGTTCACCGGCCCCGGCTGCTGCTCCATCACCCACCAGCGGCCGCGACCGACCCCGCGATAGAGGTCGTGATGGAAGGCCGAGATGTCCGGGTGCCCCTGGCGCAGGTAGCCGAGCTTCTCCTCCTCGGAAAACCAGAACTGTTCGAGGAAGCCCAGGGGATAGGAATCCCAGCTCGCGAAGTCCAGGTCCCGGCCCACGGCAAAGTGGTCGAACTCGGTGTAGAAGCCCATGAAATTGTGAGTGATGTCGCGCCCCGGGGACAGCCGGCGCAGGATTTCGGACTGAGCTCGGTTAAATCGCACCACCTCGCTGGAGGCGAACCGGTTGTAGTCCAGCCTGTGGCTGGGATTGGCTTCGGTGACCGTGAGGTTAGGGGGATCCACCTCGCTGAAGTCGCCGTATTCCTGGGACCAGAACACGGTCCCCCAGGCGCGGTTGAGGGCGTCGACCGACTGGTAGCGGCCCGCGAGCCAGTCCCGAAACCCTTGAGCCGCGGCGGCTGAATAGCTGATCGTGGTGTCGTGACAGCCGAACTCGTTGTCGGTCTGCCAGGCGCCCACCCCCGGATGGCGCCCATATCGGGCCCCGACCGCCTCGGTGATGCGAACGCATTCGGCGAGGTACGTCTGGCTCGAGAAGCAGTAGTGGCGTCGGGAGCCGAAGCCCCGCGGCCGGCCCTGGGCGTCCAGCGCCAAAATCTCGGGCTTGGCGTCGACCAGCCATTTGGGCGGCGTCGCCGTGGGCGTGCACATGACGATCCTGAGGCCCGCGGCGGCCAGGGTCTCCACGGCGCGATCCAGCCAGGCCCAGTCGAAACGGCCCGGCTCCGGCTCGATGCGGCTCCAGGCGAACTCCCCGATGCGGACCCAGCTGATGCCGAGCTCGGCCATCCGCCGCGCATCGTCCGCCCACAGATCTTCCGGCCAATGTTCGGGATAGTAGCAGACGCCCAGTTTCATCGTGTGATCCGGTTGAGCTGGAAGACGGCGATTTCGCCGGCGCGCAGGATGGGAGTGGGCAGGCCCGCGTGGGCGATCCACCGGCCGGTGGCCCCAAGGATCTCCCCGCGGACCAGGGCGGGGATCTGCTTCATGGCCGCCTGGGGCCGGAACGGCGGATTGACCAGCCTGACCTCGTAGAGCGCCTCCGGATCCAGGCCCGTCAGCCGCAGCGGCGCAGCGGCGTTGTAGCGTGGCGTTTCGATCTGGGCGAGGCTGGCCAGGGCGCGGCCGTCGCCCGCCACCATGAAGGCGATCGCGCCGGGGTCCGGCGGCGCCTGGCGGATCAGGCGTCCCCCATGGAGGAGCGGGCGTAGCGACTTGTGCAGCGAGATGGCCGCCTTCAAGGCGTCGAGCTCCCGAGCCGGCAGGGCCCGAAGGTCAGCCTCCACCCCCATGTGGCCGAACAGAGCGGTCATCGCGCGCAGGTCCAGACTCGTCGTCCGGGCGGTGGTGTGGCTCGCGGCCGGGCCCACATGCGCCCCCATGACCTCTGGCGGGAAGAAGATCGAGAACGCCCGCTGGATCGCCTGGCGTTCGATGGGATCGTTGCAGTCCGAGGTCCAGATGCGGTCGGTCCGCCGCAGGATCTCATAGTCCGCCCGCCCCCCGCCGGAGGCGCAGGCTTCGATCTCGACGGCGGGATGAGCCGCCCTGAGCCGGTCGATGAGCCGATAGACCCCAAGGGTCTGGGCATGGCTCGCCGGACGGCCGCGGCTGGCCGGATGGGTCAGGTCGCGGTTCATGTCCCACTTGAGGTAGTCGATGGCGTGGCCGGCCAGCAGGTCGTTTATCTGCCCAAAGATCGCTTCGGAGACCTCGGGACGCGTCAGGTCCAGGACATACTGGCCCCGACCCAGGGGCTGGACGCGATCAGGCTCTCCCAGGATCCAGTCTGGATGGTCGCGCAGAAGATCGGAATCGGCGTTGGCCATCTCCGGCTCGACCCAGAGGCCGAAGGTCATCCCCAGACCCCTTACATAGGCGATCAGAGGTCCCAGGCCGTCGGGATACTTGATCGGGTCCGGCGTCCAGTCACCCAGGGCGGCGGTGTCGTCCTCGCGGCCCCGGAACCAGCCGTCGTCAAGCACGAAGCGTTCGGCGCCGGCGCCGGCGGCCGTTTCGGCCAGGGCTTTCAGCTCGGAGAGGTCATGGCGAAAATAGACCGCCTCCCAGGTGTTGAAATGGACAGGCCGAGGCTTGCCGCGCAGCCGCCCGCCCAGGATGCGGTCCCGGACGAAGGGGTGCAGGCGGTCGCTCAACCCGTTCAGGCCGTCGCTCGACCGCGCCGCATAGAGGCTCGGGGTCTCGTAGGAGGCGCCTGGCTCAAGAACCATCTCTCCGGGCCAGAACAGCTCGCCGGCCTGCGCCTGCAGGCGGCCGTCGCGCAGACGTTCCACGAACAGACGGTGATCTCCGCTCCAGGCCAGGTGGAGCCCAAGGACCTCGCCGTGGCTGTCGCCGAACCCGGCCTCCCCCGCGATCAGGAAGGGCGGGGCGTGGTGCGAGGTCCGGCCGGTCCGCGCCTCGGAGGACCAGAGCCCTGGGCCAGGGCGAAACCGATGGGCGTCGAACTCCCGCGCCCACCGCCCGCCGAAGGCCATGACCTCCCCGTCCATCAGCTCCAGCGCCGCGCAACTCACCCAGTCCAGGTGCAGCGGCTCGACGCCCAGATTGCGGATCCGGCTTCGGAACCCGGCCACGCCCGTGGCCGGATCGAGTTCTATGGACAGGACCGCCTCCACACCGGCCCGCGCGTCGGCCAGCACGAGCTCCACCCCCTCGGGCGTTGTCCGGGTCCCGCTGTGAGCGAGCTGGGTGACGAAGCTGCCTGACGCTCGCCAGGCCCGCAGCGCGGGCGCGCCTGTGAACCCCACTCCGGACTCCGGAAAGAGGTCGAAGGCCTCGCCGGCGTCGAGCATCCCATGGGCTCCGGCCCGCTCCAGCAGCCGAGGATCCAGGAGCGTCGATCTCCCGCCCGCCAGCGCCGGGCCCCAGTAGTCCAGATGGGGCCGCCCCGCCCGGACACCGATCACCAGGGTGTCTCCGCCGCCGCCCAGCGTTTCCTGCGCGCCCATCTACGCCGCCTGGGCCGGCTTGGCCTGCAAGCCCAGCGCCCGCGACGCATGGCGGCCGAACAGCCAATAATTCACGGCCAGGCCCGGCGCGAGGCAGGCGATGAGGTTGACCAACATCAGGTGGATGTCGGGGATCGGGGTCCAGAGGAAGGTGAAGCCGCCGTACAGCGTCACCCCGAAAACCACAGCCGCCATCGCCGCGCGCGCGTCCACATTGCGGAAGGCCAGGCCCATCAGCAGGGTCAGCAGCGCCAAGACGCCCCACGGCCTGGTGTTCGACGTCATCCCCGCCTCGCCCCCTATGTCGCGACGCTCCAGGGCGTCTTGCATAGCAACCGGCCTGCCTAGGTCCAGATGACCGATGACGCTTTCAGCAGCCGGCTCATCATGATCAGTCGCGCCACCGGACGCCCGTCGGAAGCTTCGCGCAAGGTGCTCTCATACCAGGCCACCTCGGTCTTCGGGGATTCCCCCAGGGCCAGGATCCGCCCGTCGGCCAGGTAATCTCGATCGAGAAAGATCGGGCCATCCAGGAATTCGAGCTCGATCGCCCCGAACAGGCCCACAAAGCCGCTGGCCCGGAAGAGCGGCGCCTCGACGACCCGCAGCGCGTCGATCGCCACTGCCGGGGCTGCGACCAGGCCTCCGAACAGGCTGGCGTCGCGATACTCCGGAAGGCTTTCGGTGACGCCCTCCAGGCGTCGGAGCGAAGTGGGTCCGTCCAGGCGGCTTGGAACATCGTTGACGCTGTCGCCCACACTTGCCGTCTTGAGGATCCGCAGGTCCGCGGCTGGGCGTTGCTGCGCCAGGCGCCGCCGCAGGGCCGAGTCTCCATCCTCGCCTCCCGCCCAACAGGTGCCCTCGCTGACGCGAACGCCTTCCGGGGTGGTCATCCAGGCGGCGGCCCGCAACACGCCGGGCGCGGCGGGTTCAGCAGGCCCGACGAAGGCCTGCACGGGGTCGCCGTCGGTCGTCGCGTTCAGAAAGTGAAGCGATAGGCCGCCCCGTGTCCGCCAGCCTTCGCCAAAGCGCGCCAGCATCAGCGGGGGAAACTGTTCGAAGTGAATGTTGCCGGCCACCGTGCCGCCCTGGAAGCCCAACGCCCTGGCCGTCTCGTCGTCATGGATCGATCCCACGGCATCGCGGGAGAAATTGACCGGGCGGCGGACAGGTCCCGCCAGAACGCCATCCTGCTCGACGGCGATGAAAGCCTCGCTCACCCGACGATCCTCCTTGACCCAGACGCCGGAGCGCCCTTATTGACGGATCGTATAATAGAACGCAGCGGGCTGTCCATGGACCTTAGCCTTTCGGACTCCGAGATCGATTTTCGAACCGAGGTGCGCGAGCTGATCACCGCCGCCTTCCCCCCGCCCGAGCGCTACGACGGCGGAGCCGACCACGAGCGTCGCTGGCATGGCGCGCTGATCGACAAGGGCTGGGCCGCCAACAAATGGCCCGAGGCCTTCGGAGGGCCCGGCTGGACAGCGACGCAGAACTTCATCTGGGAACGGGAGGTCAGCGCCGCAGGGCTGCCGGCGCAGGTGGGCGGCATGGGAATCGGGATGCTGGCCCCGATCCTGTTCGCCTACGGATCGCCCTGGCAGCAGGACCGCTTCCTGCCCGACATCCTTCATGACCGCGTACGCTGGTGCCAGGGCTACTCCGAACCCGGCGCGGGCTCCGATCTCGCCGCGCTGCGCACCCGGGCGGTCCTCGACGGCGATGACTATGTCGTCGACGGCGAGAAGGTCTGGACGAGCGGCGCGCACCGCGCAGACTGGATGTTCTGCCTCACCCGCACCTCCGATGAGCCGAAAAAGCAGGCTGGCATAACCTTCCTGCTCCTCGACATGCATGCGCCTGGCGTCACGGTGCGGCCCATCATTTCGATCGACGGGCGACACATGTTTAACAGCGTGACCTTCGAGGGCGTTCGCGTGCCCGTGGCGCATCGCGTGGGCCGCGAGGGCGAGGGTTGGACTGTGGCGAAAGGTCTCCTGTCGCACGAGCGGACCGGTCAGGCCTTCGTGTCCCTGTCCACGGACCTGGTTCGCCGCATTGGCGAGGTCGCCGCTGGCCTGCCCGGTTCCGAGGGCGACACGCTGCTGAAGGATGGGGGTTTCGCCCGCCGCCTCTCGATGGCCGAGATCGAGCTGCAGGCCCTCGCGGTCACCGAGCTCCGGACCCTGTCGGAGGTCGCCGCCGGGGGCGCGCCGGGGGCGCAGTCCTCACTGCTGAAGCTTGTGGGAACCGACATTGTCCAGCGCATGACGGAGTTCTTCGTCGAGTGCGCCGGGCCCTATGCCGCGCCGTGGTTTCCGGAGACCGAGGGCCCTCCGTTCCCTGTGGTCGGACCGCCGTGGGCGCGCCCTGAAGTGGTCCGTTACCTGGAAGGGCGAGCCGCCAGCATCGCCGGCGGATCGGACGAAGTTCAACGGAACATCATCGCAAAGCACGTTCTGAAACTGTGAGGTCGCCTCTGCGGCGTTTCGCGCCCATTGGCGCGACCTGTGCTCAAGGCCGTCCACGGGCCAACGGCATCGGCGTCTTGAGAGCATTACGAAGTGTCAGGCCCCGAGGCTTGGTCGCCGACCAGGATTCGCCGCTGGATCTCCGGCGCCATCAGCGCCAGCCGGGAGACCTGACGATCATGTTGAGTGGTCGGCGCTGACGCCGCCGCCAGATCCCCGGGGCTCGAGAAAGGCGAGGCCTTCAGCTCGAACAAGTCATCGGTCAGAAGCTTCGGCACATCATCCTCCGTCGATCACTGCAGCTAGGCACATGATACTTCAGATATTGGGATGGATGTGGGCCGCATCGTTTTCAATAAACATTGGCATCTATACGTTATTTGCTGTAAGTATAGTCGGGCATTTGGCTTTGATACCTGCTGCGGCAATAACAGTCGGAACATACACGGCAGCGGAATATAAACCTGCGTTGTTTGCATTTGCATCGGCGCGTAGGTCCGACGGGGAGGATGAATAGAATTCGTCGGGTACGGGCTTTGGCGGCTTGAATTGCGCCGGCGAGAACCTGTCACAAGGTCTTCGCCTCATTCGCCATCGGCCGGCGCATACCGCACCAGAATACGCCACAAGAGCCAGCGGCGTGCGGACGGCTTTCAAGGCAGAAGGATGATCATGAGACGAAGGATATTGGGCGCAGTACTGAGCGTCACCCTCATTGGAACGGATGCGATGGCCGTCGAAGAACCAGCCTTTAAGGCCGTCCTCCGCGAGGGCGCCTTCGAAGTCCGAGACTATCCGGCCCTGGTGGTTGCGGAGGTGACCGTCAGCGGAGACCAGAAAGAGGCGGCCGGCAAAGGCTTCCGCCTACTTGCCGGCTACATATTTGGTGGCAACAAACGTCGTCAGAGCATCGCTATGACGGCGCCGGTGGCCCAGGCTCCCACCAGCGAGAAGATCGCCATGACCGCTCCTGTCACCCAGACCCAGAGCTCTGGCGAATGGGTCGTGCGGTTTACCATGCCACGAGCTTATTCAATCGAAACGCTGCCAGAGCCAAACGATCCCAAGGTGCATCTGCGCATGGTCCCGCCAGTCCGCTTTGCGGTGCTGAAATTCTCTGGCCTGGCGCGCAAGGACGATGTCGCGGCAAAAACCGCCGAGCTCGAAAAACTCGCCGGAACGCACCATCTGCGCGCGCTCGGTCCGGCGTCGCTGGCTCAGTACGACCCCCCGTGGACCCTCTGGTTCATGCGGCGCAATGAAGTGATGATCCCCGTCGCGCCTTGATTGCAGCCGCATCGGGGCAGAGCATTTGGCTCAGGGATTGCAGCCCTCACAGTGCTCGGCATCTGAGGTCGTGGCGTCTGTTGCGAAACCGCCCAGTTCCCGCCCCTGCGCTGGCCACCGGCCACATGGTGTTGAATACCGTGCTGCCAGAGCGCTACTCGACCGGGACCTTGCTCCAGTTTATTCCGGTGACGCATCACATAATGATTGGTTATGGAATGCCAAACCGGCTGGTGAACCTCGACCTTGAGTTGCTGCGCGCCTTCGTCGCCGTGGTGGAGACCGGCAGCTTCACCAGGGCTGCAGGGCTGCTGGGGCGGACGCAACCGGCGATTAGCCTGCAGATCCGGCGTCTGGAAGACCAACTCCGTGCGCCCTTGATCGACCGGGCTGGCAAGGCCGTCAGCTTGACCATAGAAGGCGCGGGGCTGCTGCCCCAGGCTCGGCGACTGCTCAGAGTGAATGATGAGATCGTCGCCAGCCTCGGCGAGGGCGACCTCGAGGGCGAGGTGAGGTTCGGCGCGCCCGAGGACATCGCGACGCTGCATCTGCCCGCCATCCTGGGCGGCTTCGCACGCAGTCATCCGCGCATCACCCTCGCGGTCACGGCCGACTACACGGCGAACCTTTTGGATCAACTTTCTCGAGGCCTGCTCGATCTCGCGCTCATCAAACGCGAGCCGATCGGTCCAGAGCTGGGGGTTCGCGTCTGGCGTGAACCCCTGGTGTGGGTGGCCAGGGACGTCGCAGTCCTTGAGGCGCCTCCCGTGCCGCTGATCATCGCGCCGGCGCCAGACATTTATCGCAAGCGGGCTCTGGCGGCCTTGCAGCACGCGGACATTCCCTTCCGCGCCGCATTCACGTCGCCCAGCCTGGCCGGACAGATGGCGGCGCTGCGGGCCGGCCTTGGCGTCGGCGTGTTGCCGCTCGCCATGGCGCCGCGCGACTTGGTCATCATGGGCGACCCGCTGCCGAAGCTTGCCGACAGCGAGATCGCCCTTGTCACCGCGCGGGGCGCGGCCGACGGCCCGGCCAAGCTGTTGGCGCAGGAAGTGCTGCGCGCCCTTGAGCGCGGCGCGACGAGCGCCTAGCAGCGCTTGGGCCAAGGCCGCGGATTCGGATGCTGCCCCGCGCCGTCTCAATATGATTGTCGGCGTTCCATAACCGACCCTTATGAGCTTGATAGTGATTTCTCATTGGCGATCAGGGGTCGGTTTCGCCACCCTCCTCATGCGGCCCGGGCCCCTCTGACGATCATCGTGATCGTGATGTCGGATCGCATCGGGTGCGCTCGATGATGGGGTCCGGTTCTATTCCCCTCGAACACCGACGCCTCAGCGTCGAGCGCGCCCTCCTCGACATGGAGTGGCCTCATGATGCCCATCATATTCTCGCGCCTGCGTCGCCTGATCCTGCTGCTGGCCGCGGCGCTCACACCCGGGAAGGTCAGGCGCAAGCGCCGCGCGATCCGTCGCGCACGGCCAGGCGCGCCTTCCGCCATGTGGCCGTCGGCCACCAAGGCGCGCCCGAGTCTCCAACGGGCGAGCTGGGTCGGCGCCCTCGCCCTTCAACCCATCAAGTCGCGCAAGCGATAGCCGACATTCCGTCCCGACCCGTGGCTCGCCACGGGCCCAAGGAGACTTCAATGAACCGTGTCACGCATAAGCGCCGCAATCCTCCGACAGTCGCACCGGCCGACGTCTGGACTCCTGGCGATCTGGTCGAGATGGACGCGCTCATCGCGGCCTGCGCTCTCGTGGCCCAGGCCGACGGCTGGGTCACGCCGGATGAACGCCAGAGCATGGTGGAACGTCTGCGCACGACGCCGGCGGTCGCCCTGTTCGGGATTCCAGAGGTGCTGGCAGGCTTCGAGACCTTGAACGGACGCTTCGATCGCGACCTCGACGATGGCGTGGCGGCCGCCGAGGCGGCTGTTCGGCGCCTGGCCGGACGGGCCGGCCCCGCCCGGCTGCTGGTGCAGACTGCTTGCGCCATCGCCGAAGCCGACGGTGGCTTCGACGCTGAAGAACGCGATGTCATCCTGCGACTCTGCGACCTGCTGGATCTCGCGCCCGCCAGGTTCGAAATCGTGGCGGAACAGGGTCGCGGCCGATGAGATTTTCTCCCGCGCTCGTCGCACCCTGGACGACTGCGCTCTCCGCCAGGCTTCCCCAGACCGTCGGCCAAGCCGGAGGTCATCGGAGCGGCTCGACCGACCGTCCGGTCGCGGCCGCCACCGCCGTTCAAGGCCACGTGACGCTGCGACGCGTCAGCCCCCACACCTTTGACATCCGCGTCTAATCCTGACGCACCCCGGAGCCTCCATGGACTTTCTGACGCAAGACTTCTTATCGAAACCGATCTGGATGTGGGCGAGCTTCCTTGCCCTCGTCGTCGTCCTGCTGGTGCTCGACCTGGGGGTCCTGCATCGCAAGCACCGAGACATCGGCGTGCGTGAAAGCCTGCTCCTGTCCCTGGGCTACCTGAGCCTGGGCGTCGGCTTCGGGGGATGGGTGTGGTTCACGCTCGGCGCTCAGTCTGGGATTGAGTACCTCACCGGGTTCGTGGTCGAGAAGAGCTTGGCGATGGACAACGTTTTCGTCATCGCCATGATCTTCGGATACTTCGCCATCCCTCAGAAGTATCAGCATCGGGTGCTGTTCTGGGGCATCCTGGGCGTCATTGTTTTGCGCGCCATCATGATCGCCGGCGGCGCGGCGCTCGTCGCGGAGTTCTCCTGGATCCTCTACGTCTTCGCGGCCTTCCTGATCCTGACGGGCGTCAAGATGCTCGCCATGGCCGACAAGTCCCATAGCCTGGCCGATAATCCTCTTCTGCGCCTCCTGAGGCGCAGGCTGCGGGTGACCGACGAACTGCACGGGGAACGCTTCTTCGTGAGACTCCCCGATGAAAAGACCGGCCGTTTGGCGACTTATGTGACGCCCGTGTTCATGGCCCTGCTGCTTATTGAGGTCGCAGACGTCATATTCGCGGTGGACTCGGTGCCGGCGATCTTCGCCATCACCACGGACCCCTACATCATCTACACCTCCAATATCTTCGCGATCCTCGGCCTGCGCGCACTCTACTTCGCCCTCGCCGCCATCATTCACCGCTTCGCCTACCTGAAGCAGGCGTTGGCCGTGCTGCTGATCTTCATCGGATCGAAGATCTTCGTCGCCGACCTCGTGGGATGGGAGAAGTTTCCGGCCGCGGTGTCGCTCGCCGTCACGTTCGCCATCCTCGCCGGTGGGATCGCCTGGTCACTCTGGCGAACCCGCCCGGAGCTCCCCGAGACAGTCCCCCCCACAGCTCAATCCCAGCCTTGAAGTGAGCTTCCATGGAGAAGTTGAATCCGACCCTGGACCACGCCCTGCCCAACATGGCGATCGACGCCGGGCTGCGTGAGTTCATGCTCGCGGCCTCAGTCGGACGCGACGCAAGCGAAGACCTCACCCAGGAGGCCTTCTTGCGGGTTGTGGCGTCCCAGACACCCTTGGGGAGGCGCGACACCCCAAAATCCTCCTGCTTACGGTGGCCAACAATCTCGTCCGGGACGAGTATCGCCATCGAGACACACTCATTTTGAATCGCTTCGGCGGCCTGAGCTATCAGCAGATCGCCGTTCACTTCGGCATCACAGCAAAGACTGTCGAATACCGGATGTCTCGCGCCCTCGCCCTTTTGCCAGGCAGCGCTCCGAGACTAGCTGACAACTGACGATGACCGTGCCGCAGGCAGATTCCGTCGTTCACCAGAGCGAACTTGGGAGGGCGTCCTCGCAGGGAGAGCGGTTGGGATCCACGAGGATGGTCTTCAGCATCTCGGCGACCTTTCCGCCGTAGGCGTCGGCCTCCGCCCGCGTCGCGACGCTGCGCTTCATCGCAGCCGCGGCGCAGGCGGTCCAGGTCTGGGCGTCGTCCGGGTCGGTCTTGGATAGCGCGGCATACTTCTCCGCGATGGCGCGATCCGGACCAACAGCGGGTGGTCCGGGGCCGCCCACGCGGCTGAGGCTCGTCGGCGCTCTGTCCGGGCGCAGCGGTTGGAACGCCTCGATCATCGTGGCGCTCACCACCCTCAGGCCAAAGGTGGTCCCAGTGTTCGGGTTGAAGAAATGGTAGGTCCCGTCCGGCTGGCGGACGTATTGCGAGCGCTTGTTGGGCTCTACCACCACCAAGCTGTCGCCCTCGCCCGCGACGCTGATCGAATAGCCGCCGCCATCGATCGCGTAGACGCCGTCGTTGAAGCCGCGCGGCGCCGGCGAGGCCGCCATGTCCACCGCCTGGGTGAGTTCGGCGAGCCTCGCCCGCGCCGCCGCGACCATCTGGGTCCGCGGCGCGGCGTCCTCCGATGGCGGATCGGCCGACGCGCCACCCAGGGCGGCAATGCTCTGGGCCAGGCGGTCCAGGCCATCGTCGTCCTTCGTGACCGGCGCCTGCGCTGCCGGTGGCGCAGGCCGTCCCGCACGATCCGCCGCGAGCAGCGCCACGCGCTCGGCGAGCCGCCGGGCCTCGTCACGGGAGACCTCCGCATCGCGCCCGGCATAGTTCTGAGGCCACGGAGCCGGGAAGGTGACGTAGCTGAGCGTCTCCATCAGATGCTGCCACATATCGACGGCCGACCAGACCTCGTCGCCGTTCGGGAAGGTGTGCTGCAGGAGGTGTTTCTCGAACTCGGCCTTCGACCCCACCTTGACCGTCTGGCCCCGGCAGCTCAACGGCTCGGCCTGCCGCCGCGCCATAGCCTTGAACGTGGTGATGGCGCCCCGCGTGAGGGTGAACTCGCCGGCGAACTGGACCTCGTCCTCGGGGTAGCCGTCTCTCAGACGGAAGCCCAGCCGCAGCTCCTCGCCACAGAGGAAATAGCGGGTGTCCAGTTGCACGAAGGTGTTCGGCGCCGGCAGCAGCACCGTGGCCAGCCGCGGCAGCACGGCGGCAACTTCCGCCGGAAGGGTCGGGTCGCTCTTGCGCGGGACATAGGCGGCCGCTGTGGCGACCGGTGTGGCGTCGACAACCTTCGGAACATAGGTCCGGGAGCCAAGGGGCGCGGCGGCGCCCCTGACCTGGGCTTCCCACGCCGCCCGCCGGGCCTCGTAGACCGCCTTCTCGCGGCGATAGGCCTCGTCGGCCGCCCGTGACCTCGCGACGTCCGCCAGGTAGGCCGCCTGCTTGTCCTGGAACGCCTTGAGCTCGGCCTCGTTGGCCGTCCGGGCCGTCGCGTTTCGCTCGTCCACCGCCCTGGACCGCGCGAGGGTGTCGGAATTCAGGAGCGCGGCGTCGGCCTCCGACGCCGGCTCGCCCGCCGGAGCGATCTGGGCCGCGGCAGGAATGGACAGCGCGAGCAGGACAAACCCCATCGCGCTGAAAAGCCACTTACGATGCATCCACGCCCCCACGCCCTGTCGAACGGATGATGGCGGCGGCGGGTGGAATATCAAGGAGGCTCGACGGCGGCGCCGGCAGACGAGCTCAGTTGCCGTGGCGGAAGCGCTTATGTTTGATTCGATGGGATTCGAACCCACGACATTCAGCTTGGGAAGCTGAAGAGGCCTCTCGTGCTACGCGAACCTTGGCGAGGCCCAGGGCCCTGCTCTGCTCCGAGCTTAACCCGCTCTTCGCCAATCAAGCATGCGCACCAACTGGCGCTCCTCAAGCAGCTCAAGCGCGCTGACGGGCGACGCCTTCCCGCTGATGATCTGCACCAGCAGCTCCTGCCATGCCGCGAGCGCCAGCCGCTTCGCCCGGGCGTAGGAGTTCGCGTCATAGTGCAGGCTGGTCACCGCAGCGCCGCCTCCCGTGTCGAAGGCGTGCCCCAGCACCTTGCTACGGATCAGCGGGGAGATTTCGAGCCGCTCGCTGGTCATGGCGGTCGATCCCGTCCGCCGAAGATCGTGCGGCGTGGCGTCCTTGATCCCGATCACCTGGTTCAGCAGACGCATGGCGTGGGAGACGCTGTCGGACCGCATCGACATCGATGGGTCGCGCGGATTGGGAAACACGCAGTCGGTCTCCAGATCGCCATTGAGCGCGATCGCTTCCTTGATGAGGGCGATCGCACGCTCCGACAGCGGCACCAGATGGAGCCGGCCGCCCTTCATTCGTTCAGGCGGAACAATCCAGACGCCCTGGTCGAGGTCGAGCTCCGAGCGCCGCATCCCGATGATCTCCCCCTTGCGCTGGAGAAGAAAGCTGCAGAGCTTGAGGACGATCGCCATGTGCGGGCCCATGCAGACCCGCAGACCCGCGGAAGACACGATCTCGCCGCCGCCCTGCATTTCGTCGAGCGCGCGCCAGAAGGTGCGCCACTCTTCGTCCTTGAGCGTGCGCATCCGCGGATTGATCGGCGCGACCCGGCCAAATCCCATCCCCGGATTGTAGAGAATGATGTCCGGCTCGATCTCCTCGGCGATGGCGAAGGAGAAGGTCGCGCGGATCATCTGGTGCGCCTTGTTCGTCTGCGCGCCGATGCCGTCGAGGTACATCTCCCTGAGCCGCCGCTTCACCAACGAGCGCGTCACCTCCCTCAGGGGCAGTCTGCCCAGATGAGATTTGACGTGCAGGCGATAGACGTTGCGTTCGTCGTCAAGACTCCGCTTCCGCTTCACCTTGCCCTTGGGCGTCCAGAGACCCTGCTCGCAGGCCGCGAAGTAGGCCATGGCGAGATCCTCGAAGGTCGCGATCTCCCGGTCGCGCTCGCGGGACTTCGCGATGCGCCGCTCCGAAGCCGGATCAACCCCGTCGTCCACCAGGGTCTGCAACCTGCGAGCGCGCATCCGCGCCTCGGCCAGGCCGAGGCTGTCGCTGAAGACCCCTATGTTGATGCGGCACTGCTTAGCCGCGCTGTTCCTATACCTGAAAGTCCAGACCTTCCGGCCTCGCGCCGAAACCCTGAGCGCCAGGCCGGGGACGTCGGCGTCGAGGTGGTCGATCTGCCTGCCAGGCGTTGGCTTCACGCTGTCACAGAAGCGAGCCGTCAACGAACTTGCCACCGACATCTCCGTTTTTGGGGGTCGCGCCAGGTCACAAATAGGTCCCGCCGCGACGACGCTACCTGAATATAGATGGAGATTAGTGAAACTCCAAACCGCTGTCTAACCTCGAATTTAGAACAAACTGAACACGCCTGAAAAGGTTTGAAACAGTAATTATTGAGTTCCTAAAGCGAAGGTCAGGGGTTCGAGTCCCTTCCGGGCCGCCAGCCAGTCCCCGCAACCGGGCTCTTCTCCGAGTGTGCGCCACGAAGCCCCCGTCGTGCGGGGCTTCCGAGGGCCCCATCCGTCATTCGCCTTGGTCTCTGGGGGCCCAAATGCGGCCCAAACGGCCCCCTTTCCGCGCCCTGTCTCCTCGCATCAGAAACGGTGACGGTTTCCCTGTTATCCGGCGCAACAGGGAAATTCCTTCGTTGTCCGGGCGTGTTTGCACCCAGACTTCGAGGTGATTGAGCGTAACAAACGGATCTATTGAGTGTTTTTCGCTGATTGGTCAGCGAATCCGCCGAATGAGTAACAGGGAAACCATGCACAAGGATCAGGGATAGAGCGCGCGCAAAACAGGGATCCCGCAACTGCCGAATATGGCCAGCTGCTCAGCAGTTCATCCGCGCGAGATGCGCTCCAGCCAGACCATTTGGTCGGCCCAGGCCAACGGCATCGGCGTCTTGAGAGCGTTACGAAGGGTCAGGCCCGAAGGCTGTTCGCCGACCAGGATTCGCTACTGGATTCCCGGCGCCATCAGCGCGCTATCGAAGTTTCGGAATTCAAACTACTCGTATTAAATCAACGCCTCAATGCCGACAGTTGATCGGCAACAGCCATTGCAGCCTCATAGCCGGCCGATACGGCCGTGTCGTAGGTCTTCCAGTCCTGAAGCCCGATATCTTCGACCTCTGGGGCGATCACAAACAGGTCGTCACGCGTGAGGGCCATGCTCGCGACGCTCGGCAGGGTGGCCGAGCGGATCAGCACGGAGACGATCGGGGGGCCCCTGAGCCAGGCCCCTGAAGCGAACCAGCGCCAGCCGGGAGGCTGGAGTCTCAGGTCGCCCGCCTTCAGCCCATCGGCGCTGGCTACGTCGACCCCGATCGTCACCCCGTCGTGCTGTTCGCGGACGAGATCCACTGGCAGGTTGCGCACCAGCGAGCCGTCCACCAGCACATGACCCTTCTCCACCACCGGCGGCAGTATGCCGGGCAGGGACAGGGACGCTCGCAGGGCGCGGCGAAGCGATCCCCGGCGGTGAATGCGTGCGCCGCCGACGGTCAGATCGGTGGACACGCAGGTGAAGGGCCGCCACAGGTCGCTGATCTGGACGTCGGCGAAGTGGGTCTTCAGGCGGTGATCCACCATGCGCCCGCGGGTCAGGGCCAGGATGGGGAAGGCGATATCCGACAGGGGACTGGAGTCCACGAACGCCTCACGGATGCGCCGGTCCATCTCGGCGTCGTCCCAGCCCATGGCCACGCCCGCGGCGACAATGGCTCCCATGGAGGTGCCGCCGACGAAATCGATGGGCACGCGCAGCTCCGCCAGCGCCCGGGCGACGCCGACATGGGCGTAAGCCCTCGCGCCGCCTCCTGACAGCGCCAGTCCGATCGAGTTGCCGGTGTAGATGCGCGCCAGACGCGCCACGTCTGCCTCGTCGCCGGCCCGGATTTGGAACAACCGGGAGGCAGGCGCCGCGTCGAGCCAACGGTCTGAATTGCGAGGGCGCCGCGCGCCAGCTGGCTGGACGAGGATGACATCGAGCAGGCGCTGGTTGCGGATCGCCGCCGTCACAAACGGGATAGGCCCCTCGGGCAGGGGCGTCTCGGCGCCCGCCACGAGGATCAGTCGGTCGATCTGACGGCTGCAGTAGGACGTGAAATCGGCGTTCCGGTGCTCGGCGGCCATCAGGATAAAATCGTTTTCCATCTCCAGGGCCTGGAGATAGGACGCCTCGCTGTCTTCCGCCTCGGCGCCCAGAACCGCGACTTCGGCGCCCAGGGCGCGCATCGCCACGGCCAGGCGTTCGGCGAGATCGCGCATGTCGACACTGTCGCAGACCGCCACGAACCCCAGGATGGAGCTCTTGCGCCGGTCGCCAGGTTCGGACGTCCTCATGCGCGTCAGCGCGGCTCGGGCCACCTCCTCAAGGAAGGCGGGTCGGTCCCGCAGCAGGGCTTGGGCGCGTTCGGCCGGGATCGCCTGTAGCTCGGAGTCGCGCAGGGCGGTCACCGTTGTCGCGTGGCGGCCATCCCCCAGAAGCTGGGCCCCGCCGATGAGGGCGCCGGGCCGATGCACCGCCAAGAGACGCCCGCCGCCGCCGCCGGCCGTCGGTTCGACCTCGGCGAGGCGTCCGACCGTAAGCCTGTAAAGCGCCTGAGCTGTTTCGCCCGCGGCCACGAGCTGCGTCCCACCCGCCAGCGACATCAGCGAGGCCTCAGCGGCGAAGACATCTTCGAGGGCTTCGGGCGGCATCGGCCGGGAGATCCAAGATTTGACGTACGGACCCACCGATCATTTCATCAATGGGTCAGCGGCACCATGGCGCCGCAAACTTTCGACGGAACTTCAGCGTCCAGCACCGGACCGTCTCGAAGCTGACCTCGATGCTACGCTGCGCCAGTAGGCGAAGTGTTAGAATCCTACGTCGCCAAGACGCGGGAAGCGGACGGTGGAGCGATTTCGGAGGATGAAGACAGTCCAGAAATTCGCTGCCGTCCACGCGACAAGTCCCTGGTGGAAGAGTTCACGGTCCAGGCTGGGGATGAGATCCGCGAGCGGATGCGTAGGGAAAGCAGTTGGTGATCGGGTCCGGGATGCTCCAGGAGCTTACATTCCCTCCGCTCCAGCAACGCGACATTCCCAATCGGATCGCGAGGGTCTGAGCACCCATTTGAGGGAGGCGGCCCCTGCAGATGGCGCTATGGTCCCGTCATGAGCCAAACGTTCCAGAACCTCCTCCCGATCGCAGACGGCGGAGCCGTGGTGATCACCGGCGCCGCGAGCGGCATCGGCCTAGCGGCCGCACGGCGCTTTGCGGCCCTCGGACTTCCCGTCGTCCTGGCCGATCAGTCCGGCGAGAAATTGCGGGCTGCGGAGACTTCTATTCGCGAGGCAGGGGGGCGCGTCGCCGCCGTGCCAACTGATGTGTCAAAGCCTTCCGACCTCGAGCGACTGAGGGACCTGACACACAGCCACTTCGGCGATGTCGGGGTGCTGATGCTGAATGCCGGAACCGGCGCCAACCCAGGCGTCACCTGGCAGAACCAAGACGCTTGGCGCGCTTTGATGGAGGTCAACTTCTGGGGCGTGCTGAACGGGGCGCAAGCCTTCCTGCCCGCCATGATAGAAAGTGGTCGCGCTGGATACGTGATCGCCACCGGCTCAAAGCAAGGCATCACCACCCCGCCAGGCAACCCGGCCTATAACGTCTCGAAAGCCGCCGTGAAGGCGTACACTGAAGCGATGCAGCATGAATTACGCAACACAGCCGGATGCCGCATCAGCGCCCACCTCTTGATCCCCGGCTTCACCTTCACCGGCATGACCGGCGGAGGCCTCGTCACTCAGAAGCCGGCCGCCGCCTGGACGGCCGACCAGGTGATCGAGTTCATGCTGGAGAGCCTCGGGCGAGGCGATTTCTATATCCTCTGCCCCGACAACGATGTGTCGCGTGAGACCGACGAGAAGCGGATGGCGTGGGCCATTGGCGACCCGATCGAAAACCGTCCTCCGCTCTCTCGCTGGCATCCGGATTGGCAGGACCGCTTCGCCGCGTTCATGGCGAGCCAATCTAACTGACGCCGGATCTCATCGCCGCAGCCGCGTCTCAAGAGGAGCAGCTTTACGGCTTGAGTGCGCCAGGGGGCAGAGATCGGCAGCACCGACAGTCAGGAGGTGGGCCGCTGGCTCAACAACCGGGCGGAGAACTCAAACCAGCCGTTCCGACGACGAGAGCGGGCCATGGAGCGATTTCGGAGGATGAAGACGCTCCAGAAATTCGCTGCCGTGCACGGCACGGTCCATAACCACTTCAACCAGGAGCGCACCTCATCAGCCGAGACCTCTACCGCAAACGACGCTCAGCCGCCCTGGCTGAGTGGCGCGCGGTGATGGGCTAAAACCTGGCCTCCCCTGCCCTCACTGCGTCAACTGGAGACAAGTTGCCGTTGGACTGACAGCACCGCCAGCCAGTCCCCGCAACCCGGCTCTTCTCCGAGCCCGCCTCGCAAAACGCCCGCCGCGCGGGGCTTCCGGCCCCAGCGCCAATCGTTCGCAAACCAACGTAATCTTAGCACTTTCGATGGCATGGTTAGCGCCATGTCCGCCGCCGAATGCTGCCTCAAGGCCGAAGAACTGGAACTGATGATCAAGATCGTCAGCTACCGACCCGACCGCGACCGGCTTACGGAGCAAGCCCGCTACTGGCGGGCGGAGGAAGCCAAGGCGCTGAAGTTGGAGCAGGCGCGCCGCGCGGCCTAGGCCCGCGACCAGGGCCTCAGGCCTTCAGAACACCATCATCCGGGCCGTCGGACAGTCTCGCCTTCGCGCCCAAACCGACAGCAGACGGCCCACCCGCCGGGTTCAGGGTTCCGGCGACGCGGCGGGCGGGGTCAGGATGAGGGTGCGCCCCTCCACCCGCCACGATCCGAGCTCGGAGAGGAAATTCATGCCCAGGACGTCCACCCCCTGCAGGCCGGGTGAGACGACCACCTTCAGGTCCCGGGCCTCAAGCGGGCCCAGGGAGAGGGTTTCAAGCGTCGCGATCCTGGCCTCGACGAGGCCGCTGGCCGTTCGCACCCTGACCGGAACCAGGGCGTCGTCCGGCTTGACGCCCGCCTCGGTCGCGGTTGCCGACGAGAGCGCGGAAACCGTCGCGCCGCTGTCGATGAGCATGCGCCGCGTGACGCCGTTCAAGGTCGCGTTCGCCCAGAAGTGGCCATCACCCGACATGGAGATCCGCAGCTCGTCGCCTGAGACCTGCTGCCGGTCGAGGCCCAAGGACGATCGCAGCCAGGCGAGCCTCGGATCGTAAGGCGCCTGCTGCAGCAACAGGAAGACGGCGAACGCCAGGACCGCGAACGACACGGCGGCCCGAATGAAACGGCCGACGTGAGGAAGGTTGAAGGCCAGGGTCAGGAGCGCTGCGGCGCCGAGCGCGTATAGGGCAAGCTGCTGCCATTCCGGGAGGCTCGTGACCGACATGCTCGTCCAACGGCAGGGGTGGGGTTTTCGATCCCCCTTTTAGCGCCCCGTGATCACATAAGCCGCGTCCGTCTCTTTGTCAGGTCGAAGAGTCATGACCTCAGCCGGTCAGCAGACATATGAAGTGTGACGACGACCCCAGTCCTTAGCCAAGCCACCTCCGCCTTGCCGCCAAGATCATCCATGCCGCGCTGCAAGAGTTTGCCGCCAAAGCCACCCGGGGCTTTGGCGGCGACAACTTCCGGGCCCCCTTGCTCCGTCCAGACGACAGCGACGCTCTCACCCGACGAGTCGCAGGAGACATCCAGGGTTCCCTCCGCGCACGATAGCGCGCCGTATTTGAGGGAGTTCGTGGCGAGTTCATGCAGGACCATGGCCAGCGTCGTAGCTGCGCTCTCTCCTACCGCCATGCGTGGGACGGACACCCGGATGCGTCCGCTAAAGGCTCCCATGTCGTCGTAGGGCGCCAGGAGGACCGAAAGCAGGTCGCCCAGCAGCGCGCCGCGTTCGGGCTTGCCGGGAAGAGGCCGCACGAGATCATGTGCCCGACCCAAGGCGGTAAGCCTGTGCGTAAGGTCCTTCGCCATCTCCGGCGCGGTGGTCGCAGAGCGCGATGTGATCGCGGTGAGCGCGGTGGCGATGGTGAGCAGGTTCTTCACCCGATGGCTCATCTCGCCGGCGAGCAACTCATTGCCCTCCTCGGCCTGCTTGCGGCCGGTGACGTCCAGGAAGACCCCGAACATGACGCGCCCCTCGATGTCGGCGTCGTCGCCCTGGCCGCGGGCTGACACCCAGCGGGCGTCGCGTCCGACCATGATCCGAAAGTCGATCTCATAGGGTCCGGAAATCGCTCGCGTGGCGGCGAAGGCGGCGCGAACCCGGTCGCGATCAGCCGGATGAATGTGAGCAGACAGGTCCTCAAATGTTACGTCGGGACTCTGCGACACGCCCCAAAGCTCAAAGGCGTGATCATCCATCGTGATCATGTCGGTGTCGACGTTCCACGACCACATCGCGACGCCGGCGGCGTCGATGGCAAGACGCAACTGCCGGGCGCCCCACTTCGGCTTCTTTGGGCCTTGCGGCATCAGTGATGTCCTTGGACTGGGCAGGGCGGGGGGCGACGCCGACCTGACCCTAATACGCTTTGGCGTCGTCTCGTTGCTGAATGGGGCGCCGTGGCGACGAAAGGTCTCGGCGGGCTCCCCGGCATCTCCGGAACCAACCGGAACCCTATGCCCCCGCCCGCACTGAGTGACGGGGGTTGTCTCGCCCGTCTCTCCTCCACGGGCGCTGGCCGCGTCCAGCGAGACATACAGTTCAATTGGGTGGCCGTACGTGGGTGAGGCTTTGATTCACATTCCCGCCGGCGGCGGCCATACGGGCGGTTTGCTTCGAGCACTCGACTGGTCGGCCTCACCGCTTGGTGACCCGTCCACCTGGCCACAGCCCCTGAAGACCCTTCTGAACATTGTGATGGGCTCGAACCAGCCGATGTTCGTCGCGTGGGGCGAGGCAGGCGCCCTGCTCTACAATGACGCCTACGCTGAAATTCTCGCCGAAAAGCATCCTTCGGCCGTCGGCCAACCGTTTCTGAAGGTCTGGGCGGAGATCGAAGGCGACCTGATCCCGATCGTCGCCCAGGCCTATCGCGGCGAGCCGGTGCATATGAGCGACATCGAGCTTCATATGGAACGGAGGGGCTACCGCGAGGAGACGCATTTTGCGTTCTCCTACACACCCGTGCGCGACGAAAACGGCGCCGTCGCGGGCTTCTTCTGCGCGTGCACGGAAACAACCGCGCAAGTCCTGGCCGATCGACGCGCCTTGGAGCAGCACGAGCGCTATCGGCGACTCTTCCAGCAGGCGCCCGGGTTCATCACTATCCTCAAGCAGCCGGAGCACATCTTCGAGTTCGTCAACGACGCCTATATCCGGCTGTTCGGCAAACGCGACCATGTCGGCAGGACGGTTCGCGAGGTCTTTCCGGAGCTAGAGGGACAAGGGTTCTTCGAGTGGCTGGACGAGGTCTACGCGACAGGCGAGCGACACGTGGCCCACCAGGTCTCAGTCCGTCTGCGCTTGGCCGCCGAGGGTCCAGAGGTCGAGCGCATCCTCGACTTCATCTACGAGCCGGTCTTGGACGACGCCGGAAAGGTCACGGGAATCTTCTGCGAGGGTCACGACACCACAGAGACCCATCTGGCCCAGCAGGCGCTGCGTGAGAACCAGGCGCGGCTGGAGGAGTTGAACGCGACTCTCGAGCAGCGGGTCGCGATCGCGCTGGCTGAGCGCGCCCTGGTGCAGGACGCCCTTCACCAGAGCCAGAAGATGGACGCCATGGGCCAGCTGACCGGCGGCGTCGCGCACGATTTCAACAACCTCCTTATGCCCATCATCGGTAGCCTCGACATGCTGCAGAGGCGGGGCCTGGGCGACCCCCGCACCCAGCGGCTTATCGACGGCGCACTGGAATCCGCCGAGCGGGCCAAGACCCTCGTCCAACGCCTGCTCGCTTTCGCCCGCCGCCAACCCCTCCAGGCCGCGTCAGTCGATGTCGCCGCGCTGATCCTTGGCTTGGAAGACCTGCTGTCCAGCACTGTGGGGCCGCGGATCAGGATCGCGTTTGACCTCGCGCCAGATCTTCCAGCGGGCATCGCCGACCCCAATCAGCTCGAAATGGCGCTCCTGAACCTTGCCGTGAACAGCCGTGACGCCATGCCCGACGGAGGGACCCTGACCATCGCGGTGGGGATTGAGAACCTGCAGCCCGGCCACATGGCCGGCCTCGAGGCAGGAGCCTATCTTCGCCTGTGCGTGCATGACACTGGCCTCGGGATGGACGAGGAGACACGCCAGCAGGCGGCTGAACCCTTCTTCTCGACCAAGGGGGTCGGTCGCGGTACGGGCTTGGGCCTATCGATGGTGCACGGCCTCGCCGCGCAGCTGGGCGGCGCCCTGGAGGTGGAGAGCGAGCCTGGGGCCGGCACGACGATCAAGATCTGGCTGCCGACGACCGACCAGGAAGCGCCAAGCCCCATGCCTCGCACCGATCCGGTGCTCGGACCACGGTCGGGCACCGTCCTGCTTGTCGATGACGAGGACCTCGTGCGGGCCAGCACCGCCGACATGCTGACAGATCTTGGCTACCGCGTCGTCGAGACGCCGACCGCTGAAGACGCCCTGCGTCTGATGGACGGGGACCTCCGCCTCGACCTTGTCATCACCGACCACCTGATGCCGGGCATGACCGGGGCTGATCTGGCCAGGAGGATCGCACGAGATCGGCCTGGATTGCCCGTTCTCCTGATTTCAGGCTACGCCGAGGCTGAAGGCGTTGGTCTGGAGCTCAGTCGTCTGACAAAGCCATTTCGACAGGGAGAGCTGGCGGCGGCCCTCGTGGAACTCACCGGCCGTGATTCCTGAGCCTCTCACCTTCACTGCCAATCCACGCCGGCCCCGCAGCTCAGCGCCACGAGCCGACCTTGAACTCGGCCGCGAGGACGCCGGCGGCATGCGGGCTGGTCGAGAGCTACATGGCGCCCTCGCAGCGGCGGTCCGGCCCACCCTACAGGAGGGCGAGCTCCGCGTTTTCCTCCCGTAGCTCAACCTGCGGCCTGCTGAGCATGATGACGTCCTAGAGGACGGACCGCTCGCGCGGGACTAGGCTGACGACGGATGAGGCGCCGCCGGCGCGGCGGCTGGCGGGAGGAGAGTTCGGACGTGAGGGCGGGGTCAGTAGGAGGTTTGCTCGGGGGACTGTTCGCGTTGAGTGTCCTCGGGCTGAGTCTCTCGCTCTGCACGAACGGCAACCCGTTCGCAGGCCCCTCCGTCGCCGCGAAACCGATCCCGACGTTGCCGACCGATCCAGCCGAATGGCGCGGGAAGATCGACTACCTGGCGCTGGATGCGCGCCTCGGTTCCATGATGACGGATCGCTCGATGCGCGGGCTAGCGGTCGCTGTCGTGGAAGGCGGACGCCTGTCCTTTGTGAGGGGCTACGGGGTGGAGTCCGCCGAAAGCAGCCAACCGGTCACCGCCGAAAGCGTTTTCCGCTGGGCGTCCCTCTCCAAGACCGTGTCCGGCACGTTGAGCGCCCAGTTGGCGGCCGACGGGGTCATTTCCCTATCCGACCGGCTGGAGACGTTTGACACTTCGCTGCGGTTGCCGGGGGACGCCCAGCTGGCCCTGACCGTGGAGGAGCTGCTGTCGCAGCGAACCGGGCTTCCAAAAAATGCGTTCGACGGCCGGCTTGAGGACGGCGAGGACCCTCGCACAATCCGTCTGTCCCTCGCCGATGCGCCGACAGTCTGCGCGCCGGCGACCTGCCACAGCTATCAGAACATCGCATATGACACGATCACCGAGATCATCGCTGCGCGGACCGGCGAGGCCTATGTTGAGACTGTTCAGCAGCGTCTTTTCCGCCCGCTGGGCATGACCAGCGCCACCCTTGGCGCCGCGGGTCTGACGTCGGCCGAGCGCTGGGCCCGGCCTCACCACGACCAAGACCAGCTGGCTGTGTCGGAGGTCTATTACCGCGTGCCGGCGGCGGCGGGGGTCAACTCCAACATTGTCGACCTGGCCGTCTGGATGCAGGCCCTCATGGGTCTGCGACCCGACGTCCTGCCCCACGCGGTCCTTGAGACGGCGCAGCGGTCGCGGGTCGCCACCGCGAGCCCCTACGGGAGGACGCCGATGGGCCGGGAGCTCAAGGAGGCGGGATATGGCCTGGGCATCCGAAATTTCACCTACAAGGGCCACAAAGTCATCGGCCACAGTGGGGGGCTTTCGGGCTACCGAGCGACGATGATGTTTGATCCCACCACCCGCACGGGCATCGTCATGCTCTGGAACAGCGACGCCAACCTCCCTTTCCGATTTCAGGCCGAGTTCATGGACCGCGCCTATGGACTACCCTTCACTGACTGGTTGTCCGTCGCGCGCGGGCCACACTTGGCGACCGCGGAGGCGCCGAGGCCTCCACCCTAGTCTTCGGCTCGCTCGCGCCTCTCACCCAGACTGTGCCTCAGCACATACGGCGCGGGTCTGTTCGTGCGCGGCGAGCATTCCGGCAGACCTCGAGGCTCATGAAGACAAACCCCCTCGGGCTTCCAGGAAGGTCGGCTCACTTCTGGTCGCTCGCTCTCTTGGGGCAGAGTTGCGGTGTGCGTTAGGCGCGACGGTCAAAAGTCTAATTCTGCATAACATTCAGCTGGCTCTTCCTCGTTCACGGAACCCTGAGGTGACACGAGTCATTGAGGCCGCAGCGCTTCATCCCCACTGGCGCCGCCCTCGGCCAGGTCAACTCCCGTCCCTTTTTGATCTGGCCGAGGGGACTCCCAGCCGGCTACGCACTTCATCCATCCTGGGGGCCCCAGTGCGAGGGCCCGCACCGAACCCGATGCGGGCCGCGAGGCCGCTGCGACCTCCAGGGGATTGCGAGGGCGGTGGTCACCGGACCGGAAACGTCGTCGGCGACTTGCTGCAGACTGAAAACTGAGCCCTCAGGGGCGAGTTGCGGCGGTGCGGCCCTGTTAAGATGAATTGGGGCGAATTCAAGCGAGGTTCGAGACGAGGCCCCCTACTGGCGGTTCAGCCAGTGCTCAACCAAGCTCACACGATAAGTTTCGTCTGCCCAGGAGTCGGGACCAGGCGAAAAGCGGCGTCCAAAGCCCCCAGGCTTGCGTATTCGTCCAGGGCAGCGCGGCGCCGGCAAGGATTGGATGCTCCGGAGGGCGTCGTCAACGTGAGTCGGATGGTTCGCATCTTGCCTGTCCTTGTGTGGAAAACGGCAGGCGTCCCATTCTGACCTGTCTTGATCGAAACCCTTGAACCCAACACCGCAGCAAACCCATGCGCGACAGCATCGATCTTCACCTGGCCAAGCGACTTTTCAACCGGCGACGGGAATTAAACCTTACCCAACGTCAGCTAGGACAACTTTGTGGCGTGACCTTTCAGCAGGTCCAGAAGTACGAGTGCGGCGCCAACCGGATCTCCGCGTCGATGATCTGGCGGTTGGCCGATGCGCTCGAGGTTCCGGTGCACTATTTCTATGATGGCCTTGAGAAACCCCATCAAAACGGGGCAGATCTCGCCGACCGGGCATCCCCCGAGGCGAAGACTTCGTCGCTCTCGCTCAGGGGCAAGACGGCCACATCCGGCTAACCCAAGAACACGTTCGCTGAACATGCTCGTCAATGGTCAAGTCCGAGATGATGAGCGCGCTTTTCAAAGCTGAAAGATGAGCCTTAACTTCATCGAATCCTAAGCGATCCCCGGGCGCTTGCTCTGCCCGGCGACGTTTCGGGTGAGGAGACGACGATGAACGCGGAGCTCTCGAACAAGACACCAGACCCGATGGATGTAGCCCTCGGGGCCGCGGTTCGGATACGCCGTCGCACGATCGGGATGTCTCAGGAAGCCTTGGCCGAACAATGCGGCGTCAGCTTCCAGCAGATCCAGAAGTACGAGAACGGCGCCAACCGCATCTCTTTCTCCCGCCTGGTCCAGATCGCGCGCGCCTTGCGTTGCCGCGTGGTCGACCTGATGGACGTGCTCGACACGTCGGGTTCGGAGGTCGGCGGCGATATCGACATGCTCAGCCGGATCCGAACGCCAGGCGCGCTGGAGCTGCTGACGGCCTTTGAGCGCCTGCCGCCGGAGGCCCGCGCCTCGCTGGTCAACCTGTTGCGCACCCTGACGGAGACCGAAGGCGGCGGTATTCGCGCCCGCCAGCGCGAACTGGCCTAGGCGGCCTGTTCCGGGGCGAGATCCGCCGCCAGCCGGGAGATCTCGGCCAATAGGGCGGACGGCGAGATCGGCTTGGCTACATGGCCGTCCATCCCCGCGCGCCGATAGGTCTCGATCTGATCGGGCAGGACATTGGCCGTGGTGGCGACGATCGGCGTCTGTCCCGCCTGGCCGGGAAGCGAACGGATTCGAAGTGCGGCCTCCACTCCGTCCATGACCGGCATCTGGATATCCATGAAGATCAGGTCGTAGGAACTGGCGGCGGCCAGCTCGACGCCCTCCGCGCCATCTCGGGCGATCTCCACCTCCGCGCCCAGTTCGGTCAGCATGCGTAGCGCCACCATGCGGTTGGTGGCGTTGTCCTCGACGACCAGGATGCGCAGGCCCGCCAGCCAGCGGTCGGCGATCATCGGCGTTGGGCGCGAACAGGCCGGCGCCGCGATCTCGATCCAGAAGGTGGAGCCGAAGCCCTCGACGCTGGTGAAACCGATGCCGCCGCCCATGCGCTCGGCCAGCGCCTTGGTCACCGCCAAGCCCAGGCCCGAGCCGCCGAACCGGCGGGTGCTGGAGCCGTCGGCTTGCTGGAAGCGGTCCAGCAGGTTGGCCTGAGCCTCCAGGGGAATGCCGACGCCGGTGTCGGAAACGTCGATCCGCAAACGCTGGGCCGCGCCCTCTCCGCAGGTCGCCAGCTTGATCCGCACGCCGCCTGTCAGGGTGAACTTCACCGCGTTGCCGGCAAGGTTGAACAGTATCTGGCGCAGGCGCACGGGGTCGAGCGACGCCCAGCCCAGGGTCTCGGGCGCCTCGATGACGAGCGAAAGTCCACGGGCGTCGGCATCGGCTCGCAACATGCCGATCACCACGTCGCCTTCCCGCGACAGGTCGAGCGGCTCGGGCGCCAGTTCCAGGGCGCCGCTCTCGAGCTTCGAGAAGTCGATGATGTCGCTGAGCATCTGGGCGAGGGTTGAGCCGCAGGCCAGGGCCTCGTCCACCAGCACCTGGCCGGCGGCCGACAGGGTCTCGTTCTTCAGGATGTGCAACACGCCCATCACGCCATTCATCGGCGTGCGGATCTCGTGGCTGATATTGGCCAGGAACTCGGTCTTGGCCTGAACGGCTCCAAGCGCCGCGTCGCGGGCGTCGGCCAGCTCGGTCACGTCCTGGGTGATGCCGAGCACGTCCCAGGCGCCGGACGGCAGTGGCCGCACCCCGCGCCAGGCGGTGCGGAACCGCCGCCAATCGCCGCTCTCGGCCTGGTGGCGATAGGTGACAATGCCGGTCTCGCCCGTGAGCAGGACCTGGTTCCAGAGTTCGTCGACCTGGCCCCGATCCTCGGCGTGGATCTGGTCCTTGAACGCCGCCTCGCCCACGCGCAGCAGGCTGGAACCGTCGGACGGCGCGGCGCCCAGGGGATTGAGATCGTATTCGCGGGTGTCGGCCTCGAAGCGCCAGATATAGACTCCGGCCGTCTCGCCGAGCAGTTCGGCCACGCGACCCAGCTTCTCTTTGTCTTCGGCGGCCCGGCGCTCGGCTGAAATGTCCTGGATCACCAGCAGGGCGCGGCCGTCGGCGGCGCGCTTGGCTCGCGTGCGCACCCACAGCCAGTCGCCACTGGGCGCCGGGATGCGGTGATCGAATGTCGCCGCGCCGTCGCGCCGCAAGCGGGCGACGATCTCGGCGACCAGTTCGGCCTCATCGGGATGGTGGAGTTCGGCATAGGGGCGACCGAGCGTTTCGGCCCGCGACCGGCCGGACAGGGCGAGCCAGGCGGGATTGGCCAACGCGACCTTGCCATGGCTGACGACGACGAAAGCGTCGAGCGCGTTTTCGAAGAACCAACCGGCGGCTTCGCCGTCCGCGGCCTCAGCTTCCATGGGCGCCCCGTTCCCTTTGCGGGGTCGTTTCTCGACTCCACGCGGCCATCACGCCGGAAAGCCGTAAACAGAGCCTTGCCGTAGAAGGCTTGGACGCCCCAAGAGGCGCGCCACAATGTCGCACACCCGACACCCAGACGCGGAACGGACGCCGGTCTCTCGCAAGTCCGGCGTCCGCTTGAATGCTTGAATGGTGGAGGCCGGCTAGACCGGCTTCAGGTCGACCGCGGCGGTCTTGCCGCGCTCTTCCTTCTCCTCGTAGCTGACCTTGTCGCCCTCATTCAGGCTGCGCAGACCCGCGCGTTCGACGGCGGATATGTGGACGAAGACGTCCTTGCCGCCATCGTCAGGCTGGATGAAGCCGAAGCCCTTGGTGGCGTTGAACCACTTGACCGTACCGGTGGCCATGTCCTTCTCGTCTCCCTGACTCAATGTTCCACGCGGACTCGCGACGAGGATCGCCGGTCGCCCGGTCCATCTCAGTCGTCTGGGGAGCGGGCTGTTCGGTTCCGCGCGAAATGCGTGGGGAGAAAGAACGTCAGCAGGCCCAAAGCGCCGATTGGGCCGAAGTCTGGCCACGGGCCAGGACGACGGTCAACCGCAGCGCCTGTTCAACTTTCCGCCAACACCTTGTCGATCAGGGCCTTGGCCTCCTTGCCCGACCAGTCGGCTTCGCCGGCCAGCCGGCCCCGTTCCACCCCGTCGGCCCCGTAGATCACCGTGGTCGGCATGCCTACCGCGGCGGGCTTGAAGGCGAACGGAATGGCCATCTTGGGATCGTGATAGAAGGCGAGCGGCGCGTGCTTGGCGATGAAGGCGCGAGCCTTGGCCTCGTCGTCCGGACGGTCGACGCTGATCGCCACCACCTCGACGTTCTTGCCCTCGTAGCTCTTGGCCAGCTTGGCCAAGGTCGGCATCTCGATGACGCAGGGGGCGCACCAGGTGGCCCACATATTGACCACCACCACCTTGCCCCGGAAGTCGGCGATGCGCCTCGTCTGGCCCTTGGCGTCGAGGAAGCCGGCGGCCGGCGGCGGGGCCGCCTCGACCGGCAGGGCGAACTTGGCCATCTCTCCCTTGGCGAAGCCTTTCAGGCTCGTTTCCTGCTGGGGGTTTATGGAAGCCTGACCGATGATGTAGAGAACCGCGGCGACGCCGAGCACGGCGACGCCCCCCAGCACCCACCGCAGCGGGATCTTGGGGCCGCCGGCCGCACCTTCATCCGAACGCTCGCTCATATGACCGACAACTCCTCGCCTGCCTCGAAAAAGACCCAAGATGGCCAAGCCCAACCGGGTCAGGCCATGTGGGGCGGACGGTTTACGTCCAAACCGGCCGAACTGATGCAGGCGATCAACGTCTCCATCGGCTTCGACAAGCGCCTAGCCTCCCAGGACCTGGCGGGGTCGCGGGCGCACGCGGCGATGTTGCGCAAGCAAGGCGTGATTTCAAGCGAGGACGAGGCGGCGATCCAGGGCGGCCTGCAGGCCATCGAGGCGGAGATCGCCGCAGGGACCTTCCCGTTCCGCGACGAGTACGAAGATATCCACATGAACGTGGAGGCGCGGCTTCGCGAGCTGATCGGCCCCGCGGCCGGCCGGCTGCACACCGCCCGCTCGCGCAACGACCAGGTGGCGCTCGACTTCCGCCTGTGGGTCCGCGAGGCCTGCGACCGGACCGGCGGCCAGATCCGCGACCTGCAGAGCGCCCTGCTGGCCAAGGCCGAGCCGCACGCGGCGACCCTGATGCCCGGCTTCACCCACCTGCAGCCGGCCCAGCCCGTGACCTTTGGCCACCACCTGATGGCCTATGTGGAGATGTTCGGCCGTGACGCCTCGCGGTTCGCCGACGCGCGGGCGCGGATGAACGAGTGCCCCCTGGGCGCCGCCGCGCTCGCCGGCTCCCCCTTCCCCATCGACCGCCACGCGACGGCGCAGGCCCTGGGCTTCGCGGGCCCCACCGCCAACTCCCTGGACAGCGTCGCCGACCGCGACTTCGCCCTGGAGGCCCTGGCGGCGGCCACCATCTGCGCCGTGCACCTGTCGCGCCTGGCCGAAGAGATCGTGATCTGGATGACGCCGCAATTCGGCTTCGTGAAGCTCTCCGACGCCTTCACCACCGGCTCGTCGATCATGCCACAGAAGAAAAATCCCGACGCCGCGGAGCTGATCCGCGCCAAGGTCGGGCGGCTTCTGGGATCCTTCACCCAGCTCACCGTTGTGATGAAGGGCCTGCCGATGACCTATTCGAAGGACATGCAGGAGGACAAGGTCCCTACCTTCGAAGCCTTCGATGCGCTCGAACTCTCGCTGGCCGCCATGGCCGGCATGGTCGCCGACCTGGAGCCGGTGGCCGAGAAGATGGCCGCCGCCGCCGGCGCCGGTTATTCGACGGCGACGGATCTGGCCGACTGGCTGGTGCGCGAACTGGACATGCCGTTCCGCGACGCCCACCACGTGACGGGCGCGGCGGTGAAAAAGGCCGAGTCGCTCGGCTGCGATCTGTCGTCCCTGCCCCTATCTGAACTCCAGGCCCTGGAGACTCGGATCACGGCCGGGGTTTTCGACGTGCTGACGCCCGCCGCTTCGGTCGCCAGCCGCAAGAGCTACGGCGGCGCCTCGCCGGAACAGGTTCGCGCCCAGATCGCGCGTTGGAAGGAGAAGCTGTCATGACCCTTCGATTGGCGGCGATCGCCGTCCTGACGGGCGCCCTGGCCCTGGCCGGGTGCGGCAAGATGGGCGCCCTTGAGCGTCCCGGTCCGCTGGCGGGCAAGGGCTCGGGGGCGGACGCCGGGTCCGATCCCGGCCGCGCGATCCGCACGGTCGACCCGCGCAACCGCGACGACGCGCCCGTGCCGCCGCGCACCCAGCCGATCGACTCCGCGCCGAGCGCCACGTCCAGCGCCCCGCAAGGCGCCCTGCCCGACCCATACGCCCGGCCCAGATGAACCATTTCGAGCTCCACGGGGGCGAGCTCTTCTGCGAGGACGTATCCCTGAGCGCCCTGGCCGAGGCGGTCGGCACGCCGGTCTATGTCTATTCGACGGCCACCCTGGAACGGCACTACGCCGTGCTGCGCGACGCCCTGGTCGCCGAAGGGATCCGCGGCGAGCATGGCGGCGATCCGCTGCTGGCCTTCGCCGTGAAGGCCAATTCCAACGTCGCCGTCCTCAAGACCCTGGCGAAGCTGGGCGCGGGCGCCGACACAGTCTCGGAGGGCGAGATCCGCCGGGCTCTGGCCGCCGGAGTCCCGCCTGAGAAGATCGTGTTCTCCGGCGTCGGCAAGACCGCGGACGAGATCGCCTTCGCGCTCAAGGTCGGCGTCTCCGAAATCAATGTCGAGTCAGAGCCCGAGATGGAGCTGGCCAGCCGGGTCGCCCGGTCGCTGGGCGCCCGCGCGCTGGTCGCCATCCGGGTCAATCCCGACGTCTCGGCCGGCGGCCACGCAAAGATCTCCACCGGCAAGGCCGACAACAAGTTCGGCGTCTCGCTCTCCGAGGCCGAGCGGCTCTACGCCAAGGCCGCCAACGACGCCGGCCTGAAGCCGGTGGGCGTCACCTGCCATATCGGCAGCCAGATCACCGATCTGGCGCCCATGGCCGAAGCCTTCGCCAAGATGCGCGGTCTGGTCGAACGCCTGCGCGGCGAGGGGCTCGCGGTCGAGCGCCTGGACCTGGGGGGCGGCCTGGGCGTGCCCTATTTCAACCAGCCGACCCCGCCCACACCCGCCGATTATGCGCGAATGATCGCGAGAACCATGGGCGGACTGGACGTGGCCTACTCTTTCGAACCCGGTCGGATGATCGCCGCCAATGCCGGCGTGCTGCTGGCCCGGGTGCTGCACGTCCACGAGCGGCCCGAGGGCCGGAAGTTCGCGGTGCTGGACGCGGCGATGAACGACTTGATCCGGCCGGCCATGTACGACGCCTATCACGAGATCGTCGCGGTCAAGCCGCGTCCGGGCGCACCTGTGGTCTACGACGTGGTCGGGCCGATCTGCGAGACCGGCGACACCTTCACCCGCGAGCGCGCCCTGTCCCCGCTTGAAGCCGGCGACCTGGTGGCCTTCCTCAGCGCCGGCGCCTATGGGGCGGTGATGTCGAGCGAGTATAACAGCCGCCTGCTGGCGCCCGAGGTGCTGGTCAAGGGCGCCGACTACGCCGTGATCCGGCCACGCCCGACCTATGAGGACATGCTGGCCAAGGAGGCCACCGCGCCCTGGCTCTAGCCGCCGCCCCTTGCCAAACCGTGCAAGGACGCAGGAAGTAGACCTCAACCAACCCGGCGCGATGGCGCCGAGGGCGGACGGGAGGGTCGACGATGCGCTTCGGGATCTTTTACGAGCACCAGCTTCCCAAGCCCTGGAACGAGGGCGACGAGGCGCGGCTGTTCCACCAGGCCCTGGAGCAGGTCGTGCTCGCCGACCGGCTGGGCTTCGACTACGCCTGGGAGGTCGAGCACCACTTCCTCGAGGAATATTCCCATTCCTCCGCCCCGGAGGTGTTCCTCGCCGCCTGCGCGGCGCTCACCAAGACCATCCGCGTCGGCCACGGCATCCGCCAGGTAATCCCCAACTACAACCACCCGGCCCGCACGGCCGAGGGCCTGGCGACCCTGGATATCATCTCGCACGGACGGCTCGACTTCGGGATCGGCGAGGGCGCCACGCGGCTGGAGCTGGGAGGCTTCGGCATCCCCGCCAAGGAAAAGCGCGCGCTGGCCCTGGAGGCCGCCGAGCAGATCGCCAACATGATGGTGATGGACCCATACCCGGGCTTCGAGGGCCGGGGCTTCTCCTTCCCCTGCCGCAATGTCGTGCCCAAGCCGATGCAGAAGCCGCATCCGCCCATGTGGATGGCCTGCACCAACCGCGACACCATCAAGGTGGCCGCCTCGAAAGGTCTCGGCGCGCTCGCCTTCTCCTTCGTCGATCCGGAGGAGGCGCGGAACTGGGCCGACATCTACTATGGGATCATCAAGTCAGACGAATGCGTCCCCATCGGCCACAGCGTGAACGCCAATATCGCCATGGTCTCGAACTTCTCGGTGCATCACGATCGCGCGGAGGCGATCCGGCGCGGCCAGGAGGGCTTTGAGTTCTTCGGCTATGCAGTCAACGCCCTGGTGGCGCACGACGCCCTGCCCGGCCGCTCGACCCTGTTCGCCGACTTCCAGAAGTCGCGCGCCAACAGCGACGAGGAGATCATCGCCGCCCGAAGCATGGCCGAGCGCAACGCCAACGGCATCGGCACGCCAGACGACATCCGTGAGCACATCACCGCCTTCCAGGACGCCGGCGTCGACCAGGTGATCTTCCTGCAGCAGGCCGGCCGTAATCGCCACGACCACATCTGCGAATCCCTGGAGCTGTTCGCCGCCGAGGTGATGGGGGGCTTCAAGGCCGAGGTCGCCGAGCGCGAGGCCCGCAAGGCGCAGGAACTCGCCCCCTATGTGGCCGCGGCCATGGCCCGAAAGGCCTGGATGAAGCCGCTGGACGACCATGAAATCCCGGTGGTGCCGGCCTCGGTGGTCCGGGCGCAGATCAACGCCAGCACCGGCTAGGCAGGCGTCTAATCCAGCGCCCCGATGAACGGCAGCCCGCGATAGGCTCCGGCGGCATCCATGCCGTAGCCGACCAGGAAGCGTGCCGGAGCGTGCCAGGCCACGAAGTCGGGGACGATGGCGCGTGGGGTGGGCCACGGCTTGCTTGCGAAGACGGCGGTGAGCGCACGACTGGCCCCTGCGTCCGTGACCAGGCGCTGGGCTTCCGATAGGGACAGGCCGGTATCTATGACGTCGTCGATGATCAGGGCGGTGCGGCCCGAGAGCGGACGCTGCAGGTCGGCGCGGACCTCGCACCGTCCGAGGCTGGCGCGCTCATCGCCGTAGGAGGCCAGCCACAGGGCGTCGAACCGCACATTGCGCCCGGCCCGCGACAGGGCCCGGGTGAGGTCCGAGGCGAACCAGAGCCCGCCGGTCAGCAGGCAGACCGCCACGGTGTTGTCGTCGATGTGCGGCGCGATCTCGGCGGCCAGGGCTTCCACCCGGGTCGCGACCTCGGCCTGGTTGAGCAAGACCACCGGCTCGGCCAGGAGCTCGGGCAGCGGTTCACTCATGGGCTTGCAAGGCGTCCGGAGTGCCGGGCGGCAGGGGCTGGGCCTCCACCGGAGCGGGCGTCAGGCTCCGGGTCACCGCCGGCGGGTTGGCGGCGTGACGCAGGGCAGGCGCACCCTGAGCGGCCGACGCCTTCGGGGGATCGCCCTGGTTGACCTTCACCTTCTTGAGCGGTTCGGGCGGCGCGAAGGCGACCTCCAGGACACGAGCCGTGACCGGCGGGTCCAGCAGGGCGATGGCGAAATGACGGGTCTCGCCGGGCGGGATCTTGGCGTCTGCGGGACGGGCGATCTTGGTGACCACCGCCTTGCCGTGCTCATCCAGCAGGCTGATGCGCATGGGGGGCGAAATCACCGGCTCTTCCTGGATGTTGCGGATCATGCCCGAGACCGACAGCGCCGCATGGCCCTCCTGCAGGGAGGGCTCGAACCGCACGCCCTCGATCACCAGGCCGAGACTGTTCACCGGCTGGCCGACGAACGCGTAGGCGCTGGCCGTCCGCGGCCAGATGCGCACCACGTCGACCCGGAACACGAAGGCGACGGCTAACAGCACCAGCAGCGCCGCGGCCAGGCCCGCCCAGATGATCCCCGTGGCGGCGGCCTCGCGAATCCGGCGCTCGGTGTCGGCCTTGGCGCGGAACACCTTGGGCAGGACCTCGCCCGGCAGCTCGCTGATCGGGATCTCGTCCGAGATCGCCTGCTCGGCCGGTTCGCGGGCGATCGCGCCCTCGTCGCCGGTGACTTCCAGGTCGAGCGCCGCCGGCTCCGGGCGCGCGGTCCAGCGCGCGCCGCAGCTGGCGCACTTCACGATGCGACCGGCTTCGGGGATCTTGGAATCATCCACGAAATAGCTGGTGGCGCACTCTGGACAGGTCAGTATCATGACGGCCGAATCGGACGCTCCAGCAACCTCAACCGAGGTCGCCGATTTCGGTCTTCATGTCCAGAAACACGCATGCCGCCGGCGCGTTCGACGCCGATCCCGCCGTGGTCCGCTTCGATGACGTTTCGATGCGATATGGCCGTGCCCCCGAGACGCTGAAGGACCTTACCTTCTCATTGGCGCCCGGGTCTTTCCATTTCGTCACTGGCGCCTCCGGGGCGGGCAAGACCTCGCTGCTCAAGCTTATCTTCCTGGCGGCCCGGCCCTCGAAGGGACTGCTGCACCTGTTCGGCCAGGACGTATCGGCCATCGCGCCCCGCGAGCAGCCGTTCCTGCGCCGGCGGATCGGGGTGGTCTACCAGGAGTTCAAGCTGCTGGAGCACCTGTCGGCCTTCGACAACACCGCCCTGCCGCTGCGCATCGCCGGCCGTAAGCCCGAAAGCTATCGCCAGGACGTGGCCGAACTGCTGACCTGGGTAGGCCTGCGCTCGCGCATGCACGCCATGCCCGCGACCCTGGCCGGGGGCGAGAAGCAGCGGCTCGCTATCGCCCGCGCGGTGGTCAACCGCCCCGACATCCTGCTGGCCGACGAACCCACCGGCAATGTCGATCATGAGATGGGCCTGCGCATCCTGCGGCTGTTCGTCGAGCTGAACCGCCTGGGGACCACCATCCTCATCGCCACCCACGACCAGGACCTGGTGGCCGCGTCCGGCATGCCGGTGCTTCACCTGGACGAAGGACGCCTGACCCGGCTCGCGGGCGGGAGTGCGGCGTGAGCGAGTTTGACGCCGAACGCTGGCGCCCGGCGCCCTTCCTGCCCGAGGCCGACGCCAAGGACGGCTCGCTGATCTTCGTGGTCGCGACCCTGTGCTTCCTGGCCTGCCTGACCCTGCTGGCGGTGCTGGCCGCCGACCGCGCCGCCCGCGGCTGGACCGGCCACCTGACCAACGAGGCCACGATCATCGTCCGGCCCAAGACCAACGAGACCCCCGACGGGGCCGCGGCCCGCGCCGCCGAGACCCTTGCCGGCGTGCCCGGCGTGGTCGAGGCCCGCGCCCTGGAGAAGGAAAAGGCCGAGGCGCTCATCGCGCCCTGGCTGGGCGACGCCGCCGATTTGGAGGACCTGCCCATTCCGCGCCTGGTCTCGGTGCTGCTCGATCCCGAAGCGCCGGCCACCGGAGAGACCCTGGACCGCGCGCTGAAGGCCCAGGGGCTGGACGCCATCGTCGACGACCATTCGGTCTGGATGAAGGACATCGAACGCGCGGCCGGAACGGCGCGGATCATCGGCGGGGCGGTGTTCGCCCTGATCGCCGTGGCGGCCGGGGCCGTGGTGGCCTTCGCGACCCGGGCGGGACTGGCCGCGCGCCGCGAGGTGGTGGAGGTGCTGCACCTCTCAGGGGCCGAGGACGGGTTCATCGCCGGCCTGTTCCAGGTCCGCTTCGCGCGCATGGCCGCGACGGCGGGCTTGTTCGGAGCGGGCGCGGCGGCGATCATGGGGGCCGTGCTGCGTTTCGCGGGGGGAGGCGACGGCTTGACGCCAGTATTGCCCATCGCATGGATCGACCTGCTGGCCGTCGCGCCCGCGCCCCTGGCCGCGGCCGCCGTGGCCGCCGTCTCGGCGCGCCTGACCTCGCTCGCCCTGATCCGGGAGATGATGTGAAGCCGCTGGCCGCCCTCCTGGTGCTGGCGCTCATCTGGGCGGTGGGCCTGTTCGCCTTCACCGAGCGGGTGGCGCGCTCGACGCCGGCCCGCGAGCCCGCGCGCGCCGACGGGGTGGTGGCCCTGACCGGCGCCGGATCCAACGAGCGGATCGGGGCGGCCATGGAGCTGCTTCAGGACGGCAAGGCCAAGCGCATGCTGGTGTCCGGCGTCAGCCGCCAGGCCAGCCGCGAGGACATCCGCACCGTCAGCCGCGCCGTGCGGCGGCTGTACGATTGCTGCGTCGACCTGGGCTTCAACGCCGCCGACACGGTTGGCAACGCGCGGGAAACCCAGGAATGGGCCCGCTCGCTGCGCTATGACAGCCTGATCGTGGTCACCGCCGACTACCACATGCCGCGCGCCATGCTGGAGCTGCGCGGCGCCATGCCCGACACCCAGCTCACCGCCTACCCGGTCGCCACCTCGGTCGTCGACGCCCATCGCTGGCGGCGAACCTCAGGCGGCGTGCGCCTGATGGTGGGGGAATATACCAAGTACCTGGCGATCCTGGGCCGCGAGGCGATCCTGGGACTGGGCGACAAGCCCGCCGCCGGGCCGAACAAAGGCTGACCCATTTTGATCGCTCTGCGCTCCTTCGTCTTCGTGGCCCTGTTCTATCTGTGGTCCGTCTTCGTGGCGGTGGGCCTGTCGCCGGCCCTGCTGGGCCCACGTTCCTGGACCATGGCGCTGATCGGCATGTGGGGCAGGGGCGTCGTCTGGCTGCTGGAAGTCTGCTGCGACATCAAGGTCGAGGTGCGCGGCAAGCAGCACATGCCGACCGGCGCGGCCCTGGTGGCGCCCAAGCACCAATGCATGTTCGACGTCTTCGCCCAGTTCGCCTGGCTGCCCCACGCCTGCTTCGTGATGAAGAAGGAGCTGACCTGGATACCGTTCTTCTCCTGGTTCGCCGCCCGGGCGCGGATGATCGTCGTGGACCGCGAAGGCCATTCCACGGCGCTGCGCAAGCTGATCCGCGACGCCAACGACCGCTTCGCCGACAAGCGCCAGCTGATCATCTTCCCCGAAGGGACCCGCGTCGATCCGGGCCAGAAGGCCGACTACAAGCCGGGCATCGCCGCCCTCTATCGAGAGATCAATGTGCCGGTGGTGCCGGTGGCGACCAATTCCGGCGTCCACTGGCCCAGGCACGGCTTCACGCGCAAGCCGGGGACCATCGTCTTCGAATATCTCGAACCCATCGCGCCCGGCCTGAAGCGCGCGGAGTTCATGCGCCTGCTGGAAGAGCGGATCGAGACGGCCTCGGCCAAGCTGCTGGACCTCTAGGCCGCCAGCTCGCGCGCCTCGACCATGCCCAGCAGGGTCTCCATGGCGTGGTCTCGCACGCCGTCCTCGCGCAGGTGTTCGATCAGGTCGCGCAGGTAGTCGACATTGCGCCCCGACAGCCCCCTCGCGCCGGCGATCAGGTCGGCCTGACGCTCCAGGCTGAGCGCGCCGGCCCATTGCGGATGGTGGACGTCGGAGAAGAAAACCAGGGTCGCCACCCGCCGCCCGTCGGCCAGGCGGATATTGGCGCTCCCCTCCACATAGGTCTCGGTAGGCTGCTCGCGCTCGCGCAGATAGGCGTAGACCTCCGGCCAGTCGGCCTCGGCGATCCGATAGGCCGCGCCGCGCACCGCGCCACCCGGCGCGAGACCCAGGACCAGGCCCGGACGTTCATAGGTGCCCCGGTGATGCACCGAATAGATGCAGAAGGCGCGGCGTCGCCCGTGTAGGGTCGCAGGCTGGCGCTCCTGGAACGCAAAACCCGGCCGCCACATCAGTGATCCGTAACCGAAGACCCAACGCTCGATCGACATGGCCCGCCGCGCAAAACCCATCCCACCTCCCGCTCCTCTGCCCGATCTGGAACCGCCCCGCAAACGCGGACGCATGGGCCTCTATCTCCCGTTCATCGTGGCCGTGGTGGCCGCGGTGGTCTGGAGCGGCTTCTGGCTCTACCTGCATCGCGAGACGCGGTTGCGGATGGACGCCGGCGCCGAGAGCCTGCGCAGCGCGGGCTATCAGGTCGCCTGGAAAGAACGGCGAATCACCGGCTATCCGTTCCGGCTCAACGTCAGCCTGCTGGACGCCAGCATCCGTGAGCCGTCCGGCTGGGCGCTCGCCGCGCCGCGCCTGGAGACTCAGGCCTATATCCACGGTCTTGGAACCTGGGTGCTGGCCACGCCGGAGGGCTTCACCTTCGTCCGCCCGATCGGCGGGCCGGTGGCGGTGAAGGGCGAGGTGCTGCACGCCAGCCTATCCCAGCTCGACAACACCCCGCCCAACTTCTCCTTCGAGGGCCGCAAGCTCACCTTCTCGCCGGGTCCGGGCGCCCAGCCCTTCGCCCTGAGCGCCGCCGAGAAGGTCGAGACCCACTTGCGCGCCGGCCCCGACGACCAGGCCGCGGTGCTGTTTCGGGTCGACAATGGCGCCGCCCGGCTCTCGGGCCTGTTCGCGCGGATCGCCGGCGACAAGCCGGTCTCCATGGTCTGGGACTCCACCCTCTCAAAGATCAGCGCCTTCAAGGGCTCGGATTGGCCCGCGGCGGTGAAATCCTGGGGCGCGGCCGGCGGGAGCATGACGGTGCGCCAGGCGGGCCTAACGGCGGGATCGGCGGTGGTCGGCTCCCAATCCGGAACCCTTGGGGTCGGCTATGACGGGCGGCTGTCCGGTTCCCTTCAGGTCACCCTGCGCGAGGCGCCCCAGGCCCTGTCGGCCATGGCCCAGACCGGCGTGATCCGCCCCGAGGCGGCGCTCGCGGCGGCCGCCGTCACCGCGGCGCGCCAGGGCTCGGGCGACGTCGCCCAGGCGACGATCACCTTCCAGGCCGGCCAGACCACCCTGGGCCCGGTGGCGATCGGCCCGGCGCCGCGCGTCTACTGACCCGCTTAGCCGAACGGCTTGTCCAGCGACGGCGGCGGGACGGAGAACCACTCCGGCCCGCCGGGCGTCATGTGCAGGCAATCCTCCAGCCGCACCCCGAACTCACCGGGGATATAGAGGCCGGGTTCGTCGGAGAGGCACATGCCCGGGGCCAGCCTGGTCGCCTCGCCATGCACGAAGTTCACCGGCTCGTGGCCGTCGAGGCCGATGCCGTGGCCCGTGCGATGCGACAGGCCCGGGAGCCGGTAGCGCGGCCCGTAGCCCAGCGGCTCGTAATAGGCGCGCACCGCGTCGTCGACAGCGCCGGCGGCCACCCCCACCTGGGCGGTCTCGAAGGCGATCTGCTGGCCGCGGTGGACCTGGTCCCAGACCAGCCGCTGCTTCCTCGTCGGCTCGCCGAACACGAAGGTCCGCGAGATGTCTGACTGGTACCCCTCCACCGTGCAGCCGCAGTCCATCAGCACCACCTGGCCGCCGCGCACCATCTGCGGCTTGTCCGACCCGTGGGGATAGGCGCTGGCCTCGCCCAGCAAGATCAGGGCGAACTCCGGCCGGCCGCCAAGCGCGGCGGTCGCACGGTTCATGATTCCGCCGATGTCGCCGGGCGTCATGCCCCTCTCGATCTTGGGCCATGTGTGGCGGTAGGCGGCGATGGTGATGTCGCTGGCCATCTGCATCAGGGCGATCTCGGCGGGCGACTTGATCATCCGGCAGCCGCGCACGATGGGCGCGCCCGAGACGATCGTCGCGTCGGGCAGCAGGCGCGCCAGGCCGTCACTGACGAAGAACCGCACCGTCTCCTCGACCCCGATCCTGCCGGCGGCGAGCTTGCGTTCCTTCAGCCAGGCGGCGGCCACGGCGGCGGGGTTCTCGTCCTCCTGCCAGACGCGGACCTCTCCGGGCACGGCCAGGGTCTCGCGCACCGAGGGCTCCTCGAAGTGCGGCGTGACGATCAGGGTCTCGCCCTCGACCGGGATGATCGCGGCGGTGACCCGCTCGCTGCGGTTCCAGCGCACGCCGGTGAAGTAGGTCAGGGCGGCGCCGGGCTCGACGACCAGGGCTGACAACCCCTGGGCCCTCATAAGGTCCTGCGCCTTGGCCATCCGCGACAGGCGCTCGGCCTTCGAGATGGGCATGACCCCACCGGTCATCTGCGTTAGATCCTGGGCCAAGCTCGGGAGACCCGTGGCAAGGGCCAGTCCGGCGCCGCCGGCCAGGCTCAGCAACTGTCTGCGATCTGCGCGCACCTGGGCCTCCCCCGTTGTCCGAGGCGAAGTGCTGGCATGGGCAGCGAACCTCGTCCAGGCGGCCGGCAAAGGCCGTCGCCGGGGGGGCTGGCCGCGGCAACCGGTTTCTGGTGCAACTTTTTTGCGGCGTTCGGGCCTATTGCACCCTTCCCCGCAATGACCTAAGCGCCGAAACTTCGTTTTCGGGGGACAAAATGGCCGACGCCGATCCCAAGCCCGCTGCGCCGTCGCTGGACGTTGTCCGCGCGCGCATCGACGCGATCGACGCCGCCCTGCTGGCCCTAGTCGACGAGCGCGCCTCCCTGGCCGTCCAGGTAGCCGCCGCCAAGGCCGCCGCCGGCGATGGTGACAAGTTCGGACTGCGCCCCGGCCGCGAGACCCAATTGCTGCGCAAGTTGCTGGCCACTCCGCGCGACGCCGCCCGGCCCAGCCTGGTGGTGCGCATCTGGCGCGAACTGATCGGCGACAGCCTCTCACGCCAGGGACCGTTCCACCTCGCGGTGTGGGGCGGGCGCGATCCCTCCCGCATCGTCGAGGCCGCCCGCCTTCGGTTCGGCGCGGCGCCGCTGCTCAAGGTGGCGGGCAAGGCCGAGGACGCCCTGGCCGCGGCCCGCTCCCAGGGCGGCGTGGCCATCCTGGCCCTGGCCGGGGACGCGCCCTGGTGGGGTCGCCTGCTGGCCGAACCGAAACTGAAGGTGTTCGCGGCCCTCCCCTGCCTGATGGCCTGGGGCCCGCAATCGAGCCTGGCGGTCGCCGAGGTGGAGGTCGAGCCCACCGGCGACGACCGCACCTTCTGGGTCACCGACGCGCCCGGAAGCAGCGCCGCGATCGAGGACGCCCTGGGCCGCGACGGGGTGGCCGGCGACCTGATCGCCGAGGTCGGCGGCCTAAAGCTCTTCGCCCTGATGGGCTTCTATCAGGCGGACGACGAACGCCTGGCCCGGGCGCCGGGCCGACTTTCCGGAGTCATCGGGGCTGCGCCTGCGCCCTTCGACGTGTAAGAGCGGGCCAAGCTTCGTCCGCCACCGTTGAGCCCCATGTCCGACATCGTCATCGACCGCGCCGCCGCGCCCCGGCCCACGCCCAAGCCCGGCATCCTCGACATCGCCCCCTATGTGCCGGGCAAGTCGAAGGTCGACGGCGTCGAGCATCCCCTCAAACTGTCGGCCAACGAGAACATCCTGGGCTCCAGCCCCAAGGCCCGAGAAGCCTTCACCTCGGTGTTCGACCAGCTGCACATGTATCCGGACGGACGCGCGCCGGTCCTGCGTGACGCCCTCTGCGAGACCTACGGCCTGGAGCCGGAGCGGCTGCTGTTCGGCTGCGGCTCGGACGAGATCTTCCAGCTCCTGAACCAGACCTTCCTCGAGCCCGGCGACAACATCGTCCAGGGCGAGTTCGGCTTCGGCGCCTACGGCATCGGCGCCCGGGCCTGCCAGGCAGAAGTGCGCACCGCCCGCGAGCCCAATTACACCATCGATGTCGACGAACTGCTGAAGCAGGTCGACAGCCGCACCCGGCTGGTGTTCGTGGCCAATCCGGCCAATCCCACCGGCACCTGGATCCCCGGCTCGGAGGTCCGCCGCTTGCACGCGGGCCTGCCGCCCAGTGTGGTGTTGGTGCTGGACGGCGCCTATGCCGAGTTCGCCACCGACCCGGCCTTCGAGGACGGGATGAACATGGTGCGCGAGTTCGACAATGTCGTGGTCACGCGCACCTTCTCCAAGCTGCACGGCCTGGCCGCCCTGCGCGTGGGCTGGGCCTACATGCCGCCGGAGATGGCGGCGGCCGTCGACCGCATCCGCCTGCCGTTCAACGTCAACATCCCGGCCCAGCTCGCGGCCGTGGCGGCCCTGGGCGACGTCGAGTTCCAGGAACGCTCGCTGGCGCTGGTCGAGCGCTGGCGGCCCTACCTCATGCAGCAGCTTGGCGGCCTTGGCCTCGAGCCCGTGCCCTCGGCGGCGAACTTCGTGCTGGTGGGCTTCCCCAAGACCCCGGGCAAGACCGCCAAGGAGGCCGAGGGCTTCCTCGCCTCGCGCGGACTGATCGTCCGGGGTGTCGGCGGCTACGGCCTGCCCGACCATTTGCGGATCACCATCGGCCTGGAAGAGCACAACCGCGCCGTGGTCGAGGCGCTGTCCGACTTCATGAAGGGTTGAGCGGCGTGGCGGACGTGATCTATCCGAAGATTGCGGTGATCGGCTGCGGCCTGATCGGCTCGTCGGTGATCCGAGCCGCCCGGGAGCGCGGGGTGGTCGACCACGTCGCCGTCGCCGACGCCAGCGCCGCCCACCGCGAGCGCATCGTCGAACTGGGCTTCGCCGACATGGTGACGGGGGACATCGCGCAGGCGGTTACCGACGCTGACCTGGTGATCTTCGCCGTCCCGGTCCTGGCGATGGGGCAGGCCGCCCAGGCCGCCGCCGCCGCGATGAAGCCCGGCGCCACGGCCACCGACGTCGGCTCGGTAAAGGGCTCGGTCGCCGAGGCCCTGGCCGCCGCCCTGCCCGCCAACGTCTTCATCATCCCCGGCCACCCCATCGCCGGCACCGAGCATTCGGGCCCCGACGCGGGCCTGGCCGAGCTGTTCGAGAACCGATGGGTGATCCTGACCCCGCAGCCAAGACAGGACGACGCGTATCTGGAGGCCACCGCCAAGCTCGCCGAGTTCTGGCGGAGCCTGGGCGCCAATGTCGATCAGATGGACGACCGCCACCACGACCTGGTCCTGGCCGTCACCAGCCACCTGCCCCACCTGATCGCCTACAACATCGTCGGCACCGCCGCCGACATGGAGGAGGTCACCCAGGCCGAAGTGATGAAGTACTCCGCCGGCGGCTTCCGCGACTTCACCCGTATCGCGGCCTCCGACCCGACCATGTGGCGCGACGTGTTCGTGGCCAACAAGGACGCGGTGTTGGAGATCCTGGGCCGGTTCACCGAGGACCTGCAGGCCCTGTCGCGCGCCATCCGCTGGGGGGAGGCCGACAAGTTGCATGAGCTCTTTACGCGCACCCGCGAGATCCGCCGCGGCATCATCGCCGCCGGCCAGGAAAGCCCCGAGCCCAACTTCGGTCGCGACCGCGGCAAACACTAACCGACCGACGGTCGGGTGCTTGACGGTCTTCCGCGTTTCCAATACTTAAGCGATCGCTTACGTGAACGCGGGGCGAAGCATGGTCGATTTGAGACCTGACAGGCGGACTGCAATCGTCGGCGTAGCGGCGCTTGGCGGGCTGTGGGGCGGTAAGGCCTTTGCCCGGAGTGACCGTCAACCAAGGGAAGGACGCTCTCGAATGCGCGAAGACCTGGCCAAACACATTTCCAGCGGCGAGGTCACCGGACTGGTCGCGCTGGTCAACCGTCGCGGCGAGACCCAGGTCGAGGCGCTTGGTGCAATGGCGACCGACGGCGCCCCGCCCATGGCCCGCGACACGCTCTTCCGCATCGCCTCGATCACCAAGCCGGTGACCGCCGCGGCGGCCATGGCCCTGGTCGACGACGGCAAGCTGGCCCTCGACGAACCGGTCGACAAATGGTTGCCCGAACTCGCCGGACGCAGGGTGCTGAGGCGCCTGGACGGTCCGCTGGACGACACGGTTCCCGCCCACAGGCCGATCTCGGTCCGCGACCTGTTGACCCTGCGTTTCGGGCTGGGTTTCATCATGGCCCAGGACGCCCCTATCCAGCGGGCCTTCGCCGAACGCGGACTCGCGCCCGGCCCCGATCAGCCGGGCTTCCCCGACGCTGACGCCTATATGGCCGCCTTCGCGGACCTGCCTCTGGCGTATCAGCCGGGCGAGGCCTGGCTCTACCACACCGGCCTGGACGTCCTAGGCGTGCTGGTCGCGCGCGTCTCGGGCCAGTCCCTGGAGGCCCACATGCGCCGGCGCATCTTCGAGCCGCTGGGCATGAAGGACACCGGCTTCAGCGTGCCGGCCGACAAGCTCGACCGCCTGCCGCCCTGCTACACGAACGACGAGAGCGGGCGCACGCTCTACGACGCCGGCGGCGCCAGCAGCCGGTTCAGCCGCCCGCGAGGGTTCCAGGCTGGCGGCAGCGGCTTGGTCTCGACAGCCGACGATGTCGCCGCCTTCGGCCAGATGATGCTGGCCGGGGGCGCGGGGGTGCTCTCGCCAGCCTCGGTCGAGGCCATGACCACCGACCAGCTCACGCCCGTCCAGCGTCAAGCCTCGGAAATGTTCCTGGACGGCGCCGGCTGGGGGTTAGGCATGGCCGTAGCCGCCGCCGACAGCCAAACCGTCCCGGGCGGCTTCGGTTGGGACGGCGGCTACGGGACCTCTTGGCGCTCCGACCCGAAGGCCGGGCTGGTCGGCGTGCTGCTGACTCAACAGCTCTGGACCTCTCCCGAGCCGCCGCGCGTCCTGCGCGACTTCTGGGCCGCGGCCTATAGGGGCGCCTAGGCCGCGGCGCTGCGGCTGACCTCCTCTGCGAGACGGCCCGTGAGCTCGGCCATGTGGTCGAACTCGGCGGTGAAGTCGCCCAGGCCCTGGGTCAGGCCGCGCAGTTCGGCGATCAGTTCCTGGCGCTCATGGCGCGGCAGGCAGACCTCGATCTCGTCCCAGCCGGACCAGCCTTCGCGCGGCGCGAATCCCAGGATCTGGCCACGCCGGGCGGAGATCGCCTGGGTGATCTTCGAGGTGCTGGCGGACGGCGCGTTGATGTGCAGCTTTTCCACCGGCTCCAGCAGGTAGGCCCCGCAAGCGGCCAGGCCCTCGCTCATGGCCAGACGGCCGGCCTGGCGGAAGGCCATCTCGGAGGAGTCGACGCTGTGATAGGAACCGTCGGTCAGCACCACCTCCACGTCGGTCACGGGGAAGCCCAGCGGCCCCTTCTGCATGGCGTCGCGGACCCCTTGCTCGACAGCCGGGATCCACTGCTTGGGCACCACCCCGCCGGTGATCCTCTGGGAGAAGGCGAAGCCGGAGCCGCGCGGCAGCGGCTTGATCTCGATGACCACGTCGCCGAACTGGCCGTGGCCGCCGGTCTGCTTCTTGTGCCGGCCGCGCTGGGTGACGCCTTTGCGGATGGACTCCCGGTAGGAGATCTTGGGCGGGCTGGTGGCCGCCTCGACATTGAACCGCCGGCGCAGGCGATCCAGGGTCACCTGCACATGGGCCTCGCCCTGGCCGAAGATCAGGGTCTCCTGGGTCTCCGGATCGAGCACCACGCGGAGGGTCGGGTCCTCTTCGGCGAGCTTGGTGAGCGCGGCCGACATCCGCACGTCGTCCTTGCGGTCCTTGGCCGCCACCGCCATCGCATAAAGGTGGAGCGGCTCACGGAAGTTGAGCTGCGGCGTGCGCGCCTTACCGTCGAAGGACAGCACCTGGCCGGCCCGGGCGGCCTCGATCTTGGCGATGGCGACGACGTCGCCGGCCCCCGCGTGATCGACCTTCCTGGTCGCGCCGCCGCTGACGATGAACAGGCCCCCCGCCCGGCTGCGTTCGCCGTTCGAGGCGGTCAGCTCGTCGCCGTCCTTCAAAGCCCCGCCGAGGATGCGAGCGTAGGAGAGCTTGCCCGCCTGACCGGCGTAGGAGGTCTTGAAGACATAGGCGCAGGGACCGTCCAGCCCCAGCCGCGCGGCGGCCTGGGAGACCTCGGGGGTCTCGTGGCGCAGGGCCTTCAGCAGCCGGCGCACCCCGAATCCGTTGGACGCCGAGCCGAAGAACACCGGCACGATCTGGCCCTGGTTCATCTCGGCCACCAGGTCGGCGAAGACCAGGTCGCGGCTGGGGGTCAGGTCGGAGAGAAGCTGCTCCATCAGGGCGTCGTCATAGTCGGCCATCTGTTCCAGCATGTGGAACCGGGCATCGGCCTCCAGTTCGGCCACGTCCTGCGGCAGGTCGACGATCTGCGAGGGCTGGCCGGGCCGGTAGATGTAGGCGCGCTCCAGCGCCAGATCGACGAAGCCTGTCACATGCTCCTTGTCGATCAGGGGAATCTGGCGGGCCACCACGGGCGCGGCGCTCGCCGGCGCCAGGGCGGCCATGAATTCGTCGAGGGGGCCTCGGGCCTGGTCGATCTTGTTGACGAACACGGCGCGGGGGACGCCCAGGCGCTCAAGTTCCTTGAAGATCGGCTGCAGTAGGGCCGCGCGGCCCGGATGCGGGTCGGCCACCACCACCACCAGATCGACGGCGGGGAGGACTAGGTCTTCTGCGGCGGCGAACTCCGTCGAGCCGGGACAATCGACCACCGCGTAGCGGTCGCCCATGAACTCGAAGCCCGCCAGGTTCAGCTCCACCGACTGGCCGCGCGCTCGCGCCTCGGGGGTCGCATCGCCGACGCTCGAAGCGCCGACTTCGCCCTGACGGGCGATGGCGCCGCTCGCAAACAGCATGGCTTCGAGAAGAGTTGTCTTGCCGGCTCCGGCCGCTCCCACAAGAGCGATGGTGCGTACCGAGCCAGGATCACGCTTACCCATGATCTGTCCTCCGTGAACGGGGCGTCCGCACGGAAGCCGACGCCTCCAGGGCCGATGCAACGCCCGCTTCGGAGCCGATGCAAGGCGCCTAAACGTGAAGGCGAGTTGGCGGAACGGTTAGAAGCGCTCCTCCACGGCCCTCCCGTCCGCGGGAGCGCGCCTCGGGTCGGCTACCACAACACGAACATCGCCACCGCGGCGGCCGCCATGATAGCCGTCGCCAGCCAGCCGAAGATGCGCTGCCCCAGTGTGGCTATGAACGGCCCCATCTCGTGGCGGCGAGACGCCACCACCATCATTGCCGCCATGATCGGCACGGCGATGACACCGTTCAGCACCGCGCTCCAGAACAAGGCCTTGATCGGATCCAGGGGCGAATAGTCCACGGCGAGGCCGAGGACCGTGGCGAGCCCGATCACGCTGTAGAAACCCACGGCCTCGCGCGCCGGATGCTCAAGTCCAATCTTCCACCCCTGAGATTCGCTGATCGCGTAGGCCGCCGACCCGGCCAGGATGGGCACCGCCAGCAGGCCCGTGCCGATGATGCCCAGGCTGAACAGCAGGAAGGCGAGCGTCCCCGCGATGGGCTTCAGGGCCTCGGCGGCCTGGGCGGAAGTCTCGATGTCGGTCACGCCGGCCGCGTTTAGCGTGACCGCTGTTGTCAGCATGATGAAGAAGGCGATCAGGTGCGCGAAGCCCATGCCGACATAGGTGTCCCAGCGGATGCGGCTGAGCTGCTCTGGGGCCTGTTCTGGATGCGACAACAGCGGACCAGTGGTTGGGTCTGCCTCCTCATCCTCCACCTCTTCGGAGGCCTGCCAGAAGAACAGGTAGGGGCTGATGGTCGTGCCGAAGATGGCCACAACCATTGTGACGGTCGCTCCTGTAAACGCCAATTGCGGAAGCACAGTGCGAAGAGCGACCTCGCTCCAGTCGATCTGCACGGTGAAGACCACGCCGACATATGCGAACAGCGCGAGCGTCAGCCATTTCAAATAGCGGACATAGCGGTGATAGGGGACGAGGATCTGCAACAGCAGAGAGAGCGCCGCGAAGAGCACCGTGAACGTGTGCTGGCCCCAGCCCAGCACGAGCTCCGCCGCCGCGCCCATCGCCGCAAGGTCGGCGCCGATGTTCACGACGTTGGCGATGAACAGCAAGCCGACAAGGACCGTGACGATTGGACGGGGGAACACGCGGCCCAGATTCGCGGCGAGCCCACGGCCGGTCACCCGGCCGATCCGGGCGCTGATCATCTGGATTGCCGATAGCAGCGGATAGCTGAAGGGCACGGTCCAGAGCATCTGCAGACCCATCTGGGCGCCGGCCTGGGAGTAGGTGGCGATGCCGCCTGGATCGTCGTCCGCCGCGCCTGTGATCAGGCCCGGCCCAAGCCGGTGGAAGAGCGCGGCCCGCCGAATACGGTGCACGTTGGGATGTAGCGAAGGAGGTCGAACGAAGTGATCGGTGGCCGGTGGCATGTCGACCTCTGGACGCTCGTTCATCTTGGACGCCTCCGCCGCAGCTCCACTTCATACACATGACGCGCGAGACGCCTCAACGCCTTGGCGATGAATCCTCAGGGTGGATAGCCCGACGAAAATGCCTCCAGGCCGACTATCAGCGCCGCGGGCGAACCCCAGCCGCTCACGTCCAGTTGGACGAGCAACTTGATTTACTCCCGGGAATTATGGGCTCTCTCCTCGAGAGAGAGTTCGTCAGGGAGGCGGCCATGATCGACCCGCAGGCGCGAGAGCGCTTCGAGGAGCAGGCCGTAAAGGGCGGCGACGGCGCCGAGGCGCAGCGCCTTGCGATCACGCTGAAGGCCGGCGAAGGCCCGGCCGGCCTGCAACTCGCCGCCCTGTGGACGCATGTCGCCGCCGTGGCGCCGGAACGCCTGGCCGCGGTCTATGACGGCGCGGCCGAGGGCTGGCTGGGCTGGCAGCCCCGCGCCCTCATTGTCGAGGCGCCGGCCGGGACCGATGCGCCGCCCCCGGCGTTCTGGGACGAGTTCTGGGGCCTGGCCCTGGAACCTCCAACGGGCCAGGACGCGCTCGAGGTCACCGCGCGGACGGCCGCCCTGGCGGGCCAGCTGGCGCCGGCGTTCAAGCTGCGGGTCGCCGCCATGGCGAGCGCCTATCCGGGCGTGACCCAGGCCGCGTCGGCGGGCTATCCCAGCAAGTTCAGCCTGGAGCGCCTGGCGCTATGCCCGAAGGAGTCGCTCGGCGGAGCGTTCCACTCGCTGATCGTCGACAACGGCTTCGACCTGGAGGTGCTGGACCGTGAGGCGCTGAACCTCGCCGACCTGCCGGCCCCGCTCGACTATCTGAATGCCCGGATCCTGCAGTGCCATGACCTCTGGCACCTGCTGGCCGGTTACCGCACCACCGCCCTGCATGAGGTGGCCATCTCGGCCTTCCAGATGGCCCAGTTCGGGCACCACTATTCCTCGATGTTCCTGGCCATGGTCCTGACCAAGACCGCCACGACCCAGCCGGCGGCCCTGCCCCTGTTTCTCGACACCATCCTCACCGCCTGGGTCCACGGCCGCGAGACACCGCCGCTGATCGGGCTGGATTGGGAGGCCATCTGGAACCGGCCGCTGGACGTGCTGCGCAGGGAGCTCGGCGTCACAGCCTATAGCTCGCCCTACCCCGCCGACCTGTTCGAGCAGCTCCGCGCGGCCTAGGCGCGGAGCCAGGTCCTCCCCTCTTGGGGGAGGTGGCGCGTCGCCCTCTTCGGCGACGTGACGGAGGGGGTTGAAGCCCAATGAAGAGAGTCAAAGTCCCCCTCAGTCGGCTTCGCCGACAGCTCCCCCAAAAGGGGAGCAACTAGGTGGCGATCGATCCTAGCTCTCCGGCGTCCCCAGGAACTCGGTGATCGCCTCGATGGTCTCGACCAGGCCGAGCCGGTCCACGCGGACCCCCTCCGGCAGGCCGGTGAACAGCCGGCTTGGCGACGAGGCGTCCAGCATCACGAACACCCCCTTGTCGTCGGCGCGGCGGATCAGGCGGCCGAAGGCCTGGCTGATGCGGTTGCGGGCGACGCTGTCGTCATAGGTCTTGCCGCCGAACCGCACCCTACGGGCCTTGTGCAGGATGTCGGGCCTGGGCCAGGGCACCCGGTCGAAGACCAGCAGGCGCAGGGAGCGGCCCGGTACGTCGACGCCGTCCCGCACGGCGTCAGTGCCCAGCAGGCACGAGTCCTGCTCGGCGCGGAAGATGTCGACCAGGGCGCCGACTTCCAACGGATCCACGTGCTGGGCGTAGAGGGCCAGGCCCTTGTCGGCCAGCGGCGCGGCGATACGCTCATGCACCGCGCGCAGGCGGCGGATGGCGGTGAACAGGCCCACGCCCCCTCCACCGGCGGCCAGGAAAAGTTCGCGCATGGCCGCGGCCACCTGGCGAGGGTCATCGCGGCCGACATCGGTGACCACATAGGCCCGGCTGTTGGCGGCATAGTCGAAGGGCGAGGCGAGCTTGAGCGTCTTGGGCCGGTCAGGCAGGCGCGCGGCGCCGGTGCGCATCTCAGCGAGCGCGAAGGGGTCGTCCAGGGCCGAGTCCGACAGGGTGGCGCTGGTCACCAAGACCCCGTGGGCCGGGGCGATGACAGCATTTGTCAGCGGTTCGGTTGGGTCGACCCAGTGGCGGCGGCTGGCGGCGTCCACCACCCGGCCATAGAGGAAGGTGGCGTCGAACCAGTCGACGAAGTCGGGGTCGTCGTCGCTGTTCTCATCGATGGCCTGCAGCATGGAGCGCCAGGCCGGCAGGGTCATTCGGCAGCGGCGGTCCAGGCCGCGCAGGGCGCCCTCGATGCGGCCCCGATCGCTGGTGACGATCTGGGCCGCCTCCTCATCCAGAAGGTCCTCCAGGTGGCGGGCCAGCGCCAGCAGAGGCGCCTCAATCTTGGCCAGGGCCACGGCGGCGTCGCGAGCGGTGACGCGCACCAGGTCCAGCGCCGGGCGCGCCGCGCACTCCATGCCGATCTCCGAGGCCGCTGAGCGGGCGCGAAGCTGCTCGATCATCGCCACCAGGAAGGACTCGATCGGCCCGATGGGATTGACCTCGCCATTGGGCGGGGCGATGCGGCCCGACCAGCCCTCGCCCGGCAGGGCGGCGGCGGCGTTCAGAGCGTCGGTAAGCGCCCGGCGCGCGTCCTCCCGGTCGCCCAGCATGTCCATCAACCGCGCCTCGAGCCCCCGGCCACGGCGGCCGCGCCCCTCCGGCCCGCGGATCCAGCGGCGCATCTCGGCGGACTCTGCGCCGGAGAGCGCCGCCGAAAAGGCCGCGTCGGCGGCGTCGAAGAGGTGGTGGCCCTCGTCGAAGACGATGCGCTTGAGTTGGGTGGTCTCGCCGTCGGCCTTGGAGCCCCGCGCCGCGCGGGCCCCGTCGAAGGCCGCCTGGGTCAGGACCAGGGCGTGGTTGGCGATCACCAGGTCGGCCTTGCGTGAGCCACGGATCGCCTTCTCGACGAAGCAGGTGCGGTAGTGGGAGCAGCCGGCGTGGATGCACTCGCCGCGACGGTCCACCAGGTTTGCGGCGCTGGCTTGGGCGGCCGGGGGCACGGCGAACAGGGTCGGCAGCCAGGCTGGGAAGTCGCCGCCGGTCATGTCGCCGTCGCGGGTGGCGCGCGCCCAGCGGGCGGCCAGGCCCATGCCGATCAGGTCGGCCCCGCCCATCTGGGCGGTATTGGCCACGTCCTGGAAGTTCAGCAGGCAGAGATAGTTCTCGCGGCCCTTGCGGACCACGGCCTTCTTGGCTCGGATCTTGGGGTCCGGGTAGATGGCGTGGCTCTCGCGTTCGATCTGCCGCTGCAGGGCGCGGGTATAGGTCGAGACCCAGACCGCGGGCCCGTTGGCCTCGGCCCAGAGCGAGGCCGGCGCCAGGTAGCCGAGGGTCTTGCCGATGCCGGTGCCCGCCTCGGCGAGCATCATGCGCGGCTCGCCCTCCCGCTCGCGAGGCTGGAAGGCGAAGGCGGCCTCGGCGGCGAACTCCGACTGGGCCGGCCGCGCCTCGTCCAGGCCCGCGCGCTGCAGCAGCTCGGCCAGACGGGCGGAGGACTGCTCCGGGGTGAAGGGTTTGGAGGTGGCCTCGCCGGGCGGGGCGGAATCCTCCCACTCGGTGATCCGGCTCCAGACGTCGAGGCCGGAGGTGCGGAACTGGTTGCCCACTGGGGCGGAACGCAGGGCCGCGACCACAGCCGGACCCCAGGCCCAGCCGGCCCGCGCCAGGGTCTCGGCGACGGCCAGGGCCTCCTCGCGGCTGGGCTCCGGCGAGGCGGCGAGTTCGGCCAGCAGCAGGCGGCAGGCCTCCAGAAGGGCGCCGGCCTGGGCCGCCGCCCCCTTGGGCTCCGGCAGGCCCAGCGCCAGGGCCAGCCCGGCCGCCGAAGGCGCGCAGAACCTTGCAGGTCGGGTGAAGGCGAATAGCTCCAGGGCGTCGAACAGGCCGGGCGAGCGGCCCGGCGCGTGCAGGCCCAGCCGCTTGGCGGTCATGGAGGCGTGGGCCACCAGCACCGGTCCGTGTTCGAAGAGGTCGCGGGCCTCCGGCGCCCGGATCATCTCGGCCCGCGTGGCGTCGGCCGCCGCGGCGCGCGGGCCGGGCAGCACCACAAGAGCGGGGGCCAGGTCGAGACTCGGGGAGAGAGCGTTCACCCGGCAGGATTAGCCGGTTTGGGCGGAGGTGTCAGCGGCCCGTTCTGGTTTTGATCCCACATGTCGCTCCAGCCTTCGCGCCATGGTCCTGGCCAGTTCTTCCGGCGCCTCGTCGGGGATGGGGAACACCGAGCTGACATTTATCTCGCACAGCACATAGGTGTCCTCGCCGCTCGGGTCCTTCGGCCCGTAGAGGAAATCGGCGTCCCAGATCACCGGCAGGGCGTCGATCTCCAGCAACCGGGCCATGGCGGGCGTCCAGTCGCCCTCCATCTTGGCGCGCAAGGCCTGGAACGGCGGATGGTCGGGGCCCGACATGATGCGCGGCCCCGGGGGACCGGCGTCGGCGGACATCAGGCCGCGGATGATCTGGCGTCCGAAGCCGACCACCCGGTCCTCTGACATGTAGCAGCGGATCATCCCTTCCGGCAGGCGAGGCTGGAAGGCCTGGTCGATCAGCTTCCCGCCCCCTTCGAAATAGGCCCGACATTCGTGAAGGAAGGCGCGGAGCGGCAAAACGCGAGGCTCGGCCTCGCCCCGCGCCTCCTGCACCCGGACCATCCCGGCGTCGAGGGCGTCGACCCTCCAAACCCCGATGCCGCCGTTGCCGCGGTTCTGCTTCAGAACCCGTGGACCGCAGGCCTCCAACCGGCCGGGAAACTCGGCCTCGAAGGCGGTGCGGGTCGCGTAGAGGTGGGTGTCGGCGCCCCAACCCAGCTCACGGGTCGCGTACAGCACCTCCTTGACCCCCATCTTGAGGATGACGTCGGGATGGGTGCTGACGACGACGCCTGCGGCGGCGACCGCGCGGAGGATCTCGTCCAGCACCTCGCGCCGTTTGCCGGCCGAGATCGGATCGACCCAGACCAGGACGCCGTCCATCCTCTGAAGTTGCGCCTGGACCTCCCCGGCCAGTTCCTCGGAAAAGACGCAGGGTTCCGCGGCCACGCCTTGGCGGGCAAGGGCCTCGAATACCGCCTTCTGGCGGCTGGTCTCGGGCGAGGCGTCGCGCCGGGCCTGGGCGTCGCCGCGCCAGACGATCGCCACCTTGGGGATCACATTGGGGGAATGGGCATTCGCCATCTCACACGCTCCCGCCCGGCGCGGAGCCGGGCTTTCAGGAGCGGGTCTTGGACGGCGAGCCGTCTGCCCGGGCGCCCGCATCGGCCCGGAACTTTCAGGATAGTCGCTCTGTGGCCCTGTTCAAGCTCTCCCGCGGTTGGCGATGGTGTCCGCCACGGTCCAGGCCGCCCCGGTCAGGCCGAGGGCGATGGCGACCATGGTCCATTCCAGACGACTGGCTGGATCGGCCAAGACCCGGGGCGCATGCAGCAGGACCACGAAGCCTGCGAACATCACGCTGAGCAGCCGCGCGGCGAGCTTGGCGTGGACGCCGGAGAGGATCGCGAGGCCCGCCGCCAGGTGACACGCCCCCGTGACATAGGCCCAGAACAGCTGGTTCGGCGGAATCCAGGCCGGCGCCATCGAGGCCGTGAAGTCGGCATAGGCGAAGTGGGCCAGGCCGAACACCAGGGGACACAGGCCGAAGATCAGTTGTCCGGCGCGAGAAAGACCCGCCGCGCGCGGGTGAGTTGAGAGCGAGGCGAAGCCGGCCACGCCCGCCGCGGCAAGCGCCGAGATCTCGGCCACGCCGTTCCATGCGCCGATATTGCTGGGATGACCGGCCACGCGCGGGGCGTGCAGCAGGAGCACCCAGGCCAGGTACATGATCGCCAGGGCCGCTGCGCCGAACGCCGCCGAACGGCGTGCCTGAACCGCCGCCCCGGCCAGAAGCAGGGCGGCGGCGCTGAGATAGGCCAGCGGCAGGCGCAGGGGGATGTCCTTGGGAACGGGCTGCCACTGCATAGCGAAGTCGGCCCATACGAGCCCGACGATCCCGAGGAGAATGGCTCCCAGGCCATAGACGCGAACGCCGAATTTTCCCATGGCCTGCCCCAAGACGCCGCGCATGACGCGAGGGGGCAAGCTTCAGGACGATTGCGGTGCGATCGTGGCCGTTACTCAATCATTACCAAGACTTAGTGGGTGGCCTCCGGGGCCGGCTCGCTGATCTCCTCGAGGGTCTTGCCGACCTGCTTGGCGCCGTAGTCCAGGGCAATGTCGCCCAGGGACAGGATGCCGACCAGCTTGCCCTTGTCGCCGGTGACCACCAGGCGGCGGATCTGGTGGCTGGCCATCTGGGCCGCGGCGTCGGCGACATTGTCGTCTTCGCTGCACGACTGGACGTCGGGGGTCATCACCTCGGAAACCGGCGTGTCGAGGTCGCCCCCGGCGGCGATCACCCGCAGGACGATGTCCCGGTCGGTGACCAGGCCGACCACCCGGTCTTCCTCGACCACCGGCACTGCGCCGGAATCGACATTGGCCATCACGCCGGCGACCTTGCGCACCGTGTCGGTGGGGCGGGCGGTGGCGACCTGAGCGGTCATGACATCGGCGACTTTCATGGGGCGTCCTCTACGGTTGGAGAGCCCCTTAAACCCCCCGCCGCGGGTCTCGTTCCGGCGACCGCCGCCCGGCGTCGCGGCGATGTGGTCGGGAACAGGCGCATCCGCGGCGAATTGCTCTATGAGTCGTTACCCGCCGATGCCGCCGTCCCGAGACGGTCTGCATCGCCGAGACCTTCAAGTTCGACTTGCATCTCCACCGCGCGCCGACGTCCGGGGTCCACCGGATCGACGGGCGGCGTCCCGAAAGGATTGCGTAGAATGAAAGCCAGCTCCGCCCCCGAGCCCTATCGCTCCACCCCGGTGTTCGACGAGGCCACCCTGCCGGCCGCCCTGCGTCGCGCCCATCGCACCAAGCCCGGCGTCTGGGGGGTCATCCGTGTGCTGCAAGGTGAATTGAAGCTCTGCTTCACCGAGCCGCCGGAGACAAGGCTGCTGTCGCCAGGTTCGGACGGCGTGCTGGAGCCGGATCAGTCCCACTTCGTGGAGACCGAGGGGCCCATGCGGATGCAGATCGACTTCTACACCCAGGCGCCGCAGCTCGCTGCGTCGGAAGAGGCTTAGTACCGCGGGATCGGCTTGCAGATGGTGACGTCACGGTCGTCGACGCAGGCCATGCCGCGGTCCCGACGGCCGCGGCTGTCCCGAAACAGCAGCACGCGTGGCGGGCTGGTCTTGGCCGTTTGGGCGGCCGGACGCTCCGGCGCCGCATAGGGCGCCTTGGGCGCGGCGGCGATGACCGCGGCCTCGGGACGGCAGCGCGCGCCATCGTACATCTTGCCCGCCGGGCATTCGCCGACCGGGGTCGGTCGCGAACTCTGCTGCAGGGTTCGGCCCGTGGCTCGCGCCCGGCCGTCGTCGCCACGGCACCACAGTTCCAGGGTGGCCGGCGCATCTGGCATTGAGACCCAGTGACAGTTGGGCGGGGTGTCGACCTGCGCCGCCGCGCCGCCTCCAATCGAAGCCACCAGGGTCAGGGCCGCTAGTCCCAGCGCGTACCGCATCGCCGCCTCCATTCCGTCGCTCCGAAATCCTACTCCGGAATCGCCTCGCCGGAACCACCGAACTCGGCTGGGAAGTCCTTCAGCTTCGGAAGGCCGTCCTTCATCGGCAACACCGTCTCGGCGTAGTTCACATGCACGCCGGGCTTGAAATCCAGACCCGGCAGGGTGGCGGCGAAGACGTCGATCAGGCTGAGCGGCGGATGGTTGGTCATCAAATGCCCGCCGCACTTGGAACAGTACTGGCGCTGGCTGAGATCGGTCTTCGAATAGGTCGCCACATATTCAGCGCCTGAGGTCACCCGCACCGCCTCTGGCTTCCACAGGCTGAAGGCGTTCACTGGCCCGCCGGACCAGGAGCGGCACGATCGGCAATGGCAGTAGCCCATCGCTTCGGGCTCGCCCGTCGCCTCGATCTTCACCGCGCCGCAAAAGCACTCGCCCGTCTGGGTCATGGCCCGTCTCTCCATGTCATCTGTTGATGTACTCTACCTCTGGGCGGCTCGGACGCCATTGGGTAGTGTTGAGGTGAAACGTAACGGGAACATGCTATAGGCGACGGGATGGCTGACGCAGCGGCGCCCCCGCCGGACCTCCTGCCCGAACGTTTCGCCGCCTGGTTCGAGAACCGGGGCTGGAGCCCGCGCGCCCATCAGCTCGACATGGTGGCCAAGGCGCGGGAGGGCCGCGACGCCCTGCTGATCGCCCCAACCGGGGGCGGCAAGACCCTGGCCGGCTTCCTGCCCAGCCTGATCGAGCTTTCCGAACGCCCGCCGCCCAACACGCCCCAGGGCATCCACACCCTCTATATCTCGCCGCTGAAAGCCCTGGCCGTCGACGTCGAGCGCAATCTGATGGCGCCGATCCTCCAGATGGGCCTGCCCATCATCGCCGAGAGCCGTACCGGCGACACGGGCCAGGCGCGCAAGCAGCGCCAGCGGGTCAAGGCGCCCGACATCCTGCTGACCACCCCCGAACAGCTCGCCCTGTTCTGCGCCTGGGAGGGGGCCCGGCTCTATTTCGAGAACCTGAAATGCGTGATCGTCGACGAGATCCACGCCATCCACGCCAGCAAACGCGGCGACCTGCTGGCGCTGGACCTGGCGCGGCTGCAGGTGTTCGCACCAGGCCTGCGCCGCGTGGGCCTGTCGGCCACGGTGGACGATCCCGACGTCATCCGCAGATGGCTGGCCTGCGCGCCGCCCGAGGGGCAGCAAGATCCTCCCCCTCTGGGGGAGGGGGACCGCGAAGCGGTGGAGGGGGTTGAAGCCCCCAAAAGGAAGTCAAAGTCCCCCTCAGTCAGCTTCGCTGACAGCTCCCCCGGAGGGGGAGCATCTGGGAGCCGTCCCGAAGACACCATCGACCTGGTACGCGGCCCGCCTGGCGCAGCGCCCATCGTAGACATGCTGCTGTCGGAGGGTCGGGTGCCCTGGGCGGGCCACACCGCCCAGCACGCCATGGAGGAGGTCTACGAAACCATCAAGGGCGCCAGGACCGCCCTGGTCTTCGTCAACACCCGCTTCCAGGCCGAGTTCGCCTTCCAGGAGCTGTGGCGGCTGAACGACGACAATCTTCCCATCGCCCTGCACCACGGCTCGCTGGCCGCCGAGCAGCGGCGCAAGGTCGAGGCGGCTATGGCGCGCGGCGAGCTGAAGGCGGTGGTCTGCACCTCCACCCTCGACCTCGGCATTGACTGGGGCGACGTCGACCTGGTGATCCAGCTCGCCTCGCCGAAGGGCGCCAGCCGCATGGTGCAACGGATCGGCCGGGCCAACCACCGGCTGGACGAGCCGTCGCGCGCCCTGTTCGTACCGGCCAACCGCTTCGAGATGCTGGAATGCCAGGCCGCCCGCGAGGCCATCGCCGAAAACCGCTTCGACGGCGACCCCGCCCGGGTCGGCGCCCTCGACGTCCTGGCCCAGCACGTCATGGGCTGCGCCTGCTCCGAGCCCTTCGACCTGCTCGCCCTCTATGACGAGGTCTGTCGCGCTGGCCCCTACCGCGACCTGCAGTGGGAGGACTTCGAGCAGGTCGTCGACTTCGTCTCCACCGGCGGCTATGCGCTGAAGACCTATGATCGGTTCCGACGGATCGTGAAGGGTCAGGACGGTCTTTGGCGCGTCCGCAATCCCCAGACCGCCCAGCGCCATCGCCTGAATGTCGGGGCCATCCTCTCGCCGGCCATGCTCGCCGTGCGGATCGCCATGGGCGGCAAGGCTCTGCGCGGCGGCCGCAAGATCGGCGAGGTCGAGGAGGGCATGCTGGAGATGCTGGATCCCGGCGACACCTTCGTCTTCGCCGGCCAGGTCTGGTCGCTGGTGGCGGTGACCGGCCTGGACGTGCTGGTGCGGCCTGCCACGCACAAGGACCCGAAGATGCCCTCCTGGGGCGGCTCTAAGTTCGCGCTCTCGACCTTCCTGGCTAAGCGGGTGCGGGAGCTGATGTTCGACCAGGAGCACTGGAAGGTGCTGCCGGCCGACGTCCGCGAGTGGCTGGAGATTCAGCGAGACCGCTCCCTGATCCCCAAGGATGAGGAGATGCTGCTGGAGACCTTCCCGCGCGGGAAGCGCCAATTCCTGGTGGTCTATCCGTTCGAGGGCCGCCTGGCCCACACAACCCTGGCCATGCTGCTGACCCGGCGGCTGGAGCGGCTGGGCGCCGAGCCGCTGGGCTTCGTCTGCAACGACTATGCGATGGCCGTCTGGGCGCAGCAGCCGCTGGACGGACTCGATTTCGACGAACTCTTCGACCAGGACATGCTGGGTGACGACCTGGAATCCTGGCTCGCCGAGAGCTTCATGATGAAGCGCGCCTTCAAGGGGTGTGCGATCATCTCCGGGCTCATCGAGCGGCGATTCCCGGGCGAGGAGAAAACCGGACGCCAGATTACCTTCTCAACGGACCTGATCTACGACGTGCTCCGCCGCCACCAGCCCGACCACCTGCTGCTCCGCTGCGCGCGGGACGACGCCGCCACCGGCCTGATCGACGTGGCGCGCCTGGGCCTGATGCTGGCGCGGATCAAGGGCAAGATCCGCCACGCCGCCCTCGACCATTTGTCACCCTTCTCGGTGCCGATCCTGCTGGAGATCGGCAAGGAACGTTCCCCCGGCCAGATCGGCGAACGCATCCTGGCCGAGGCCGAGGGCGACCTGATCGCCGAGGCCCTGGCATGAGCGCGCTCGCCCAACCCCGCCAGCCCTACGCCTTCGGGGCCAGCCCCTGCGGCGGCCTGCGCACCACCCTGCTCGGCGTCGACGTGATCCTGCGCGCCAGCGGGGCGCTGTGGATCGAGCAGACCCGCATGCTGGTGGTGGCCGACCTGCACCTGGAGAAGGGCTCCTCCTTCGCCATGCGCGGCCAGATGCTGCCGCCTTACGACACCCGCGACACCCTGACCCGCCTGGCCGCCGAAGTCGGCGCCGCGGCGCCGCAGGTGGTCGTCTTGCTGGGCGACACCTTCCATGACCGCACCTCCGAGGCGCGACTGGCGGAAGACGACGCCCAGCGCCTGCGCGACCTGGCCGGACTGACCCGCCTCATCTGGGTGATCGGCAACCACGACGCCGACGGCCCCCAGGCCCTGCCCGGCGAGGTGGCCGATGAGCTGACGGTGGCGGGTCTCACTCTGAGGCACGAACCCCAGGGCGGCTTGCAGCCCGGCGAGGTCGCGGGCCATCTGCATCCCTGCGCCCGGGTGGTGGCCTCCCGCGGCAGCGTGCGGCGGCGGTGTTTCGTCACCGATGGGGAGCGGATGGTGGTCCCGGCCTTCGGCGCCTATGCCGGCGGTCTCAGCGTCCGCGACCAGGCCTTCACGGGCTTCTTCTCGCGCGACCCGCTCTGCGGCGCCTTGGGCGCGGACCGGGTCCACGCGGTCGGCTGGCGCTCCGTGGCCGGGGACTAGAGCGTCAGCGCCTGTTCCAGGGCCACGGCCAGGGAGAGGCCCGCGCCCAGGGTCAGCACCGTCATCAGCTTCGGATAGCGGGCCGGCACGTCCGGGGCGGTGTGGTCGAACAGCCATTGCAGGATGAAGGCGACCAGGAAGCCGCACAGCAGCCAGGGCGTGTCGATCGCCCCGCGCGTGAACAGCAACGCCCAGCCGGCGATGGGCGAGATCAGCGAATGGACCAGCCGCGTCCAGCGTGGCTCGGTCCGCGCGCTCTCCAGGCCCCAGCGGATGCCGCCCAGGAAGCCCATGACCACCGCCGACCAGGTCAGGATCACGGTCAGGGCGGGCCCCGCGACGTCCGCCGGGCCGTAGGCGTAGGCCAGGGCCGAGACCGGGAACGGGACCATGCAGAGCAGGGCGATGATCCAGAGCGGAAGCGGCGCGGCGGCCGGTTCGAGCTCGACGTCGGCGCGAATGTCCAAGCGGTCAGTTCCTCCGGAAAGCGACCGAGGCGGCCCAGCCGGCCGCCAAGGCGATGACGACCGAAACCAGGCCGTACGACCATGGCCTCTCGTGCGCGAAAAGGTAAAGGGCCCGCTCGAGGCCGACCTTCTCCACCGTCAGGCCGCGCAGGCGCCGCGAGACGGGCTGGCCGTTCTGGAAGAGGATGATCTCGGCGGTGTAGACCCCGATCGGGGCGGCGGTCGGCAGGTCGATCTCGGCCTTGAACAGACCCCGGTCGACGAAGGTGACGCCCCGGTCGTCGGCGGCGTAGAGGCCAGCGTTCTGCTTGAGCCGCACCACGGCCCGACGCCAGTCGAGATAGTCGGCGCCCAGGCGGCTGACCACCACGTCGCGGACCCCGTAGCGGGTCTCCACCCGCTGTTCGAAGGGGGCGTTGATGGCCAGGTGGTCGATCCCCGCCCCCAGCCGACGAAGGGGCCCGAAGCCGGCGATCTGGTCCAGCGGCCGGGTCGACGCGGTCATGTAGAAGCCCGGCGCGCCCTCGAACACCACCGGGCGGGAATTGACCCAGATCCCGGCCACCTTGGTCTTGCGCGCGATCCGCAGAGGCGCGTCGGGGCCGCGGACGATCACCACCACGTCGCTGGGCCGGGCGGCCGGATCGAACACCGCCCCATAGAGAACGATGCGCGCGCCGCGGAAGCTGGATGTGACCTTGACGCTGGTGGTGGTCAAGGCCGCCGAGACGGCGGCCGGCGCGAGAGACGGAGATGGCGGTGGAAGGGCGTCGATCATCAGCCGCTCCCCGCCATGAGGACGAAGGGCTCATCGGGGGTGAAGAATAGGCCGAGCCCCATGCGCAGGCCCACCGCCAGGACGATGATGGCCAGCAGGGCGCGCAGCTCTTCGGCCCGGAAGCGCGACGAGGCCCGCGCGCCCACCTGGGCGCCCAGCACGCCGCCGATCAGCAGGAGGGTCGCCAGCACCACGTCCACCGTCTGGTTGCGGCCGGCCTGCAGCACGCTGGTCAGCGAGGTGGTGATGATGATCTGGAACAGGCTGGTGCCGACCACCACACCGGCCGGCATGCGCAGCACATAGACCATGGCCGGGATCAGGATGAAGCCGCCGCCCACCCCCATGATCGCCGACAACACACCCACGAAGACCCCCAGAAGGACCGGGGGGATGACGCTGATATAGAGCCGCGAGCGCGGGAAGCGCATCTTCAGGGGCAGGCCGTAGAGCCAGGGCGGGCGGCGGTCCCGGCGGGGGCCGGCGCCTCCGCCGCGGCGGCGGCGCAGGATCGAACCCAGCGACTCCCACAGCATCAGGGCGCCGATGACGCCCAGGAAGACCAGGTAGGACAGCGACACCACCAGGTCGGCCTGGCCCAGCAGCCGCAGCCAGCGGAACACTTCGACGCCCAGGAAGGAGCCCACGGCCCCGCCTGCGGCCAGCACCCCGCCCATGCGGAAGTCGACCGCCTTTCGGCGGGTGTAGGAGATGACGCTGGAGGTCGAGGAGGCGGCCACGTGGTTGGCCTCGCTGGCCACCGCCACGGCGGGCGGGATGCCCAGGAAGACCAGCACCGGGGTCATCAGGAAGCCGCCGCCGATGCCGAAAAGGCCCGAGATGAACCCCACCGACGCGCCGAGCGCCACCAGCAGGGGGGCGTTCACCGAAACTTCGGCTATGGGCAGGTAAAGGTCCAAACAGTCACGCCTTCGCGCGGAGTTGGTTGCGGCCCGTCCGCCTTACGCGGCCAGGATCACCGCGTGAAGACCTGCAGACGCGAGACAGTGGCCGGGTCGAGGGCGCCGGTAGGCGGAAGGGTCTCGTAGCGCTGGTAGGCCACGATCGCCATCTTGAGCGCCGGCGAGGGGACGCCGTCGACCGGGCCTTCGTAATAGCCGAGCTTAGACAGGGCGCGCTGGGCGGTGGCCACGGTCGGCGCCGGGGCCATGATCGAGGCCGTCCCCAGCGACGGGTTCGGCGTGGTCGGGCGATAGCTGCGCGCGGCAGTCTCGGCGATGCTGCGCGCCTCGCCCGACAGGCCGGAGCGGACCCGGGCCGCGCTCTTCAGCGCGCCCTCGTCGCCGGCCTTGGCGGCGATCAGGTACCACTTGTAGGCCTCGGCGGCGTTCTGGCTGACGCCCAGGCCCTGCTCGTAGAGGGCGCCCAGATTGAACTGGCTGTCGACCAGACCGAGGTCGGCCGCGCGGCGGAACCACTGGGCCGCGGTGGTGGAGTTCTTCGGCCCACCGTCCCCGTTGATGAAGGCGATGCCCAGATTGTGCATGGCGTGGCGGTTGCCGCCCTGGGCCGCGCGTTCGGTCCAGCGGCGCGCCTCGGCCGGATCGGCCTTCAGGCCCGCCTCACCCTTCTCATAGAGCTTGGCGAGATAGAACTGGGCCGGCGAATGGCCAAGATTGGCCGCCTTGCGCAGGCTTTCGAGCCCGCCAGCCTGCTTGGTCTCGATGGCGCTGACCGCATCGGCGTAGAGCGTGGCCAGTTCGGCGCTGACCTCGGGCGTGGCCGGCAGGGCGGTGATCGACGTCGGCGCCAGGGCGACCGCGGCCCGGCTGTCCGGGAACGGAGTGGTGTCGGCCTCGGCGCCGGCGATCTCGCCGCCTTGGCTCTTCATGGTCGCCAGGGCGTCGGCCACGCGCTGGGGCGGCTCGCCGCCCGGCTGGCCGTCCATCACGATGATGCCGGCCGCACCCAGGCTGAGGAAGGCCGCGCCGCCGGCCACCAGCAGAGCGCTATGCAGGGCCGAGCCGGCTGCCCGCTTGGGCGGGCGGGCGCCAAAGCCGGAGAACAGCGACTTGCCCGCTGGCTTCGCGGCCTTGTCCGGCTTGGTGAGCTTGTCGGACGGCTTGAGGAACTTCTCGAGCCGGCCCTTGGCTTTCTTGGCGTCGCCGGTGCTCGCCGCCGCGCGGGCCGCGGCGCGGGCCTGTTCGATGACTTCGCGGGTGGACAGCGGCCGGGACGGTTCCTCTTCCGGGGCGGCATCCGGCTCCTGGTCGAGAGCCTGGAGGGGCGGTTCGTCGAGGGCTTCGTCCTCCAGCTCCGGAAAGTCGTGCTGGGTGGCGTCGAGGTCGATCTCCTCGGCGGCCGAAGCGGCTGGCGCGGTGTCGAACACGAGTTGCTCGGGCTCGGCCTCGATCGCCGGCGCCTCAGGCTGTCGGGCCTCGACCTCCTCGAAGGGGGACGCGACCTCCTCGGAGACCGTCTCGATGGGGGCGAAGCCGTCGGCGGCCTCGAAGTCGGCGGCGTCGAAGGCCGGCCGTTCGGGCTCGCTGGGGAACGGGGCGGCGGGCTCGATACGAGCCTCGGGCGGCGCGCCCGGCGCGGCGAAGGCCTGCAGGGCCAGGGGGTCGGCGGCCGGCTCGGCCGGACCGAAGTCCGCGAAGGGATCGGCGTCGAACGGCGAAGGCGGCTCGGCGGCGCGCGGCGGCGTGGCGGCGGCCACCTGTTCGGCCAGTCGGCGTTGGGACTCGGCCAGGCTGCGGTCGATCTTCTCGCGGGCCTCATCCAGCAGGCGCGCCGTGCGCTCCTCGCTGAGGCGGATGCGCTCGGACAGGTCCTCGGAGCTTCGCTCGTGGCGCTGCTGGATCCGCTCGCTCACGCGGGCGACCTGCTCGCCGACATCGTCGATGGCCTGGGCCGCGCGGCGCTCGGAGCTGCCGATCCGCTCGGCCAGCCGTTCGGTGATCTTGCCGATCTCCAAGCCGAGCCGCTCCAGGGCCTCGGCGTGGACGCCCTCGCTGCGGCCCAGCCGGGTCTCCATGGCCTGGGCGATGCGGGCGACCTCGCCCCCGACCTGGTCGATGGCGTCGGCGCTGCGTTGTTCCGTGGCCTGGACCCGCCGGTTCAGCGTGTCGGCCATGGTCAGGACTTCGCGGCCCATCTTCTCGATGGCCTGGCCAGAGGTCGCCTCGGCCTTGCGGACGGTCTCGGCCATCTCGCCGAGCTTGGTCTCCATGCGGTCGAAGCGGCCGTCGGCGGCGGCCTGCAGTTTCTGGGCGATCTCGCCGCGAACCTGCTCCACGCGCTGTGACAGGGTGGTCGAGAGGGCGGTCAGCCGTTCCTCGATCGCCGGGCTCGCGCCGTTCTCAACGGTCTCGACCCGGGTGTCCAGGTTGGCGAAGGCCTTGCCGAGGTCGATCAGGGCCTCGGCCGTGCGCGTCTCGGCGTCGCTCAGCCGAGCGTCGACCCGGGAGGCGACCTCCTCGATCAGGCTGGCCGGGTCGCCCCAGCCGCTGCTCGAGAGCTCCTCGATCCGCTGTTCCATGACCTCGAGGGTCTCGCGGGTGCGGCCCTCGCCTTCATAGAGGTGGGTCGCGACCTTGCCCAAGGCGGCTTCCAGGGAGCGCAGGGCCTCGGCCGAGCGGGGCCCCGAGGCCTCCAGCTCGATCCGCCGCAGGCGTTCGGCCAGGCGCGCCTGCTCGCCGCGGGCTTCCTGCACGGCGCCCTCGAAGCGGGCGGCGACGGCGATGTTCTCACGTTCGGCGACTTCCAGGCGCACCAGGGCTTCGCGAACCGCGAGCTCGGTGGCGGTCGGCGCCGGGTCGATCCGGGGGTGGCCCCCGCCCTGGTCGAGCTTGCCCGACAGGCGGTCCAGCGCCATACCGATGCGGCCGATCTCGTCGGCGGGATGCTGAGGGGCTTCGAAGCGGCTGGGCGGCGTCCGCGGCGCGGGCTCGGCCGCTCTCGGTGTCTCTATATAGCCCCGCTCGGGGCGCTGGCTGAAATAGGCCTGGGAGGTGATTTCCTCGGGGCCCTCGTCCTCGACATCCTCGAGGATCATGCGATTGAGCCACTCACCGAGCGTCATTCCGGAGCGACGGGCCAGGTCCTTTGCGACCTCCCGTGCCTTGGGATCGATCCCCTTGACGCTCCAAGGCGTCGCCGACGTCATCGAATCGTTCTCCCCGCCTAACCCTGACGCTAACTACCGATCCTTGGGGTGTAAACGCGTCGCGGCCACTATATGTAGCGTACGGTGCGATTGCCTGTGGACGACGGCAGAAGGTCGCGGGCCTGGGGGAATCCAAGCCGCCTTGGGTTAAGATGTCATTAAGGGTTTAGGCTTGGTTCATCTTTGCCGGAACTTCGCGGCTGCGCTACGCGGTCGCAGATGACCTTGACCCTCTCAGTGGCGCTCGGCGCCGCCCTCTTGGCCTTGGCCGCCTTCGCCGGGTGGCGCGGCGCCCGGCCGCCGAACTTCGCCAAGGGCCCCCGCCTGGCGCCCTGGCGTTTCATCATGGTCACCGCCGCGGCGCTCGCCCTGTTCCTGCTGGTTCACATCGTCAACCTGCTCGGGGTGACGACGGGCCGCTAGGCCGCCGCGGCCTGGACCTCTTCCCGCCTCGGGCGTTTGGCGAGGCTGGCCATGCCGCCGGAGGTGAGCAGCCCCATGTCGGCCAGGATCAGCGGGATCGCCCACTTGTTGGGGGCGGCGATGTAGCGAGGCCGCCAGACCGGGTCGTACTTGCCCTTGTATGAACGAACGCCCTGGAAGTTGTAGATGTCCTCGCCCCGCTCGAAGATCAGCGCGCCAACCCGCGACAGCACCGGGGCCAGCGGCCGATCGTCCAGGCCCGACAGGGGCGCCATGCCGAAATCGACGGCCTGGTAGCCCTGCTCGCGGCCCCACTCGATCAGCTCGACGAACAGATAGTCCATGATCCGCTTAGGGCCGTCATCGACGTAGCGCATCAGGTCCATGGAGAACGAGGTCTTGCCGGCGGTCACCCACAGGGTGGCGAAAGCGACGATCCGCCCCTCGAAGCGCACGATCCCCACCGGGAACTCCGCAACGTAGTTCGGATAGAAGCCGCCCATGGAGAAGCACTTGTCGCCGCCGGCATGGTGGACCAGCCAGGCGTCGGAGATCGCCTGCAGCTGCGGCATGATCTCCCAGACGCCCTGAGGCGGCACGACCTCGAAACTGGCCCCCGCCTCGCAGGCCTGACGCCAGGCGCGCCGCAGGTTGCCGCGCTTGGTGCCCTCGATGGTGAAGCTGTCCAGGGCGACGGCCGCGGACTCGCCGACCTTGGAGATCGAGAAGCCTAGTTCGACGATGTCGGGCAGGTCCTCGGCGTCCAGGCCGTAGAAGCCCGGGCGGGCGGCATGAGCGTCGGCCAGTTCGCGGAAACGCCAGAACAGCTCCATGCGCTCGTCGGAGCGTCCGACCGGCGCGCCCAGCGCGATCCAGGAACGGCCGCGCGCGCCGAACATGAGGAAGCTCTCGCCCGTGGCGGAGAAGATGAAGCGCTTGTCCCCCAGCAGGGCCAGATTCGCGCCGGGTTCGGCCTCCTCCGCCTTGGCCAGGATAGCGCGCACCCGGGCGAGCTCGGGGTCGGATTCTCCCACCACCTTGGGCGTGGCCGCCGAGGCGATCAGCCGCCAGATCCCGAAGGCGAACAGCAACACTGCCGCCCCCGCCCAGGCCCGCGCCGCGCGTGCAGCGTCCGCGTCGGCCATCACCTTCCAGAACGGCATGTCGCCATAGTCGGCGTGTTGGAACGACCAGAGGCCCAGCAGGCCGGCGCCCGCCACCACGGCGAAGGCCGAGAACAGCCAGCCCGGCGTCACCTCCATGCTGGAGAGCCGCGCCTTGCGTGGGAAAGCGCCATGCAGGGGTATCAGGATTACCGCCATCACCGCCAAGGTCGCGGCTTCCTCCCAGGCGAAGGCCTTGAGCAGGGCCAGCGGGGCGGCGATCAGCAGGGCGGCCACCGCCGCGGCCCAGGCCGCGTCCAGCCGCGCCTTCAGGCCGAAGGCCAGCAGGACGAGCATCAGGCCGACGATGCTGGAGAGGAAGTGGCTGACCTCGATCAGGACCACCGGGGTGACCTTGTAGAGCGCCACAAAGCGGTCAGGGATCGAGGGCGTGGCCCCGGAGGCCAGGAGCATGACCCCGGCGGTCAGGCTGAGCGCCGCCGCCGTGATCGGGGCCGCGGCGTAGGCCGTCGGCTTCAGTTCCTGCCAAAATCGCATACGCCCGCCACAGATCGCCTCGGTCGCGCGAACCTATAGCGCGATTTGTCCAAGGCGCAGCCCGAAGCAATGTCAAACAACTGTTTCGTCTCCCTTGCTCCCGCCGGTCCCGACGCTAATGTGGCCGGGAAAATCCAGGAGGGTCCCATGGCCGATTTCGGCGCCGGCGAACTTGACGCATTCCGCGCCGAAGTCCGCGAATGGCTGGAAGCCAACTATCCGGCCGAGCTGCGCGACCCCAACGCCAACACGGACCCGGAGGCCGTCTGGGGCGGTCGCGCCTTCGCCGGCTCTTCCGATCCCCAACGCCTGTGGATGACCCGCATGGCGCAGAAGGGCTGGACGGCGCCGGCCTGGCCGGCGGCCTATGGCGGCGGCGGCCTCGATCCTGCCCGGGCCCGCGTGCTGGACCAGGAGATGTCCGCCGGACGCTACCGGCCCCCGCTGGCCTCCTTCGGCGTCTGGATGCTGGGGCCCGTCTTGCTGGAATACGCGACCGAAGAACAGAAAAACGAGCACCTTCCGAAGATCATCAACGGCGATGTCCGCTGGTGCCAGGGCTACTCCGAGCCAGGCGCGGGTTCCGATCTCGCCTCACTGGCAACCCGCTGCGAGGACAAGGGTGACCACTGGCTAATCAATGGCCAGAAGATTTGGACGTCGTACGCCAACAAGGCGGACTGGTGTTTCTGCCTGGTTCGGACCGATACGACCAAGAAGCACGAAGGCATTTCCTTCGTGCTGATCGACATGGCCACGCCCGGCGTCGAGACGCGGCCGATCCAGCTGATCTCCGGCGAGAGCCCATTCTGCGAGACCTTCTTCACCGACGTTAAGATCCCCAAGAACCACCTGGTAGGGAAGGTCAACGGCGGCTGGGAGATCGCCAAGCGCCTCCTTCAATATGAACGCCAGAACATCTCGGGCGGCTTCGGCAGCGGCGGCGGGGCCGGCGGCTCGGCGGGGGACCTCGGCCAGATCGCCAAGACCTATCTTGGCCAGGACGCCGGCGGCGCGGTGGCCGACCGCGACCTGCGGATGCGGATCACCAGGAACAAGATGGATTTCGACTGCCTCTACAAGACGATCGCGCGCACGGCGGCCGAGGCGCGGGCCTCCAACGGTCCGTCGGCCGCGACCTCCATCATCAAATACGCGGCGGCCACCTTCGCCCAGGAACGCTCGGAGCTCATGGTGGAGACCCTGGGCCACCAGGGCCTGGGCTGGGAGGGCGAGAGCTTCAGCCCCGCCGAGCTCGTCGCCACCCACGGCTGGCTGCGCTCGAAGGGCAATTCCATCGAGGGCGGCACCTCCGAGGTGAACATCAACGTGGTGTCCAAGCGGGTTCTGGGCCTGCCCGATCCGAAGTAGGTTTCCCGGCGACGTCCTATTTCGGGCGGCGGCGGACTTTTCGAGCGACCATTTTTTGAAGGCGAATTTCCATGGCTGACTTTGGCGGCGACGACACGCAGGCCTTCCGCGCGGACGCGAAGGCGTGGCTCGAGGCGAACTTCCCGGCCGAGCTGAAGGCCGATCCGGCCGCCCAGCTGGCCGCCGCCCAGGGCGGCAAGGAGAGCGAGCCCGCCCGACTATGGCGCGAGGCCATGGGCTCCCGGGGCTGGGGCACGCCGACCTGGCCGGCCCAGTACGGCGGCGGCGGCCTCTCCCGCGCCGAGGCCCGGGTCCTGGCCGAGGAGATGGCCCAGATCGGAGCTCGCAACCCGATCGGCGGCATGGGCGTGATGATGTTCGGCCCGACGCTCATCGAGTACGGGACCGAGGAACTGAAGCGCCAGCATCTGCCCGGGATCATCAGCGGCTCGGTCCGCTGGTGTCAGGGCTACTCAGAGCCTGGCGCGGGCTCGGACCTGGCGGGCCTGCAGACCCGCGCCGAAGACAAGGGTGACCACTATCTGGTCACGGGATCAAAAATCTGGACAAGCGGCGCCAACCTCGCCGACTGGTGCTTCTGCCTGGTGCGCACCGACACCTCGAAGAAGCACGAGGGCATTTCGTTCCTGCTGATCGACATGAGGTCGCCGGGGGTCGAGGCGCGGCCGATCCGGCTGATCAACGGGACCTCGCCGTTCTGCGAGACTTTCTTCACCGAGGTGAAGGTGCCGAAGGACCAGCTGTTCGGTCCGCTGAACGGCGGCTGGACGGTGGCCAAGCGGCTGCTGCAGTTCGAGCGCGACAATATCTCGGCGGGCCTGGGCGGCGGCTCGATCGGGGCGCCGGTCGCCGCGCTGACCGTGCTGCATGCGGCCAAGGACTATGTGGGGGTCGACGAGGCCGGGCGGCTGGCCGATCCCGACCTGCGCCGACGGGTGACCGAACACCTGATGGAGGTGCGGGCCTTCCAGCTCACCGTGCGGCGCGCCGCCGATGAGGCCAAGGCCGGCAACGGCCCCTCGGCCGCCACTTCGATCATGAAGTATGCCGGCGCCAAGGTGGCCATGGACCGCAACGAGCTGATCGTGGAGGCCCTGGGGTCCAACGGCCTGGGCTGGGAAGGTGGGGGTTTCGACGGACCGGAGCTGGCCGCGGTGCGGACCTGGCTGCGCTCCAAGGGCAACTCCATCGAAGGCGGCACCTCGGAGATCAACCTGAACGTGGTCGCCAAGCGGGTGCTCGGCCTGCCCGATGCGAAGTAGACGGAGGCTCTCCCGGCGGTCTAGGCTTCATGCTATACTAATTGCTAAGATAATGAATATTAGGGAGAATTTTCATGGCTGACTTTGGCGGCTCCGATTTGGAAGCCTTCCGCGCCGATGCGCGCGCCTGGCTCGAGGCCAATTTTCCGAAATCCTTGCGTGGCGACGCCGAGGCGCTGCAGGCCCTGGCGATGAGCCCGGCCGAGCCCACCGGCGACTGGGCGGTCTGGAAGGAGCGCATGGGCGCGCGGGGCTGGGGCACCCCCGCCTGGCCCGCGGCCTATGGCGGCGGCGGCCTCTCGCCCGCCGAGGCTCGGGTATTGCAGCAGGAGATGGCCGCCATCGGCGCCGTCAACCCGATCGGCGGCATGGGCGTGGGGATGTTCGGCCCGACCCTGCTGGAATACGGCACCGAAGAGCAGAAAAAGAAGTGGGTCCCGGACATCGTCACCGGCAAGGTCCGCTGGTGTCAGGGCTTCTCCGAACCGGGCGCCGGATCGGACCTGGCAAGTCTTCAGACCCGCGCCGAGGACAAGGGCGACCACTTCCTCGTTAACGGATCCAAGATCTGGACAAGCGGCGCCCAGTACGCCGACATGATCTTCTGCCTGGTCCGCACCGACACCACAAAGAAGCACGAAGGTATTTCTTTCGTGGTCTTCGAGATGCACCAGCCTGGTGTGGAAGTCCGCCCCATTCTGCTGATCGCCGGCAACTCGCCCTTCTGCGAAACCTTCATCACCGACGTGAAGGTGCCCAAGGAAAACCTGATCGGCCCGCTGAACGGCGGCTGGAGCGTGGCCAAGCGGCTGCTGCAGCACGAGCGTTCGGGGATGAACGGATCGCGCGGCGCGGCGGGCGGCAAGCCGGTGGCGCTGGGCGTGGTCGCCAAGAAGTATGTGGGCGAGGACGAGCAGGGCCGGCTGGCCGACAGCGACCTGCGGACCCGCATCGTCATGAACGAGATCGACCAGAAGGCCCTGCAGCAGACGGTTCGCCGCGCGGCCCTGGAGGCCAAGGGCAATTCGGGCCCCAGCGCCGCCACCTCGATCATGAAGAACGCCAATATGAAGGTCGCCCAGGACCGGGCGGAGCTGACGCTGGAGTTCATGGGCCACCAGGGCCTCGGCTGGGCCGGCGAGGACTTCACCGAGGAGGAGCGGACCGCGGTGCGCTCCTGGCTCTCGGGCAAGGCCGGCTCGATCTATGGCGGCTCCAACGAAGTGCAGAACAACATCATCTCCAAGCGGATCCTGGGACTCCCGGACCTGACCCAGAGCCACTAGGATGATGAACCGAGTTTCGAACGACCCTATTTTCAAGGAGACTTTTTAGATGGCTGATTTTGGCGGCGATCTCGACACCTTCCGGGCGGACGCCCGGGCATGGATCGAGGCGAACTTCCCGGCGTCCCTGAAGGGACGACCCAATCCGATGATGCGCGAGGAGCGCTCGAAGCCCAGCGAGGACCAGGAAGCCTGGCGCAAGGCGATGGGCGCCAAGGGGTGGGGCGTGCCCACCTGGCCGGCGGCCTATGGCGGCGGCGGGCTCAGCCCGGCCGAGGGCCGGGTCATCCAGCAGGAGCTGGGCCGGGCCGGGGCCTATAACCCGATCGGCGGCATGGGCGTGATGATGTTCGGCCCGACGCTGCTGGAGTACGGCACCGAGGATCAGAAGAAAGAGCACATCCCGCCGATCGTCCGGGGCGACCTGCAATGGTGCCAGGGCTTCAGCGAGCCGGGCGCCGGGTCCGACCTGGCAAGTCTTCAGTGCAAGGCTGAAGACAAGGGCGACCACTTCGTCATCAACGGACAAAAGATCTGGACCTCCGGCGCTCAATTCGCCGACTGGTGCTTCTGTCTCGTGCGGACGGATACTTCGAAGAAACATGAAGGCATCTCGTTCGTCCTGTTCACGATGCATCAGCCGGGCGTCGAAGTCCGTCCGATTCCTCTTATCGCCGGCAACTCTCCTTTCTGCGAGACCTTCTTCACCGACGCGATCGCCGACAAGAAGAACCTGGTCGGCCCGCTGAACGGCGGCTGGACCATCGCCAAGCGGCTGCTGCAGCATGAGCGCTCCGGCCTCAGCGGCGCGGGCGGCGGCGGCGGGTTCGGCATGGCGGTCAAGCCGCTGCCGAAGCTGGCCAAGGACTATGTGGGCGCCGACGAAAAGGGCCGCATCGCCGACAGCGACCTGCGCACCCGCATCATCATGAACGAGATCGACGGCCGCGCCTTCCAGCAAACCGCCGTGCGCGCGATGATGGAATCCAAGGGCAATTCCGGCCCCTCGGCCGCCACCTCGATCATGAAGAACGCCGGCACCCGCTGGATGCAGGACAAGGCCGAACTGACCCTGGAGATCATGGGTCACCAGGGCCTCGGCTGGGAAGGCGACGACTTCAAACCCGAAGAGCTAGGCGCCGTGCGCGGCTGGCTCGGCGGCAAGGCCACCACGATCTATGGCGGCTCGCAGGAGGTGCAGAACAACATCATCTCCAAGCGGATCCTCGGCCTGCCGGACCTCACCCAGAACAACTAGGGCGCCCAGGCGTCCCCTCATCATTCAAACGACACCTATAAGGACTGAACACAAATGGCCGTTCTGAACGAAGAACAGAGCATGCTCCGCGACGCGGCGAAAAGCTGGGTGCAGGAGAAGAGCCCGGTCACCGCCTTCCGCAAGATGCGCGATAGCGGGGTCGAGGTCGGCTACGACGCCAACGCCTGGAACGAACAGGCCGAGATGGGCTGGGCCGGGGTCATCATCCCCGAAGAATACGGCGGGTCGGACTTCGGCTATCTCAGCCTGGGCCTGATCCTCGAGGAGATGGGCCGCACGCTCACCGCCTCGCCCCTGCTGGCCTCGGGCCTGGCCGGCGCCTCGGCGCTGATCCTGGGCGGCTCCGACGCCCAGAAGAGCGAATGGCTGCCCAAGATCGCCGACGGCTCGGTGGTCGCCACCCTGGCGGTCGACGAAGGCGCCCACCATGCGCCGGAGAAGGTCTCGATGAAGGCCGAGAAGTCGGGCGGCGGCTACAAGCTGACCGGCAAGAAGACCTTCGTGCTGGAAGGCCCCTCGGCCGGCCTGCTGATCGTCTCGGCCCGCACCTCGGGCCAGCCGGGCGACACAGACGGCGTCAGCCTGTTCCTGGTGAAGGCCGACGACGCCGGCGTGAAGAAGCAGAACCTCAAGCTGGCCGACAGCCGCGGCGCCTCGAACATCGAGTTCAACGGCGCGGCCGCCGAGCTGCTGGGCGAGGAAGGCAAGGGCTGGCCGGTTCTGGAATCCACCCTCGACCGCGCCCGCGCGGGCGTCTCGGCCGAGATGCTGGGCGCCGCGGTCCAGGCCTTCGAGGTCACCCTCGACTACCTCAAGGTCCGCGTGCAGTTCGGCCAGGTGATCGGCTCCTTCCAGGCCCTGCAGCACCGCGCGGCCAAGATGTTCACCGACCTGGAACTGGCCCGCTCGGCCGTCGAAGCCGCCCTCCAGGCGATCGACGCCGGCAGCCCCGACGTGCCGGAGCTGGTCTCCCTGGCCAAGGCCAAGATGGGCGACACCTTCCACCTGGTGAGCAACGAAATGGTCCAGATGCACGGCGGCATCGGCATGACCGACGCCCACGACGCGGGCTTCTACCTCAAGCGCGCCCGCGCCTGCGAAGCCGCCTTCGGCAGCCAGAGCTACCACCGGGATCGCTACGCGAAGATTCAGGGCTACTAGGCGCTACGCTTCGACCCCCGGCTTGCCGGGGGGTCGGGGTACTAGTGGTGAGATTGGGGAGCCCCGTCGGCGTGAGCCGGCGGGGTTTCTTATTGCGCGGCTCACTATTTCTGAGAGAACATTGGTACCTAATACGACTTCTAGTTGCCGCAATCCCTTGCCCGTGTAACAAGCTAGACGTTTGTTAGTGGGGGCTATTCAATGACTTATCAACACGAGCGCGTCTCGCGCCTGGCCGCGGTGCTGTGCGCCGCGTCTTCGCTCGCTGCCTGCGCGACGGTGACCCGGGGCAGCGAGGACGCCTGGGTGGTCAACAGCGAACCGTCGGGCGCTAAGGTGGAGACCACCAACGGCCACCAGTGCCCGGCCACGCCCTGCGCCATCAAGATGAAGCGCAAGTCGGAGTTCACGGCCACGATCACCAAGCCGGGCTTCAAGCCAGCCACGGTGCAGGTGACCCACAAGACCGCCGGCGCGGGCGCGGCAGGGGTCGCCGGCAATGTGCTGGTCGGCGGAGTGATCGGCCTGGGCGTCGACATGTACACCGGCGCCTCGCAGGACCTGGTGCCGAACCCGGTGACCGTGACTCTGGAGCCGGAGAGTTAGGCGCTTCGGCGCTGAGCCGTTGAGATTGGAGAGCCCCGTTGGCGTGAGCCGGCGGGGTTTTTCATTCGCACTGTTGCTGGGTTGGAAGGCCCATCTGTTTCACCAGGTCCCTCACCTTCCCGACATGGACCGATAACCATTGGCGATGACCGTCCTCGTAGGCCATCGCGGGCTGCGCCTGCGCCTGCAGGCAGCAGAAACAGACGAGGATCTCGCCCACCTGTTTACCGGCGGCGTCGTAGTACTTGAAGAAATGGTGTGGAACGAAGCAGGCCGGGCCAAGCGGCGCGTTATAGCCGGGCGGCGCCAAGCCTACGACACGCACCCGTTGCAGGGCCCTTTCGAATTGCGCGCGCTCGGCCACCGAGAGCACGCGTACGGTTTCCGGGCGCTCGATGCGATTGGAGTCCTTGTCGTAGGAGTCGTTGTCGACGTGGAGCCGGACCTCAGTCGCCTCGGGATAAGGGCGTTCCGCAGCGTACCAGGCCAGGAACTTCAGATGAACCGGCTCTGGCGTGTTGTAGTTCTCGTCGATGACCAGCCGCCCGCAGCCCGCGAGCGCGAGACAGAGCGCTAGGGCCTGGAACTGTCGAATGAGCATGGCGGTCCCCGGGGGCGAAGGACCACCATGCGATCCGCCACTTAAAGGCGAATGAAGCTTGAGCTGCTGGTCGTCACGTCGGCGCGGGTTTCTTAATTGGCGGCGGCTGGAAGTTGTGCCGAAGTGGGGCGAAAGCTCTGCCGTGCAGGGACGGAGGTCCGACATTCGCGCCAGCCTGCCCAACCCCCGCGACGCCAAGCCCTTCGCCCGGCAAGGCCGCCGGGCCCGGGCGCAGACGCGCGCGCAGCGCCGGTTGCAGGCCTGGCTGACCGGCTTCTGCATCGTCTGCGCGGGCGTGATCCTGGTGCTGCTGGACCAGCTCAATCCCCAGGTCCGCCCGGCCATGATCGCCGCCCTGCGCGACCCGGCGATCGACCTAGCGGGGCCTTACAGGAACTGTGACGCGGCGAACGCGGCGGGGTTCTACTCCATCCCGGCCTCGTCGCCCGCTTACTCGCCGCATCAGGATCGGGATGGGGATGGGTTCGCGTGCGAGCCGATCAATGGCGGTGGACCGGGAGCGGGCGTGGGAAGGATTGCTCGGCAGGTAGTGGAGCGGGCTTGGGCGTTTTAGGGGTCGCATGACCGACGCCCACGACTCGGGCTTCTACCTCAAGGGCGCCCGGACCTGCGAAGCGGGCTTCGGCAGCCGAGCTACCATTGGGATCGCTACGCGAAGATCCCAGGATATCGACGCCTCGCTTCGACCCCCGGCTTGCCGGGGTCGGGGGTTTTAGTAGTGAGATTGGGTAGCCCCGCTGGCTTGAGCCAGCGGGGTTTCTTGTTGGTCAACGCATACGGGGGCACACGCATAGAAGTTTGATTCTAGACATTTCTCGCTTAGGCTGCGCTCGAGTTTGGGTGGGGCCTAAATGTCGAGCCTTAGTGGACATCGTTTTGGCGGGAATTGGACCGAGCGAAAGCTCGAGGCGGTCCGCTATTATCTTGAATTTTACGCGACAGCTCTCAGTAAACAGCAGTTTGACCTCTGGTACATCGACGCATTCGCTGGATCGGGAGAACGGACAGAGACTCGAACCTCGGGCGGGTTACTAGAGGAAAAATCCATCGGAATTGAGGATGTCGTACTTGATGGGTCTGCTAAGCGGGCAATGGCAGTTACACCGCCATTCAAGCACCTAATATTTATGGAGCCGGACACCGCGAGATATCAAGTTCTATGCAAGCTAAGAGACATCGACGCCCGCGTCGAATGTCAACAGGGCGATGCAAATACTCTTCTACCAGACATCTTCGCCAGGAGTGCCTGGCGCAGAGCAGGTAAGGCAAAGGGTACGCAGCGTGGCGTTGTCTTCCTCGATCCTTACGGAATGCAAGTTTCCTGGGAGACGCTTGAGCTCCTGGCTGCGACTCAGCGCGTAGATGTTTGGTATCTCTTCCCGCTTGGAGCGGTAAATCGGCAGCTTGCCCATGACGCCGGCGCGATTGACGAGCATAAGCAGGCTTCTCTGAATCGCCTATTTGGCGGATCGGCATGGCGCTCGGATCTATATGAGCCAGACCCACGAACGCCGTTGTTTGGTCCGCCGGCGGACGACCAGCGCGCGGCCACACTTGAACAAATCGAAACTTATTTTCACAGGAAGCTCGAAGGTCTGTTCAGTTGGGCGTCGCCACCGCTACCGTTGTTCTTGGACGGCGGACAACAGGTGTTTTCGCTATTCCTCCTGATCGCAAACGACTCGCCCGCTGCGATCCAACTCGCCAAGAACGGAATGCGAGACCTGCTTAGGAAGCATGAGCGGCAGGCATTTCGTCGTAGGTCCGTCCCCTAAGAAGACGTCCGGCCGCTTTCTTATTTCGTCCGCCCCACTGCTTGAAGAAGAACGCTGTGGAGGCTTCTTCGCAGCGATCGTAGATTTCACCCACCCACTCTTCGAGCATGGGTCGTGCACGCGGGCCTGACTCGCCGCCGACAATTGCCCAGTGGATGTCACGTAGATCTGCGCCGGCGACGGAGCCGATCAGCGGCTCGAAGGAAACGAACCTTACCGCTGCGGATGTCTCCCTCAGATGTTCAAGACGATGGAGAACTTCAGAATTTTCAACGCTTGTCCCAAGCCAGACATTGCTCAGGATCGGTAGACCCTGGGTAACTTCAGCCATCCTATCGGGCCGCTTCGTCAGAATTTGGTACGTGTGATGAGGCGTGGCCTCCATGGTCTCCCAGACTCGAGCGATGAACTCCTCCGGCACAGCGTCTTGGAATAGATCGGACATTGAATTCACGAAGATGAGTCGCGGCTTCCGCCATCTCACCGGGATCGCCAATGCCCCTTCATCTAGGGAGACTCTGCCGGTCCAGACGTACCGTTCACCGCTCTTCCGCGTGAGGCCTTGGTACTTTTGCGTTCCCATAGCCTCCAGTCGGGCGGCCATGCGCATGGCATAGCAATTGGTGCAGCCCGCGCTTAGCACGGTGCATCCGGCGACGGGATTCCATGTCGCGTCCGTCCACTCGATAGATGTGTCAGCCATTGCGGTCTCCCCGTAGGACGTTGGGGTGGGTTTGGTTAAGCTCACCCTACTCGCGGAAAGCGTCATTTTCGGACGCCACCTAGAGATGAACCCTCATATTGGGTCGTTCCTGCCCACCACCTCCACCACATCCCCCCGCCCCACCACGGCCTCGCCGTCCCTGAGCGTGCGGTGGGCTATCCCCTGCTCCGTCATCCAGGCCGCGGCGCGGGCGGCGGCTTCGGACTCTGCGTGGTCCGAGGCGAAGTGGGGCACGATGGCGAAGTCGACGAGGGCGAGGCCTTCCCAGATCGGCGCGGGGTCGTAGCCGGGGGCGACGGGGTCGGGATCGTCCATCAGGTGGAGGCCGCGCAGGGTCGCGCCGGCCACGCAGGCGCCGGCGCTCCAGCCGCCATAGACGAGGCTGTCTTCCGCCAGGCGCCGGACGAGGATCTGGTCGAGGCCGCTCTGGGCCATGGCGCGGCGGAGCAGGAAGGCGTTGCCGCCCACCGCCCAGATCAGGCCGACACCCGCCAGGGTGCGGTCGAGCTGGTCCGGCTTTCCGAAATAGTGGCGCAGGTCCAGCGGTTCGGCGGCCAGCCCCGCGTCGCGCAGGTCGGCGATGGGGTCGTGGACCTGGGCGGCGTAGGCGCGGCGGTCGGCCTCGGGGATCAGGTCCAGGGCGTTGGAGACCACCACCGCCCGCGCGCCGGGGCCGGCGAGGTCGAGCAGGGGCTGGACCGTGTCCATCCGGTAGGAGGCCAGGTAGAGGCGCATGGCGGGCGCGCTCAGGGCTTGGCCGCCTCCCGCGTCACCGTCGCGTGGAGCTTGCTGAAGCGGAACAGGTGGCCGGGGGCGCCGGGCTCGTTTCCCTTGAGGTCGAGGCTGAGCCTGGCGGCCGGCGTCGCCTGCTGCAGGCGGTAGACGATGGGCTCGTAGCCGGGCTCGACCTTGACGGGATCGAGATCCGGCGCGCGCTTGCGGGCGTCCTTCAGGATGGCCTTGAAGGTCCGGTCGACCGGGGCGCCATAGGCCATGACCTTGCAGGTGTTGGGCGTGGGCTCCCACAGGACAACGATGCCCTTGGCGGTGAGCACGTCCCAGAGCGGTCCCTGGAAGTCGTCGACCATCTCGCGCGCGCCGTCCGACGACGGGGCGAGCCCGGCGCGCTCTGCGGGCGGAAGATCGGCGACGGACAGGCCGCGCAGGCCCGCCTCCAGGCAGTAGCCGGCGCCCTCGCGGAAGCCGGCGCCCACCTGGGCGGGGGACAGGCCCTGGGCCAGGGCCGGCTGGGCGGCGAACGCCGCGGCGACCATCAGGGCCAGGAATTGAAGGCGTCGTAGCATGCGGGACTCCGGTAGCGGTCGCGGCCACGATAGCGGTTCGCGCGCCGGGGGCCAGGCTCCCACGCGTCGATGTTCTTCTTTTGTTCTTGCGCTTTTGCGATCTTCCGACTAAACTTCAGGGCGTGAGCTACAACTTCGCCGACCGCTGGAGACCGCCGCGCGAGCGGCCCGTGCCGGAGATGGATCACATCGGCGGGCCGCCGGTTTCGCAGTACCGGCGGAAGTTCGCCGAGGTGATCTGCGCGCGGCTGGAGGTGGGCGAGACGCTGAACTCGATCGCCGCCGATCCCTACATGCCGTGCCGGGCGACCATCCGGCGCTGGCTGAAGGTGCATCCCGAGTTCGCGGCGATGTACGACCGCGTGCGCGCGCACCTGGCCGAGGGCAAGGTGCAGAACCGGCGGCTGAAACATGTGAGCGACGCCTGGCGTATCCCGCACGAGGTGCGGCTGGGCCTGCGGCGCAAGCCCGGCGGCGGGCGGCGCAGCACCTATGACCGGGCCTGGGCCAAACGGTTCTGCAAGCGGGTGGCCCTGGGCGAACCGGTGAGCGCCATCGTCAAGGACCCCCGGATGCCCTCGTCCAAGCAGGTCTATTCCTGGCTGAAGCGGCAGGAGGAGTTCCTCGACATGTACATCGCCGCCAAGGCCGAACACCGGAGCTGGACCGAGTTCGAGATCGAGAACCTGGTGATGAGCGTGGAGGGCCACACCCTGAAGGAGACCAAGGAAGAAGTGGCCAAGCTGGAGGCGTGGATCGGGCGGCTGACGCCGAAGACCTATCGCGCGCCCGGGCGCTAGGGTCTGGACCCTAGGGGCCGCCTCGATCCTCGGTCAGGCCACCGAGCGCAGGTTTCGGCCGGTCGGTGAGGCCGCCGAGACGGTGAAGTCGGCCATCCGGCGCGACAGGTCCGCGCTCTGGCCGGCCAGGGCGTAGGTGGCGGCTGTGGTCTGCTCCACCATGGCGGCGTTCTGCTGGGTCAGCTGATCGAGCTGGTTCACCGCGGCGTTGACCTCGCCGAGGGCGCGGGTCTGCTCCGAGGCCGATACCGCCATCTCGCCCACCAGACCGTCGATCCCGGTGACGTGATCGGCGATCGCGGCGAGCATCTTGCCGGTCTCCCCGACCAGGTCGACGCCGGACTTCACCTGGGCGCCCGACTGGGTGATCAGGGCCTTGATCTCCTTGGCGGCCTCGGCCGAACGCTGGGCGAGCGCCCGAACCTCGGCGGCGACCACCGCGAAGCCCCGGCCGGCCTCGCCGGCCCGGGCGGCCTCCACCCCGGCGTTGAGCGCCAGCAGGTTGGTCTGGAAGGCGATCTCGTCGATCACCCCGATGATCCGGCCGATCTCCACCGAGGAGCCGTCGATCTGGTCCATCGCCTTGACCGCCTGCTCGACCACCAGGCCGGAACGCTCGGCCTCGGCGCGCGCCTGGGTGACCATGCGGGGGGCGCGCTGCGCGCCTTCGGCGCTCCGCCCCACGGTCGCGGTGATCTGGTCCAGGGCCGCGGCGGTCTCTTCCAGATTGGCGGCCTGCTGCTCGGTCCGCCGGGAGAGGTCGTCGGCCGCCGCGCCGATCTGATCCACGCCCTCCCCCACCACCCGGGCCGCGGACGAGGCGGCGCCGATGGCGGCCTCCAGAGCCGAGATCGCGGCGTTGAAGTCGGTCTTCAGCTCCTCGAAGCCCGGCCCGAGATCGGCGTCCACGCGGGCGCGGAGATCGCCGCCGGAGAGGCGCGCCAGGGCTTCGGCCAGGGCCCGGTTGGCCGTCTCCTGATGACGCGCGGCGGCGTCGCGCTCGGCCTGCAGCCGGCGACGCTCTTCCTCGATGGTCTCCAGGTAGATCGACAGCGCGAAGTCCATGTCGAGCATCATCGCCTTGACCAGGGCGCTGATGGCGTCGGCGGCCTGATCCGCGCCGCGGCCGCGCCCGCC